>RAYY01000029.1 GCA_003611875.1 bacterium D16-56 | reverse complement strand
CAGGAGATTGAGGGGAAGTGGTATTATTTTGAACCACGTGCCGGACATTCATTGGAGTGTGCGCTTTATGTAACAGATGTGGATGGAGTGCAGGCTCCTGGGAAATTCTGATAATTCAGAGGAATGAGATGGGGGCCAATCGCTTTTAATGCTGGCTCTCTATTGCTATAGTAGAAAATTTAGTTTTGCTTATTAAGGGTGTATGTTAGTATGGGGGGAATTGTGAACATGTCATGGGGAAAAGAAAACGTTGAGATGCCATTTCTTGGCGTTTTTCCTTTGGGTTACAACTCTTTTATCAGGGAGTGCGTTTCAACGGCTATATGGGGGTGATATGAAGGTGTGAGGGGCAAAGAGAGGATATTGATAGGGTACACCGGAGGCCAGAAGGAACGGCAGGACGGAATCTGGTTACTTGATGCTGGTGAAATCCTTTATGGATGATCTTGCCTGGAAGGTATAATCGGTGTTACAAGTTTGCTGCAAATACCTTCAAAAACTGACATGGATTAGTAAGGGATTTATTTATGGAACCCGCATAAAATCAAGGTTTTTGAGGTTTTATAGAGTGTTGAGTTTTGAAATATTTCATGGGCAGATAAAAGCCGCACTTTGGCTTTTGTCTGAACGCAAAGTTCACTAAAGGGCAGCAAGCGCAGCTTGCGAAGGGGAATTGTCGTTTCCTCTTTTGGCTGCCGCAAGGCAGACAACGCCCTCTGCAGGAGTCCATGCAAGTGAAACTTGCCCCTCGGAGAGCGCATAGATATACCACCTCTGGTGGTATATCTGTGCGCACCCCGTAAACGGGGTGAATACGTTGCCTCGGCTTTTCAGTTCCGTTGTCCTCGTCATTCCGTACCGCCCTCGCTTTCGTTTTCCGCATTGGGGAGAGTGGATTGTGGGGGAGTGGTTTCTTGGCTTTCCGCTTTGATTTTAAATATAATCTGCTGACATTCCTTTGTCTGCAAGGCAACCGATAAGATACGGTTCAACTCGCCCTCGTCATAGCGGCAGCAGTCGGGGAAATACTTCACAATGATACCGCCCATGATGTACTTGTGGTGGTTCTCGGCTTTGCGTTTCTTTTCGTTCTGCTTTTTCTTTTCGTTGGCTACACGCTGTTTTGCCTGTTGCAATGCCTGCAATGTTTTTTCTGAATTTTTGCTTGCTTCATTTTTGTTTTCAATCATTTCAGATACCTCATTCTTTCTGTGCTGTGTTGACGGTTTCTGAAAATAAAAAAGGCAGCGGATTGTCTGTTAAGATAATCGCTACCTAAAGATAAACAATATTCTGTTTTCAAAAAACAATTTTTTAATTCATCAATAACTCTTATCGCAAAAATCTATATCATATCTTGTTCCATGTGAAAATAAAACACCGTCCGTCAATTCAATGCGAAGAATACAAGTATTTTCATCTTCAAAATTATTGTGTCCATTGTCAATCCACTCCTTAAAAGCCTCTCTTAGTTTCTTGGCAATGTTTTTATTTTTGTCTGCGCAAAACCAACCTAAGTTTACTCCTTTTCCATGTGCAGTAAACCAGTCGCCACTAATTGCCACGCATGGACTTTTTTCTATTTGTTTCATTTTATTGGAAAGTGCATATGTAATCACATAGAATGAACTATCTTCATAAAATCCATTCACATTACGTACATATGGCATTCCGTCTTGTACCGTTGCCAAAGCAATTATGTTGTCCTTGTTAAATCGCTCATTCAGTATTTTCTTTGTTTCCAAAGTTAGTTTTTCCATTTTAATCCTCCAGGTTTAATAAATACTAATTTCATCAATAATCAATTTGAAAATGGCAAGAAACATTTCTGTTTTGTCAAAACATTTTTGTTTTAACAAATGGTATTTGTTCATCATTTCGTCCCTAATCATAATGGAGTTTTCAACTTCTGCTTTTTCCATCAACTCTTATCCATTTGCGTGTGTTCACATTATAGCTTGCTATTTCAATCTGTGGATTTCCGACTAAATCAGAATAAACATTTTTCCGCTTATCTGTAGCAATATATAACGCCTTTTTATTTGAATAAATCATACCAAAAGGTCTTAATTTGGGCTGGTTATTAAATGATGTTGCCGAAAAGAAATATCCACACTCGCGTATAAACTTATAGCAATTATCAATAGATACATCAATACTGTTTTCTGCATTTTCTTGAATATCTTCATTTAACAGAAAATCAGTACTGCATTCAAATAATTTGCTTGATTTAATAAGTTTGTCCGTTTCAGGAAAACTTATATCAGTTTCCCATCTTGAAACAGACTGACGGGATACATTTAATATTTCAGACAATTTTTCTTGTGTAATACCTTTTTTCTCACGTAGCAACGCTAATTTTTCGCCTGTTGTCATTTTCTCACCTATTATATCTTTTTATTAACAATATGTATAGCAAGTTAAGATTGCTGAATGTAAACTTTTGAGTGCTTTTCAATATCTTTGTCAAACTACCTCAGCCTGGATGGTGTAACATGTTGTGAGCTTTTTGAATGATTTCCTTAACGGAGAGGAACTGGGGCATGAAGAAAAATTTGTGATTGCAACAAACCTTTTACAGATTAATGGCGGGAGGAAAAAGTTTTTAGAAACGGTCGAAAGAAGAAGTATTTATGACATTAAGTGTTGATGACAATATTTTTATACCGGATGAGATTAAGGAACAGCTCTCGGATTATCATAAAAGAGGCGTCCACAACAAAAAGAAAGGATTTCTTGAAGCGTTTTATGAGGAAGTAAAAGACAATCCTAATAAACAGGCCGTAGCGGAAGAATGCAGGAAAATACTGAATGGGGTAAATGGGAACACAGGCGAACGTGTCATTGTGACTACCCATGCATATCTTTTACAAATGCCATGCGATTTTTTAGAGGAATATACGGTTATTATTGACGAGGATATATTACTCATGCAGCTTTTCAGCAGGTGTAGTCAGACAAGGCTTTCAAGCGTACAGAGCGCATTAGGGCAGTGCTGCAGTGAATACGGCAGGGTAGCTGATGAAGTAATAAAGGCGGAAAATGGAATTTATACCAAGATTGACCCTGTACCTTTTAAAATTCAGCTTACAGAGGAACAGTTTGCCGGAGGCGGTAATCAGCTGCAGTTTAGCACGGTTTCAATAGAGCTGCAGTAAGGCTGGAAAGAGGGACTGGATGATGCGTAAACGGATTGATTTGCCAGGACTGGTTAAATTGGATAGGGATTATCCGACAGATACCTCATGTGTCAGGAAACTAGCGGATTTTCAGGTCCTCCCTGAGTTTCCTGAGATTCTTCTTCTGGATGTCAGTCGCTTTGTCCGGTTTCGGAATCAGCATTTCGATGTATTCCATGATTTTCTGGTCCGACAGTCTGATGGGGTTAAGCTGGTCAAAGATCTTCCCAAGCTCCGCCATATATTCGGAAGCGTGGAACAGAGTGTCCCTTGCTTTCAGCATCTTATCGGCAATGTCCCTGGTATGCATGCAGCTCCAGGTGCGCTTCGCTGTTCGCAATGCAAGGTTCAGTGTATTATTGCAGACTACACAGACAGGGGTGATTGCACACTTAATGCTGCAGCTCCCGTCATGTGAGTTCATGAATACAGGATAAGGCGATATTTCGTCTCCATTGATGATGTACTGGTGCGGGAGACTTGCGAGCATCCATGTTTTCTGGCCTTCCTGTAAGGAGCCTGCGGTTTCGTATTTTACGCCGTTCTCCAGCAGAGCGTCCGCGAAAGTAAACGCTTCCGGGTTCTGTACCACTTTGTAGCGGTCAGTGACCACGCCGAGCACCCGGCGGTCCTTATCCCTGACATTAGCCTTATATCCGGGAATCATTTCATTGTACTTTGTAAGTACAGGTTCCTAGATGACGTTCCAGTCCAGCCCTGCGAGACGGAGCGCGTCTTCCGATGTAGGGGCTTCCTGGATAATTTCGCCGAGGCCGTGCCAAGGCTTCTCCCTTACGCTGAACATTGTTTCAACCATTGCTGCCATATTCATTTCCTCCTCGCTTTTCTGATACGGTTCAATCTTCACCATCTGTTAAAACCTCGCTTACGACAACTGCAATCAGGCTTAATACTGCTAAGATGATCTTATCCAATTTTCTTTCCTCCTGCCTATATGGTATATAATTGTCCGCATCAATTTTTTCTGTGGGTTCCGTAAGCGTAGGATTTTGAAAATATAAACCATATCAGTGAAGGAGGTTATAGCAGCATTTACCATGAGAAGGTTCATATTGTCCATATTGCTTTCCTTTCTTTTTCGTTTGCATTTCGCCCAAATGGAAATACTTTTCGCCCATTTGGGAGGGAATGCCTGAGAGGTATTGACCAGTGCCTTTTTGTGTATTATACTGCAACCATAATGATTAAATAAATACTTAATTATTAAATTTGAAAACAGAAAATAGCAAGGAGGACTTTTCCAATGAAAAAGACTTACAAGATCGAGGTAGACTGTGCCAACTGTGCCAATCTGATGGAGGATGCGGCCCGCAAGACCGCTGGCGTACAGAGCGCAACCGTCAATTTTATGACACAGAAGATGATTGTGGAATTTGACGAGGGGCAGGAGCCGAAGGATGTTATGAAGAACGTGTTGGATGCCTGCAAGAAAGTGGAGCCGGACTGCGAGATTTTCCTTTAAGCGGCAGCAGCCAGTGATGGAATGACACCCTTAAAATGCCCAGCTGCAGTTTTGGGGTGTCTTTTTTATCAGGAATAATTAAATAATTAAGTATATTTTGAAAGGAGTTTTTACCATGCAGGAATTAGTAATCAGCATATTGCTGACAGTGGTTATTATAATGGCTGCCGTACTTCTTATTTTTGTCGGCAGCCGCAAGGATGGTATGACAAAAAAGCAACGGGTTATGATGATTCGTATTTTAATCAGCGCCGGAATCTTATTGGCTCTCCAGTTTATTTCCGCAGAGATGTTTGATACGGCTTGCGAATATTTATTCCCATCCGCAGGAAGATGGCTTCGTTTTGGGTGCTATCTGGTTGACTATCTGATTATCGGATATGACATTCTGAGGAAAGCTGCAAAGGGCATTAAAAACCGTCAGGTATTTGACGAGAGTTTTTTGATGGCAGTGGCTACGATTGGAGCAATGGCTCTGGCTATTTATGAGAATGGCGAGTATCTGGAAGCCATTGCTGTCATGCTGTTTTACCAGATTGGGGAGTGGTTCCAGGGATATGCGGTTGGAAAGAGCCGCCGCAATATCAGTAGCCTGATGGATATCCGTCCCGATTATGCAAATGTAGAGAGGAACGGAAAGTTAGAGCAGGCAGACCCGGATGAAGTAGGGATTGGCAGCGTGATTGTTGTCCAGCCGGGAGAGAAAGTGCCGATTGACGGTATGATTGTTGAGGGCAATTCCAGCCTGAATACCAGTGCGCTGACCGGGGAAAGTCTGCCGAGGGAGGCAAAGGTTGGTGACGAAGTAATCAGCGGATGTATCAGCATGACTGGTGTATTGAAGATACAGACCACCAAGGAGTTTGGGGAATCCACGGTTTCCAAGATTTTGGATTTGGTGGAAAATGCAAGTTCCCGCAAATCAAAATCAGAAGATTTTATCTCGAAATTTGCAAAAATATATACGCCTGCCGTCTGCTATGCGGCTTTGGCGCTGGCTTTCCTTCCACCTGTTGTTCGTATGCTTTTTATGGGATTGTCTGCGGACTGGGGTGTGTGGATTTACCGGGCGTTGACATTCCTCGTTATCAGCTGCCCTTGTGCACTTGTAATCAGTATCCCATTGAGTTTCTTTGCGGGAATTGGAGGCGCAAGCAAGGAGGGTGTGCTGGTGAAAGGTTCCAACTATCTGGAAATCCTCTCCCAGACAAAGTATGTTGTTTTCGACAAAACCGGAACCATGACAAAAGGAGTCTTTGAGGTAAACGGGATTCACCATTCTACCATTGAGAATGAAAAGCTGCTGGAGTATGCGGCTCTTGCAGAGAGCGCATCTTCCCACCCCATCAGCAAGAGCTTACAGCGGGCATACGGGAAAGAGATTGACAGAACCCGTGTATCGGATATACAGGAGATCAGCGGAAACGGCGTGACTGCGAAAGTAGACGGCATGGAGGTTGCAGCCGGGAACGATAAACTGATGAAACACCTGAATATTCCTTATCAAGACTGCCACCAGACCGGAACGATTATACACATGGCAGTGGGTGGGAAATATGCCGGTCATATCGTGATTTCCGATATTATCAAACCTCATTCTAAAGCGGCGATTTCGGAATTAAAGAAAGCAGGCGTTGATAAGACTGTCATGTTGACGGGCGATGCAAAGAAAGTGGCAAATCAGGTTGCTTCCTCTCTTGGGATTGACGAGGTTTACAGCGAGCTTCTGCCGGCAGATAAGGTTGAAAAAGTGGAAGAACTTCTGCGGGTGAAGCAGGGCAAGGCAAAGCTGGCGTTTGTGGGTGACGGTATCAATGACGCCCCGGTGCTTTCCAGAGCGGATATTGGTATCGCTATGGGAGCAATGGGTTCCGATGCGGCAATCGAAGCGGCGGATATTGTACTGATGGATGATGACCCGATGAAGATTGCAAAAGCCATCAAGATTTCAAGAAAGTGTCTGCGGATTGTCTATCAGAATATTGTGATGGCGCTTGTTGTAAAGTTTGCCTGCCTTGCGTTAGGGGCAGTGGGAATTGCGAATATGTATCTGGCGATTTTTGCGGATGTGGGTGTTATGATTCTTGCAGTGCTGAATGCGATCCGCTGCCTGTTTGTGAAAAAGCTGTAAGGAAGGAGGGGTTCCTTTGGCCGAATATCAGGACAGTCAACCTTACGCAGGGCTTAAAGAAAGCAATCTGTACATTTTAACTGAATTTTTTAAGATGCTGGGGAACACTACCCGTATTCGTATCCTGCTTCTTTTAATGGAGCAGGATGCGCATGTCAGCGATCTGGCAGAGAAGCTTGGAATGACCCAGTCTGCGGTGGTATCCGAATCTGTAAATGGGCGGCCTTGGAGGGGGTTCATTTTGGGTGATATGTACTGAGAATATGGGAATGAGAAGCGGGTATGCACACCTTTTGATGTGGTACTCGCTTTTTTCGTATCCGTTTTGATTGTATTAAAGTTTGTCGGGGAATATATTGTAATCGGCAATGATGTTTGGATTGGCTTTGAAGCAGTTATTCTATCTGGTGTAACAATTGGTGATGGAGCGGTTATTGGGACACGAGCAGTTGTTACAAAAGATGTATCGCCTTATACGATTGTTGGAGGTGTTCCTGCAAAACCGATACGAAAACGGTTTTCGGACGATGTGATTTCTGAATTATTGAAAGTTTAATGGTGGAATTGGTCTGAAAACAGATAGAATATTTCCTTAGTAATGATTTGAACATGATGCTGGCACCATGTAAGTTAATGCAGATAAGGGAAAGGCAGTAATGTGGCAGTTCGCAATATCAAGCGGATTGCCACATTTTTATGGAAAAATAGGCGGTTATGTGGTAATATATAGGAGCAAAGATAAAAACACAACGTAAGTCAATCTTGCAGAACTGGTAAGTAGTCCAGTCGCACCGATTTGGTGTAAGCAGCCCTCCCTCCTTGGGTTGTCCGTTCTTTGTTCATTACAATTATTTTAAGGAGGAATTAGGTCAGTTTACAAGGAACTACACAAGGTAACGGTCTGACAGGCGCTGATATGCCCAGCAGCTTTTCAATTTCACCGTCCACATGGGCAAGTTCCACTTGCAGGGCAGTGATTTTGGGATTGGCCTTTGCCGCTTTCTTCCTGCCCGTCTTTGCTGATGGGTAATCAAGGCGGGAAAGCCCTAAAATGGCTTTCCCGCCCATTTCGATTTTGAGAAAAGAGCGGCCCTTAAAAATGGATGAGTGTGGCCACACATATAGTCACGGTGTCCAGAGGTTTGGGACATTTTGTCCCATAGGCTGGGTGCAGGTGGAAAGGGATAAAGATTTTCAGGAGGGAACAGATGAATCAATGGTTTACTGTTGATAGGATATGTATAAGAGATGCTTTCCGGGGATTGAAGGAGGGCGGGAAACTGCGTCATGGGAGCAGGACTTTTGATTACGGAGACTGGGCGGTCTGGCTGTGATGGGGGTGTTTATGAGGGACGAAGGAAGGATGGAGACAGAAGATATTATTCTTGGAAAGGCAAAATATGAGGATTGGAGATCGATATACCGGAATGTCTGGTCAAGGCCGGAAACAGCAGAATATATGGTATGGAAAGTGACGGCTGATGAGGATGGGGCCAGGGAGAGGATACAGAGGACGATTGCATGGCAGGAAACCCATGACGCGTGGCTGGTCTATGAGAGGGGCAGCGGGCAGGCCATTGGTTTTGCCGGAGTGGAGGAAACAGAGCCGCATATTTTTCATGAGACTGGTATTGCCCTGGGGCCGGAGTATGTGGGAAGGGGATATGGAAAACAGATATTGCGTTTATTGATGGAATACTGTATTTCTTTAGACGGGCAGGAATTTTATTATTCTACACGGGCAGGGAATCTTGCTTCAAGGGCACTGGCCTTATCCTGTGGATTGACTTATCAGCATTCGGAGCGGAGGACAGACCAGCGCAGTGGGAAAACTTATGAATTGGAGATTTATAAAAAGAATCTGGAAAGTACAGGGGTGGGATATGAAGCCGGATGAGATATTGAAGTATTGCCTGGAGAATCTGGAGGGCAGCGTTCTTGTGGAGAGCTGGGGAGAAAAGGGGATTTTTTATAATCCCGGACATGTGCTGAAAAGGGGCGTGTACATATTGACGGTCAAGGAGAAGGACGGGGATAATGATAAAGGCTCAAGGCTTAATCGGCCGGGGGTTTACCGGGTGAACCTGGGTGTTCGTAAGGATACGTTTGTGAAGCTGTTCGGGGCTGTGCCAAAACGTCCGGGGGCAGGCGGAGTTGTGGAAATGGATTATGATTTTTCCGCGGCTGACTGTTTTTTGCCCCATCCGGTCTATGCGTGGATGGGGTGGATGTGTGTGCTGAACCCATCGGAAGAGACTTTTGAAGATTTAAAGCCATACATCCGGGAAGCATATGAATACGCAAAAGAGAAATTTGCCAAAAGAAAGTGAAATGTGTGGAAATGGAAAGGGAGAATCTGGAGTGAATACTTATCAGGTGATAGACGAAAGAAATTGGGAGAGGGCCATGCACTGTATGGTTTTCAGGGGAAGCGTGGAGCCTGCTTTCTGTGTGACATTTGAGGCGGATATCACAAATTTCCGCCGGAAGGTGAAGGCGCAGAACCTCTCTTTTACGCTTGCGTTTGTGTATGTGGTTTGTAAATGCGCGGATGAGATTGAAGCGTTCCGGTATCGTTTTCTGGACGGGAAGGTGGTTCTTTTTGAGCATATTGATACTGCCTTTACTTATCTGAATCAGGATACGGGGCTGTTCAAAGTGGTCAATGTGCCGCTTCGGGGCAGTATTCAGGAATATGTGGAGATGGCGGGAAGGATTGCAAGGGAGCAGAAGGAATATTTTACTGGCCCCCTTGGAAATGATGTGTTCCAGTGTTCGCCTATGCCCTGGGTCACCTATACGCATATCTCACATACCAATTCCGGAAAAAAGGATAATGCGACGCCTTTGTTTGACTGGGGGAAGTATTATGAAAAGGATGGCAAGATTGTCATGCCCGTATCTGTCCAGGCTCATCATTCTTTTGTGGATGGGATACATATTGGACAGTTTGCGGATAGGCTCCAGGAATATTTGGAATTATTTTAGGGGCGGAAGTTGGATTATATCATAGAACCCAGAACAGAATTTTATTGTCAAAATTTTGCAAGTTTACAAAAAGGGCTGAAAATGCTGAGGTGGCATTTTTCGGTCCTTTTTTCATGGGATATTTTTTGCATTTGTGAGAGGGTATTTGCGGAAGTGATTGACATGGCAGAAAATTCTTTGTATAATAGTTATTGACTTGAAGTCAATAACTATTGAAAGGGGCGGGGGAAAATTGGCAAGGCCAGTAAAAAAACAGCCGGAACAATGGAAGAAAGAGATTTTGGATGCGGCAAAGGAGCTGTTTTTATCAAAAGGTTATGAGGAAACTGCCATTACGGACATCATGGAGTTGGCAGGGGGCGCAAAGGGGATGTTTTATCGTTTTTTCCAGAGCAAGGAAGATGTCATGCACGCTTTGGGGGATCGGATGTTTTTGGAGAATAATCCTTTTGATGCGGTTCGTGGGCGTTCGGATCTGAACGGACTGCAGAAGATCCGGGAAGTGCTTGCTTTTGACAGGGCTGATGAGGAACGGGAAGAAATAAGTACGCAGGCAATTCCTATCCTGAAAGACCCGCGCATTCTGGCGGCTGCGGTGGAGGCGAACCGGCGGGTGCTGACTCCTTTATGGCTGGAGCTGATTGAGGAAGGGCAGCGTGACGGTTCGATCCGGACGGAATATGCAAAAGAACTTTCCGAACTGCTGCCCCTTGTCAATTTCTGGCTTCTGCCGTCTGTGTTCCCGGCGGATGCGGAAGAAATCCGGCATAAGTGCAGGTTTGTTGTGGAGGTTCTTTCGGCAATGGGGCTTCCGATTATAGAGGATGAGATGGCTGGGCGGACCGAGAGGATACTGGGAGGTTACAGGGAAGAAAGGAAGGAGTAGCGGATGGAGCAGAAACTGTTTACGAAAAATTTTACGCTCCTTGTGCTGGGGCAGGCAAGTTCTTTGTTTGGCAATTATATCCTGCGCCTGGCGCTGTCTATGTATGTTTTGGAAGTGACAGGTTCGGCGGCTGTGCTTGGCCTGGATGCGAAATTTTATGGCGGGGCGGAGAGCGCGATGGCGGTTGCCACTATTTTGGGAAGTATCGCCACGGGGCTTCTTACGGGGAAGTTAAGATTCGGCAGATTATCGTATGTGCTTGCGGTAATCGGCGTCTGTATCATTCCGGCAGGGGTTGTATTTCTTTTTCCATTCGGCGTGATGACAAGGTATGCTGTGATTGTTGCTGCTTTCTGCGGTATGCAGACCGCGATTAGTATTTTTTCTGTTTTTGCGGTATCCATGATCCAGAAAAATATGCCAGATGAACTGATTGGGAAGATTATGGCTTATACATCCGCTGTTACGTTGTGCGCCCAGCCGGTTGGGCAGATGGTATATGGATTTTTGTTTGACAGGTTTCAGGAGATCGTGTATCTTGTATTGATTCCTTCGGGGGATGAAGAAACGGAGGATTTTAATCCCCCGTTTCCTTGCTGTCCGCTTCCTGTATTCCCTTTGCAGTTGCCGTCATAGTCGTTAAGTCCCGGCTGCTCATATCGGCAAGCAGACTAATAGAACATATTATTTGCAGCCTGTCTATTGCTATTATTCGTAAGTCCGTATATAATGTGATTTAAGAAAGGGCGTAGATAATATGACAGAGTACATTACAGCTTCCGAAGCAGCAAAAAATTGGGGCATTTCAGAAAGACGGGTACAGAAGCTATGCGAAGAAAACCGTATACCCGGTGTTTCTAAATTTAGTTATATGTGGCTAATACCAAAGGACGCAAAAAAGCCTGTTGACGGCAGGAGAAAAGGCGGTGTAATCAATGGACAGTAAGATATTGTTAGTAGATGATGAAAAAGACATTGCTGATTTAATAGAAGAAGTATTGCGTCAAGATAGTTTTGAAAATATTAAGAAAGTGTACACAGGTATGGACGCTGTACAGGTATGCCGGGAATATCAACCGGACGTGATTGTTTTGGATATTATGCTGCCGGACATTGACGGTATTGAGGTTTGCAGGCAAATACGGGAGTTCTCGTTTTGCTCTATCCTGTTTCTTTCCTCAAAGAATGATGATATTGACAAAATACTTGGACTGTCCTGCGGCGGTGACGATTATATCACAAAACTCTTTAGCCCACGGGAGATTGTCTATCGAATCAAAGCGCAGCTCCGCCGCCAGCAATACCAGTCTGTCATGCAGACAGACGTAAAAGGGCTGCTGACTGTCGGAGGACTTGCGCTTGATAGAGAAAGCAGCCGGATTTATAAAAATGAAAAGGAAATTGATCTGACCGGAAGGGAATTTCTGCTATTGTCTTATCTCATGGAAAATGCAGATAAAATTATCAGTAAGGAACGGCTATATGAACAGGTGTGGGGAGAATACAGCAGCATTTGTGACAATACAATCATGGTACATATTCGCCATATTCGGGAGAAGATTGAAGATACCCCGTCAACCCCGAAACAACTGATTACCATAAAAGGCCTGGGCTATAAGCTAAAGAAAAGGACTGATTAAATGAAGCAATCCGGCTACCGTACCACCTTTCACATATATTCCATATTCTTCTTGTCGCTGTCAGGGACGCTCCTTGTGGTGTGCTGCCTTTTTGCCATGCTCATTACCGCGCCAGACCCCAACGGCAAAAATGTTCGCAGCGATTGGGCTAAAAATTTTACTTTGGATTTTTCGGACTACATTATCTTTGTAGACGGAAGCCCCACGGTAAAACAGACAGGCATAGAACGATTGCAGGATAACCATATCGGACTGCAAATTTTGGACACCGCCGGAAATGAAGTATATGGGTGCCAAAAGCCTGGCAATGCACAGGACACTTACTCTAACGCTGATCTTTTACAGCTTAATCAGACTGGACACCTTGATACAGAAGATATGACTTCCTTTGTAGGTATTGTAACAGAGCGCGGAAAAGAATATGCCTATGTTCTCCATTTCCCTATGAACATTCAAAAAGTAACCATGTACTTAAACGGGGAACGGTTTACAGGCGGGAAAAAGATTGTTTTCTCAACCATTGGCATTTTATTAGCAGTAATCATTTCTTTAGGGTTGGCATATGGTTTTCTAATGACAAAGACCATACGCAAATTGGTAACGTCTATACAGGATATTTCTGGACGCTGTTATCTTCCTGTTAAGGCAAAAGGCGCATTTAGGGAGCTGTACAATAGTCTGAATGAATTGGACGCGGGTGTAAAGACAAGCGATAAGCTGCGGGAGGAAACGGAAAATATGCGCCGGGAATGGATTGCTAATATTACCTATGACTTAAAGACCCCACTATCCCCGATTAAAGGCTATGCGGAAGTTTTACAGGATGACACAGAAAAAACAGCAGTTGAGTACAGGCGGTATGCGGGCATTATGCTAAAAAACGCGGCATATATGGAAAATCTGATTGACGATTTAAAATTAACATGGCAATTAGAAAACGGCACACTTCCGGTAAACAGGCGGGAACAGAATATTGTCCGCTTCTTGCGGGAACTGTCCATCGATATATTGAACCGCCCCGAATACGAAAGCCGCATGATTTTGTTCGAGTGCAGCGATAATATTACAGACGAAACAGCACTCTTATCCTTTGACACAAAGCTTTTTACAAGGGCGTTTCAAAATCTGATGATCAATGCGTTTGTGCATGGAACGAAAGATACGGAAGTAACCGTAAAAATCGGGGTTTCTGAAAGTGAGTTGACTATAAACGTATCAGACAATGGCGGCGGCATGAGTAATGTGGCGGCAGAACGATTATTTGAGCGATATTACAGAGGGACAAATACGGAGAGCAAAACCGAGGGGACAGGCTTAGGGCTTGCAATCGCAAAGAACATTGTAGAGCTTCATGGCGGTACAATTTCAGTTAACAGTACCCCCGGTGCTGGGACTTCTTTTCTTATCCGTTTTCCCGGCAATTAAGGTTAATTAAGGCAGGATAAAAATTTAATTAAGGTTGACCGTTTACTATGTTAAGTGTAGTGACGGTCAACCTTTTTTCTGTTTATAGACAAGGAGGTGGAACATGAAAAAGCAACGCTTACCAGTGATACCGTTCTGAAAGCAATGGAAAATGCGTTGAAATGACGCATGGAAAGCAGGTGTGAACTTGAAAATCATTCTAAAGTATATCTTAACAAACGTAAAAGAGCGTAAAGCAAGAACTTTCGTTATGCTTCTTTCAATCCTGCTGTCTGCTATGCTTCTGTTCGTTTCCTTTTCTATTGGCGCTTCTTATGAAAGCGCACAACGGAAAATGGCGCGCGGAATGGCGGGGAGTGCGACTGTTTCTGTTCAGAGTGTGGGGCGGCATTCATGCAGACCATATTCCCGCATTGCCGGACATACAGACAAAAACAGGGATTGTAGAGGGTACTTCCCTTTACCATGAAAACGGATACTATGAAACGGTTGACCTCTTGGCGGCTGATATGGAAGCATTAAATCAAATCAATAAACCACGACTAATTGGTGACGGCGAAGTTGCCGCATTATCCGGCAATCAGATTATCTTGCCGGACAGGTTTACATCAAAATATGGCATAGAAAAAGGCGATACGGTTACCTTGCAAATAAATGGCTTGCCAGTGGATTTTGAAGCAGCGGAAATTGCCGCTTATGACACAGTTTTCCTGCGTCACACAAGGGGCGCAACAGCGCTTCTGCCTTTGGAAACCATAAAAGAAGTTTTGGGGTGGGAGGACGGTTACAGCGAAATTCTGATTGAACCCGCCTCAAATAGTACAACAGGCAATCTCATTTCTGAACTGAAAAATGCTCTTGATAACGGAAAGTACCGGGTATCGGAGGTTGTCAATGAAGCGCAGATAGCCGCCGACGCAAGGCAGAAATCCATGCCTTTCTTTCTAATCAGTTTCTTTTCATTAACTATGAGTATTTTTATCATTTACAGCAGCTATAAAGTCATTACCTTAGACCGTTTACCTATTATTGGCACATTCCGCAGTATCGGCGCGACAGAAAAGACCGTAACCCGTATTCTGCTTTTGGAAAGCCTGTTTTACGGCTGTACAGGTGGGTTGATTGGTATTCCTGTTGGTATGATTGTATTAAAAGGCATTTTGCAGGGAATGGGCAAATCATTATCACAGGGAATTGAAATCCCAGTTGTTATCTCTGTTCCCGGCGTTATTCTTTCTTTTGCGGTTGCGGTGATCGTGTCTTTGTGTTCGGCATGGCTGCCTGTTTGCAGGGCAAGCCGACTACCGATAAAAGATATTGTCTTAGGTATGGTGGAGGAAAAGCATATTCCGCGTCCTCTGATTGTCGGAATAGGGATTGTATTGTTTATCGTGTCCGCTTTGCTGCCGCGCTTTGCGTCCGGCACTATGCTTTATCTTGCGGGTGGTTTTTCCCTGTCAGGTCTGATTGCTGCTGCTATCCTTGTGATACCGATTTTCACAAATCTAGCAAGCGCAGGATTGGAGCGCTTCTATGGTGCGGCAGCAGGAAATGAGGGCAGGATTGCCGCCCGCAACATGAAAGATAATAAGAATGTCACGCAGAATATTACGCTGCTGTTCATCAGCATATCAGCGATTATTGCAATCCGTGTAGTGGGGAATTTTGTGACAACTTATATCAGCAACGTATTTCATGGCGCAGAGCTTCAAGGTTTTGCCGACGGACACATGAAGCCGGAATTTGTGGAACAGGTAAAAGAGATGGACGGAGCAGAAAAAGTATTACCTCTTTATGTATTTAAGAACAATGTACAGGGGAATCGTGAACCCATTTCCCGTTTAGAGGGAACGGATAATTTGGAATGGTATAATTCCATGTTTGCGCTTCATTACACGGATCGTCTCATGAGTGAACAGGCTGCGCTCTCCTTTGCTTCTGGTGAGCGGGCAGTAATTCTAAACGAAGATTGCATGAAGCGGGGCGGTTTTTCCATAGGCGATACGATTACGCTTTCAAATGGAACAAGCGGAAATTCCTATGTAGTGGCAGGCAGTTTCAAATCAAGGGCAACTGATGTGGAAGCCGTCATTCCGTCTATGTACGCCGTATCTGACTTTGGCGCGTCTGACTATGACCTTTTAGCTTATACCGCCGCAGACCCCGACGCAATCATGGTACAGATACGGGCTTTGTTTGGGGAAACCTCAAATTGGAGCCGTACCGTGGAGGAATTTAATAACGACGCGCTCGCAACTGTTGGCGCATTTTTACAGCCAATGCACAGCATGACCTATTTTATCCTGCTGCTTGCGACTGTCGGCGTTATCAATAACCTTTTAATCAACTATATACAAAAGCGGCGCACCATTGCCATGTATAAATCCATTGGACTAACTAACCGTCAAAACAGAAAGATGACACTGATAGAGGGCTTTTCCTCCGGGCTTATGGGTGCTGTCATTGCTATTGTTGTTTCTTACATGGAAATACAGACTATTTTCCTTGTTGCTGGGCCCAAAATTTCAATGACACCGGAACTGGACATTTGGACATTTCTCGTTGCGGGGACATTAGGAATTATCGTCACCCTGCTTGGCTCCATAGTACCAATTTTTAAAAGCCGAAAAATGAAACTGGTGGAAGAAATAAAATTTGAGTAAGGAGGGCTTGCCAAATGAACATATTAACAGAGGAAGCTGCCATTGAGGGCAAAAATATAATTAAGGACTTTCAGCTTGGTGATACCAAAACAAGAGTGCTTAAAAACATATCGCTGAAAGTGATACAGGGTGAATTTGTTTCCATCATGGGACAGTCCGGCTCTGGAAAAAGTACGCTGCTTTATATTCTCGGAGGGCTTGATGTACCTACAAGCGGCTCTGTCTTTATGAACGGCATGGATATTTCAAAATTCAATGATGAAAAGATGAGCCGGATAAGACGGCAGAATATAGGATTTGTTTTTCAGTTTTACAACCTTATCCCCAACTTGAATGTGGCAGAAAATATCATGCTTCCGCTTTTGCTGGACGGAAAGAAAATGCGGGACTATAAAAAAACTCTGAAAGATATTTTAGAGGTAGTCGGCTTATGGGACAAACGAGGGCATACCCCCCGCGAATTGTCCGGGGGACAACAGCAACGTGTGGCAATCGCCCGCGCGCTAATTGGAAATCCCGAAATCCTGTTTGCAGACGAACCGACGGGAAACCTTGATAGCCATACAGGAGCAGAGATAATGAGTTTGTTGCAGCGTATCAACAAGGAACGCGGACAGACCATTATCATGGTTACTCATTCACCGGAAGCGGCGAAAAGCAGGACGCTGCCGTGGTACAACAACTCAATCGACACATTCCGACAAACAGCTTTTTGTCAAAAATCCCGCCCATTGACACGGGATATTCCGGCTCCATAGATGATTACACACATCATTATAATACTGTTTATATTTCACTTGCATGAACCAACTCGTACTCAATGGCAAATCCGTTGTGCTTTTAACGGCTTTTGCAAACAGGCGTTGAAGCGGGAAACTATGAACGCCCATAGGGACATAAAACGGCAGCATTTACGCGAGGTTATTTTTTTCCGACCTGTCGCCACAGGAAGAAAATCAGCTTTACACCTATGACCGATATTTTGCAGATGAGTGTCCGAGCGAAGCGGATAAACAATACATGGTATTGGGAATTGGATAAAATCAGACAGTGACGGACAGGCAGGGTAACAGCGCAGCAATGCAGGGTATTAGAATTTTGCAGTCTTGGAATTGCGCTCTTGAAGCTTGCAAGGTTGCAAAAATTGTAGACAATGCCAATGTTGCGCTGATGGGAGAAAGTTGGGAAGCAGCGGTATTAAGGCGGCGAAAAGCCGCCCCGTCCGTTAGGACGGTATGCGGTTCAGCGGACAGCCAGCTCCCGGCAGAGCGCAAAACCTGCTTGCAGGCTGCATTTTTGATAGCTTTGAAGATATGCCCGATCCGTATCTCAAAGGAAACAAAGCGGCTCAACTTCTAATGCCTTTCTCATTTTGTAAAAACATTCATTATATATTTTCATATATTCATTCCAATATTCTTTTTGAAAAGGAACACATATTATGTCATTCTGATACTTCAATGCTTTATTATATAACATTTCATATGCAATTATTTCTTTCATCTATGTTTCTCTCCAAAATCAGTTATTCATCATCTATGTTATAACTGAATCCAATAACGCTGCTTAATATGTCCATTTTCTTCAACTTCATTTTCCAATACTCCGCCATTATCAATAATTGATTTTGCTGAACCGATGTTATCTTTGTCACAACATATCAAAACTTTATTAATCCCAAGTCTTTTACACTCGTCTAATGCCAAACCAATCATTGCAGCCGCATAACCCTTTTTTCTTTCACTTGGTCTAACTCCGTGGCCTATATGACCGTCAGTTTTTAACAGTTTATCATTTAAATAGTGACGAATGTTAGCAGCCCCTACAAAAATGTTTCTATCTCTATCGAAACAAAATAAAGTTGTATCAAGATTTTTTAGATAATTATCAAAATCGTGAAAATCATTTGCCCATATTTTCCATGGAGACATATCGGTGTGATTTACTATGATATCGTTCTTCCACTCTGTTAGCATTTCAAATAACTGTTCCTTGTATTCGGTAGCTGCTCTTATTCTCATACAGATTATTCCGCTCTTTGGTTAGGATAGAAAAAGTATAGAGTTTGTGTATAATGCTAAAATAGGATAAAACTCTTATCCATTTCCAAAATCTGACGATATATACAACAAAGCTGTGAAGTATATCTGGATTAAGCAAAAGTTTAAAAATATTTGCCTTCCGATTATAAGAATAAGTTGGAATCCGCAGTCTTATAGGGCAAAAGCCATTTTCGGCAGGAAAAGCCGAAAGATGGCTTTTTTGATTAGTGTGCAGCGGCGCTGCAAAGAGGACAAGGAGGAAAGATTCATGGAGCCTGGTAAACATGTACGCATATCACAGTGCATGATCGTAAAGAATGAGGAAAAGAATATAGAACGTGCCTTGTCCTGGGGCAGGGATGTGATGTGGGAACAGATCGTGGTTGATACAGGATCTTCGGATCAGACCGTTGAGATTGCAGAAGGCATGGGGGCTAAGGTCTATCATTTCGATTGGATTGATGATTTTGCTGCTGCGAAAAACTATGCTATTGAGCTGGCCCAAGGAGACTGGATCGCGTTTTTGGATGCAGATGAATACCTGGCGCCTGGGGATGGAGAGCGCCTTTTGGCAGTGCTGGACAGCCTGCCTCCTGATCGGTTCGACGGAATCTCTACAGGCTGGCAGCAGCTTGACGGGGAAGGGAGGATCTTTGCTTCCGGAACCCAGATTCGGATTTTCCGGAACACACCGGATATTCGCTACCGCAGGCGGATTCATGAGCAGCTGGAATCTGTAGACGGACGGGAGCTTCAGATTGGAGATGTGGTGGCATCCCTTTCTATTTTCCATACCGGATATCAGGGGGAAGCTTATGTTAAGAAGAATGAGGGAGGAAGAAACCGAAAGCTGATTTTAGAGGAGCTGAAGGATAATCCTGGGGATCATGAGATGATGGGATATATGGGGGACGAATGTCTGGAGGATGGAGACCGGGCCGGGGCAGAGCAGTGGTACCGCCGTTCGGTAGAAAATATGCCCCGCAGGCTTTTGGAGGGAGATCAGAGAAGCGCTGTGACCTATGCTCGACTTTTGACGATTCTTGCAGAAAAGGATGGGACTTCCTGGGAAGGTATGAGGCAGATTTATAAAAGGGCTGTGGAGCATTTCCCCAAGGAGGCGGATTTTGACTATATTGTAGGACGGTTTTTTGCAGCCTTAGGCAAGGCTGGCAAGGCATCCTCCTATCTGGAGGCAGCCTTAAAAAAGCTGGATGATTTTGGCTGCTCTAACCGGGCGCTTCTGCTGGCAGCCAATCTGCTGGATGCTTATGAGCTGTTGGTACGGTGCTGCTTTGAGGCTGGAGAGAGTCAGAAATGTGTCACTTATGCTGTGGCATGTCTGAAGTATGATAAATATATTATGACGGTTCTTTCCCGGCTGCTTTTGCTTTTGGCGCCGGAAGGGGGTGGGAGGGAGGAGTATCATCGGATTTTGCAGTTTTTTTGGGGGATCTATGATCTGTCTTCCCTGAAGGATCGATTGTTTTTGGTAAAAACCGCTCAGAAGACAGGGTGCAGCGGGTTTGCAGGGTATATGGCAGAGAAGCTTTTTTCTCCCCAGGAGAGAGCGGCTTTGCTTTCATAAAATTTTAGGAAAGAAGGAAACAGAGAGGAGACAGATTATGAAAAGCCGCAGCAGGGCAAGGATTTCTCAGTGTATGATCGTAAAGAATGAGGAGCGGAATATAGAGAAGGCTCTTTCCTGGGGGAAAGGGGTAGTGTCTGAACAGATTGTAGTGGACACAGGCTCTACAGACCGGACGGTGGAGATTGCAGAGAGCATGGGAGCAAAGATTTATCATTTTGAATGGATCGATGATTTTGCGGCCGCCAAAAATTTTGCTATCAGCAAGGCCAAGTACGAGTGGATCGCTCTTTTGGATGCAGACGAATATTTTTCCGAGGAGGATGCCAAAAAGGTTCTGTACTACGTAAGGAAGCTTCAGGATAAGAAATATGATGCCATTTTGTCCTCATGGGTTCACTTGGATGATGCGGGTAAAGTGACAGCAGTGGGTACCCAGTCCAGGGTCTTCCGCAATCGGCCAGGCATAGGATACATTGGAAAGATTCACGAGTATATTATGTCCACAGACGGTTCAGAGTTTCATTTTGTAGATGCAGTCAATGAGCTGTCTATTTATCATACAGGATATGGAAAGATCGGGCATGCCCAAAAGGTTGCCAGCGGAAGAAATATAAAGATTATTCAGAAGGAGCTGGAGGAGAATCCGGACAGCTACAGGATGCTGGGATACCTGGGAGATGAATATTACTCGGCAGATGATCTGGAAAAGGCAGAGGAAGCTTTCCGAAGGTCTATTTCCCTGATGCCGGAAACGGAAGAAATCGTAGATCCAATCCGGACCTCCATGACCTTTACCAAGCTGTTGGAAATCCTTTATGCCAAATATGAGACGCCTGAGGACGTGTTTATGGAGATTTACAATAAGGCCGTAAAGCGTTTGCCTCAGGAGGCAGACTTTGACTATTATGCTGGCAAGTATTTTGTGCGCCACAATAATTGTAAGGCAGCGGAAAAGCATCTCAAGCGGGCATTGGATCAGTTGGAGAAATATGGGACTGCCTTTAAATCGATGTTTGTGTCAGGGGATATCCGGAATGCGTATGAAATGCTGGCCACCTGCTGCTTTAACAATGGAAATCTGGCTGACAGCATCAATTACTGTGTGATTCTCTTAAAGAGTGATAAATATCTGATGAGCGCTCTGTTTTTGATGCTGACCGCCTTCTCCATTGATGAGTGCAGCAAAAGGCCCGGAGCATCCTCGGCAGAGGCGGTGGCATCCTTTTTAGGACAGAATCTTTATGATTTTACTACATTGAAGGATCGGCTTTTTGTGATGAAAGGAGCCATGAAGGCCGGCTATGGGAATATGGTTCAGGTCATGAGGAGAACCTTTTCTCCAGAAGAACTTCAGGTTGTGGACCAGGCTTTGGCGGCAGAGGGTAGTAAAGGCTGATTTTGAGAAAGAGAAGCAGATAAAAGTGAAGGAATGAGAGCTTCCTTCGCTTTTCAAGTTCTGATTGATTTCTTATAGATTGAGATTTCTATAGATTGCCCGGATTGGTTAATGGTTTTCTTTTTGATACAAGTTAGCTGATCAAAAAGAAAACCATTATATTCCTTTTCATTGGCTGGCATAAAATTGCACCTATCTGTTCATTCCGGTTCTGCTGCATCTGTTTCCGGAACGGAAACTGCCCAAAGAGGAGCGCCGCTGTCATAGGATCCTTTCAGTTCATCCATCAATAACTGCAAATCCCATTCCTTTGTGCAATTTTCATAGTTGGCAGGATCTGCGATGTACACATTTCCACGATCATTTAAATTGGCAATAATAATAAAATGTCCATTATCTGTCAGGCTTCCTTTTCCCATCAGAGCTACTAAAATGTGCCCTGTCCGCAGAAGGTTCTCTGCATTTTCCACGGAACGGTCTGCAACGCTTTCTACATTCAGCCCAAAGGCAGTTAAGCTGTCCGGAATCAGGCTGTGGTAGGAACCGCTGTGGCGGGCATAGTTGCCATTGGCAGCAGACCAATCCGCCATATCAATAGGGGTGACTCTGGAGGAAGAAAAGCTGTTGATAATCATAGCTACACAGACAGGACCGCAGCCATAGCTGCTCATGGGATCCAATCCGCCGTAAAGGTAATCTTTCCAGCGGGTATCGCCCTGGCTGTAGTAAAGCATAGGACCTAAAGCAGTGTCTAACATGAAAATAAACACCGCATCTTCCTGGGGGATAAACACAGGCTCCGCATTAATGGAATCTGCTTCTCCCATATTGGCGCTGCGGTCAATATAGGGAACGGTTTCAGAGGGAGGGGAGAGTTCTTCTTGTTTCTCCATAAGCTCTGCGCGTTTTGCGGCAGCAAGCTGTTCCTCCTTTTTTTTCAGCCGTTCCCTTCTTCGTTCCTGAATGTCAGTGATTTGTTCATCTACATAGGAATAGAGATTTTTTGCAGCAATCCATACATCCGTCGTGGTAAAAGGGCGGAAATAGACGAACAGGCTGGTCACAACAGCCGCAGCCGAAAGCGCCATGGAGGTCAGAACAATCCGTTCGGCAAGGCCCCTTTTTGGATGGTGGTTTATTCTCTTTTTATTGATTTGATAATTTTGCATAATGGATTGATCGGTTAGGATTTTGCAAGCTGAGCCATAACAACCTGGGGAATGGAGCTTAAGGCAGACTGTGTGCAGACTGCCCCGGCCCGATAGGCTTCCATAGGCATTCCGTATACCACACAGGTTTCACGGTTCTGCCCGATAGTGTAAGCACCAGCCTTTCTCATTCGAAGCAGGCCAGCGGCTCCGTCAGCCCCCATGCCTGTAAGAATAATGCCGATAGCCCGGCTTTTTACATTTGCTGCAACCGAGTCAAACAATACATCTACAGAAGGCTTGTGGCCGCTGACTTTGGCTTCCTCGGTACAGCTTACCGAAAAGCCGGTTCCCATTTTGACTACACGCATCTGCAGACCTCCTGGGGCAAGCAGAATCTGACCAGGCATTACTTTGTCTCCATGGCAGGCTTCTTTTACTTTAAGATTGCAGATCCGGTTCAGGCGTTCTGCATACATGGCTGTAAAGCCAGGGGGCATATGCTGGGTGATGACGATTCCCGGCATCTTTGCAGGAAACTGGCGCACTACCTCCAAAATCGCTTCCGTGCCTCCTGTAGAGGCTCCAATTGCGATCAGGTCTACATTTCCAAAGCTGGAAGGAGATCGAAGGGGAGCAGAGCTTATAGTCTCAGAGGAACTGGCGGAAGCGCTGGGAGTGCCCACACCTCCCCGGGCATTACTCGAGACAGAGGATACGGCTCCTCCCCGGGATGCTGCCGAACCGGCAAAAGCTCCTGGAGAAGGAAGACGAACCTTAGCATTTGCGCCTACGACCAGCTTGGACTTGAGAGTCTGCAGGAAAGCCTGCTTTCCACCTTCAAGATTCATATCCGGTTTGCGGACAAAATCAACAGCGCCTGCAGCCAGAGCATCGAATACCCGTACATTCAGAGAAGATACCAAAATAATGGGAATGGGATTGGTTGGAAGGACTTCCCGAAGAAAGTCTAATCCTGTCATTCCCGGCATCTCGATGTCCAGGGTCATAATGTCTGGCTTTAGCTGAGGCAGCTTATTTTTAGCGTCTATGGCATTAATGGCATATCCGACCACCTCAAAACGGGGGTCGGCACCTAAATTCTGCACCATCCAGCTTCTGAACAGGATGGAATCATCCACAATCATCAGGCGGATCTTTGGCATTATTATTTACCCTCCTTTTTGCTCCTTCCTACTTCGCCGTTTTTCGATAAATAGCAGGCTGAATATACTGGTAGGGGCAGGTTGCTTTGGTCAGCCCCTCAGAATGACCGATAAAGAGGTGGCCTCCGGGAACAGTCGCATTGTAAAAACGCTGCACCAATGCATCTTTGGTATTCTGATCGAAATAAATCATTACATTGCGGCAGAAAATCAAATCAAATTTTCTTTTGAATTGAATCGGATCCATCAGGTTAAAGGGACGGAAGATTACATTCTGCTTCAAAATAGGAGCTACAGTATAGTACTTGCTGTCCTTTTTGACGAAATACTTCTGTTTCCAGGAAGCAGGAAGAGGAGCAATGCTTTCTTCATTATACGTGGCAGTGATAGCAGAATTGAGGATCTTTTGAGAAATATCTGTAGCCAAAATTCTGGTATCCCACTGAGAAGCCTGTGCTCCGAAAAATTCTTTCAGGTATATGGAGATGGTGTAGGGCTCCTCGCCGGAAGAACAGCCTGCGCTCCATATGGCAAGGGATTTATCCCGTGCATGCTTTTTGGCCAGGTCAGGAAGCACAACATCCTGGAAGTATTGGAAGTGCGCCTCCTCTCTGAGAAAATAGGTATAGTTGGTAGTCAGCTTATTTAACATGGCTGTGACCATCTCCGGATCGCGACCAGAAGTGATATCCTTAACATAGGAAGTAAAGTCACTAAAGCCTTGAGCAGCCAGTGTGTTGGAAAGGCGGCTGACAATAAGCTGCTTTTTCTTGCTTAAATCGATTCCATAATTCTTTTTTATATAGGTATAAAGATTTTGGAAATCACTGTCTGTTAATGTCAGCATCTGATTACTCCTGTTTGTTCCTGGTTCTTTTATAGGTCTTCGGTACTGATAAGCGCTTTGCAGTCTACGGACATGAAAACATTGCCGTCTTCCATATTGACCATACCGTCAAGAAGCTTCTGCTGACGCTTTAAGGGAATGGGACGGACATTTTTAAGGTCAATGTCCACCACCTGACGCACGGAATCCACCATGATTCCCAGGGAAACAGAATCGATATCCAGCACGATCACGCAGTTTTTGCCAGTGGAAGCAGTCTCTCCTTTTCCCATGCGGAGCTGAAGATCCACTACCGGCAGAACCTGACCCCTTAAATTGATAATGCCCTTCACATAATGAGGCACTAAAGGCAGGGTGGTAATGGAGTGACCGTTAATGATCTCGATAATGTAACGGGTGCTGATGTATAAAATCAGTTCTCCTGATTCGAAGGTGAGACAGCGTTCCACTGTGGAATGCTCATCTGCTTCCGATAAATCCATATCCAGGATATCCTGCTCGTTTACTTGTTCAGACATAGTTGGTTCCTCCCTTCTATATGCTCTCCAGCGCCGCCGTATGGAGGCCCTGGATATCCAGAATGATGCTGATATTCCCGTCTCCTAAGATGGTACAGCCGGAAATGCCGTAATTCTTCAGATCAAAGGTGGTCAGGAATGCAGGGAACGGCTTTACTACAACCTGCTGTTCCCCAATCAGGTCATCTACAAACAGGCAGAAGGAGTGATCGCTTGTCTCTACCCATAACAGAATCCCGTCTACCAGCTCCGTAACCTGGGTTTCAATGCCGTAAAACTGATGAAGCCGCAGAATGGGATAAAAGCTGCCCATCCGCTCTACCATCTCGTTGCCGCTTTCGTCAAGAATGATCTCGTCAGCCAGAATTTTAAAGGACTGCCGGATATTGGCGATGGCAATCGTAAAGATCGAGGAGCCTACCGTTACCTTCATGCCGTCCATAATGGCCAGAGTCAGAGGAATCTTCATCAGGAAGGTGGTTCCCTGTCCCTCCTCACTGGAGAGGGATACGGTGCCTCCAACAGATTCTACATTTTTCTTAACCACATCCATGCCCACGCCTCTGCCGGAAAATTCCGTAACAGTCTGGTTGGTGGAGAAGCCCGGCAGCATGACAAGCCCTAACGCTTCCTTACGGGTATATTCGTTTTCCGGCTTGGTAAGGATGCCACGCTCTCTGGCCTTGGCCAGAAGCTTCTCCGGGTTCATGCCCTGACCGTCGTCGGAAATGGAAATGACGACTTCATTGCTGGTGTGGGAAGCGGACAGAATGATCTCACCCTGAGCGCTCTTGCCGGCGCGGATCCGCTCGTTGGCATCATCTTCAATTCCGTGGTCCATGGCATTACGAACCATATGCATAATCGGATCCTGGATGCTGTCTACAATCGTCTTGTCAACCTCTGTGTCCTCCCCGATCAAGGTAAGGCGCACATCCTTGCCCAACTTCTGCTTCATATCCCGGACGATACGGTTCATCTTCTGGAATACGCCGGAGATGGGTACCATCCGCAGAGACATGGCAATGTCCTGCAGGTCATCCGTCAGCTTGCGGAGCTGGCGGGCAGACTTCATAAAGTTGTCGTAGGCGTCACGGGTGAGCTGGTTTAACTCGGGAGCAGAAGTGACCATGGATTCGGTGATCACGATCTCTCCTACAATATTCATCAGATTGTCCAGCTTCATCAGATTCACGCTGATCAGGTTCTGCTTGGCGGGCGCTCCCTGCACGGCCGGAGCCTGCTTGGCCGGAGGCTTGGGAGCTTCCTTCTGCTCCGGT
Source organism: bacterium D16-56 (assembly GCA_003611875.1). Classification (GTDB taxonomy): domain Bacteria; phylum Bacillota; class Clostridia; order Lachnospirales; family Lachnospiraceae; genus Brotaphodocola. The sequence goes on along the minus strand of RAYY01000029.1, from coordinate 41,553 downwards.
GTACCGGCCTGTCCGGAAGCCTTGCCGGAAGTCTGAGGGGATACAGGAGTCGGTTCTGGTTCAGGCACAGCCTGCGGAATGGCAACCAATTCGTAAGAGCGGATATAGCTTTGTGTCGGGAGCATATCGCTTGCTTTTGCTGCCATCTCCTCTGATTCAAAGGCCATATAGAAGCCGTCCTCAATGATCATGGAGCAGGTATCCGGATTGGTCTCCATATTTTCCGGATAATAGCGGAACTCCAGTTCACATTCCTTTAACGCATTGATGATCATGTAGGCGCGCAGGTTCTCCATACCGATGCCTTCCTCCAAAAATACATGAAGGAAGCATATTGCGCTGCTGTCCTCGGGAAGATGTTCGGCAGAGGCAGGAACGCCGGCAGCCGCTTCTGTCTGGGGCGTCGTCCGGGACGCAGCCTCAGCGGCAGGAGCATCCTCTTCCGCTTTGCTGATCTTTTTCAGGAAATCGTTGATCTCGGAGGCAAACCCATCCATATTGGTGTCAAGAGGCGTTCCGCTTTCTACCTTTTCCACCTGCCCTCTAAGACAATCCTCTGAACGGAACATCAGATTGAACAGCTCTTTCTTGTGCTGGGGATCTAAAGAGTCGATTCCCTTGTCACGGATATAGAAGAACAAATCCTCTATATGATGTGCAATGCTGGAGAGAGAGCCAAATTCCATCATGGCAGATGAACCCTTGATGGTGTGCATGATACGAAAGATCTCATTGACATCATCCGATGAAAAATCTCCCAGCTTTTCGTCGTTCACAAGCATCTCGTCAAGCTGGTCCAAGAGGGAATTTGTCTCAAAAAGATATGTATCAAGCATACTTTCCATACCGTTATCCATTCGATACACCACCTATCCTTTTTAATGATTTGCATGAAAATAAAACAGTCCTGTGCAAAAAAGCATACCAGACCACAACATACTGATAACAATATCGACGGAAAAAACAAATTATTAAGGGAAATATAAATTTTTTAAAAAAAAACTGCAATTTTGATTATATAACGAGAAAATGTGCCGAGATAATATAAAAGAGTGTGATACGGCAGCCCCCTGGCTTTTTCTTTTTTGAGCTGAGGTCAGAAGGCTGTCAGGAAATGAAGGCTCAACAAGGAGGAGCAACGAATGAAGAATTTAAAGGTTGGTAAAAAGTTTCTTTTGTCTTTCGGTATTATCCTGGCGCTTTTTCTGGTGGCGGTCATTTCTTCCAGCGTAGGAATTATGAAAGCCAAAGGTTCTTACGAAAGCTTCTACGAGGAAGACTACAGGGTGATTACCAACATCTACGAGATGCGGGTCAGCCTTCAGCGGTCATTGAAGGAGCTGATGCTGAGCGTGGTGGAGCTGGATGATTCGAATACCCGCGAAAGGATTGCTTCGTCTGATCAGTACCTGACCCACATTCAGGAAAGCCTGCAGTGGATATATACCAATTACACAGGCGATTCTTCCCTGATGAAGGAATTTGAGACAAAGCTCAACAGCACGACGGATGTGAGGCAGCAGATTGTTGCAAACGCAACCCTCGGCACAGAGGAGGGCAATGGGACTGCCCAGCAGATTGTGCTGAATCAGTACAATCCTCTGACGGAGGAGTGCGCCACGCTTCTGCAGACGGCATTCGCCAATATGGAGAAGGAGTGCGAGGCGGTTTTTGAAGATGCCATGGCCATGAATAATATGCTGATGACTTTGTCTATTGTTGTTTCTGTCATTGCCTTTGTCCTTACCTGTATGATTGCTTTGACCCTGACGAGCAATGTGCTGAATCCGATGAAGGAGATCGAGAGCGCTATGACGGAAATGTCCAACGGACACCTGTCTGTGGATATTCGCTATGAGTCTAAGGACGAGTTCGGTGACATGGCAGGGAATATGCGTTCCATGAGCAAGGGCGTGGGTACGATCGTCAAGGATATTGAGCTTCTTTTGAGTGCGATGGCTGAGGGCGACTTTACGGTTCGTTCTTCTTCTCCGGAGCTTTATATCGGTGATTATCAGAAGATTTTCCAATCCATGAAGAAAATCAAGGACAGCTTCAACGATACCCTTTCCACCTTGAACCGTTCGGCGGATCAGGTTTCCTCCGGTTCGGATCAGGTATCTTCCGGAGCGCAGGCATTGTCACAGGGCGCTACGGAGCAGGCTTCCTCAGTTGAGGAGCTGGCAGCTTCCATCAACGAGATTTCCGGCAATATCAACCGCAATGCTGAGGGCGCTCAGGAGGCAGGCAAGAAGGCGGAGGCTGTAGGCGAGGTGGCAGGAGAAAGCAACCGCAGAATGCAGGATATGCTGAATGCTATGTCGGATATCAACAATGCTTCCGGTGAGATCGGAAAGATTATTAAGACCATTGAGGATATTGCCTTCCAGACCAATATTCTGGCGTTGAATGCAGCCGTTGAGGCAGCAAGAGCAGGCGCGGCAGGAAAGGGATTTGCCGTAGTGGCAGACGAGGTGCGGAATCTGGCAAGCAAATCGGCGGATGCATCCAAAAATACGGCGGTGCTGATTGAAAATTCTCTCCATGCAGTTGAAAACGGAAAGAAGATTGCAGATGAGACTGCCAAGTCCTTAGAGGAGGTTATGACGGGGATTACCGATGCTACGGCCATGATGGATACCATTGCAAAGGCTTCCAAGGAGCAGGCAGAGGCCATTACCCAGATCACCATTGGAATTGATCAGATTTCCAGTGTGGTTCAGACCAACTCCGCCACGGCAGAGCAAAGTGCGGCGGCCAGCGAGGAGCTGTCCGGTCAGGCACAGATATTGAAGGAATTGGTAAGGAAGTTCCGTTTGGAAGGCCATGACAGTATGGGGAGCATGAACAGCGTGAATAACGTGGGCAGTAATATGAGTAGTGTGATGACAGAGGCTCCTGTCCATTATGAGCAGCCTGCAAGTGATGAGGATTACGTGGACCTGTCCTCCTATACAAGCTATGGAAGTGAAAAGTATTAAAATATGTTATAAGATCTGTACAAGATCTGATACGCAGAGGCCATGGTGGTACTCTGCGTATTAGCTGTAATATAATTATAATATATTATAATCAAAACATCAATTGAGGTGAAAAAATGAGACATACCATCAAACAGGGGGTTATGATACGAATCGCCATTATTTTTGTGGTTGTGATTATCAGTGGAATTGTGACGGTTAGCGGTATGAACCAGATTCGCAGACATAGTGAAGCTACGGAGCTGGCTACAGAAATTAATGCCCTGGTGCTGACCGCAGAGAAGGCTCATTATGGCTGGGTAGAGAATCTGTGTTCGGCGGTGGCCATGGGGACCGAATTTACCGGAAGCAGTGATTATCAGGGCTGCGTTTTAGGAAAATGGCTTTATGGTTCAGAACGTTCCAAGATTGAAAATCAGGAGATTGTTCGCTTGATGGAGGAGATGAAGCCGATTCATCAGGCCATTCATGAATCAGCTCAGCAGGTCCTGACTTTAAAGGAGACCGATCAGGCCGCGGCAATCGACTTCTACTTAAACAACACAAAGGCTAATGTTGTCAATCTGGTTGCCATATTGGATCAGGTGGCGCAGATTACAGAAAAGGAGGTTGCGGCTAACCAGGCCGGACTGATAACCTCTGAGTCTACCACAAAGGTCATTTCCATTTTTACGGTTGCAGTGACTCTGGTGGTCAGTATTCTTTTGGTAGTTTACATTCTGAAGCAGGTAGTTAAGCCGCTGCAGGTGGTTACAGAATCCAGCGGGAATTTATCAAAGGGCAATTTGGATTTTGAGATTGATATTAAAAGTGATAATGAGATTGGCATGCTGGCAGAAAGTCTTAATTCTTCGGCAAAGAGTCTGAAGCTGTATATCTCAGATATTACTAAGATCTTGAGCAGGATGGCTGCCGGAGACCTAAGCAGTACCAGTTCTATTCAGTATATCGGTGACTTTGTCGAGATTCAGAAGGCGATAGAGACCATCGGCACCGAGATGAGCCAAACCATGGACCAGATCCATTCTTCAGCCAGCCAGGTAGACGCCGGTTCCACACAGGTGGCAGACGGGGCTCAGAATCTGGCTCAGGGAGCTACCGAGCAGGCTTCTGAGGTGGATAATCTGATGAATATGATTGAACAGGTCTCAGAACAGATCAACAGCAATGCCAAGAGTGCGTCTATTACGACCAGGGAAGCAGACGGGGTAGGGGAAAAGATTGATCAGTGTAATGAGCAGATGAAAAAGATGGCAGAAGCCATGGGACAGATCAGTTCCTGTTCCGGTGAGATTCAGCACATTATCAAGACGATTGAGGATATTGCTTTTCAGACCAATATTCTCGCTTTAAATGCCGCCGTGGAGGCAGCCAGAGCAGGAAGTGCAGGCAAGGGTTTTGCCGTAGTGGCAGACGAGGTGCGCAACTTAGCAGCCAAGAGTGCAGAAGCGGCAAAGAGTACTACCGAGCTGATCGAGAAAACTCTTCATGTGGTGTCCAATGGCTCAGAGCTGACAGAGTTGACGCAGGAGTCTCTGCATTCTGTAGTGGAAGGGGCGGAAATCGTTACCAACCAGATTAAGGTGATATCTTCCGCATCCATGGAGCAAGAAGCAGCTATTGGCCGCATTAAAGACAGTATTACCCAGATTTCTACGGTGATTCAGTCCAATTCCGCTACGTCGGAGGAAAGCGCAGCAGCCAGCCAGGAGCTGGCAGGGCAGGCTCAAGTGCTTAAGCAGCTTATCGGAAAGTTTCAGTTAAGAAAACGTTAAGTATTTAATTCTTTTGGAGGAAAAGTAGTATGGGCAGCACAATTAAAAATCTCAAGATCAACTTAAAGCTATATTTGCTTGCAGGAATTGCGATTTTAGGAATGTTTTTGGTCGGCTTTATATCCATTGCACTTATGGGTACGCTGAATCATTCAGCCTTGATTATTGCAGATAAATGGATGCCAAGTCTATATCTGTCAGGCGAGATGGAAACTACCTTGACGGCAGTCCGTCTGAATGAACAGGTTCTTGTGATGGCAAGTACACCAGAGGTCGAGAGAAGCAACTCCGAAGAATTAGCTCAGAATCTCTCTGCCATGGATTCAAACATTAAAGCCTATGGAGGGTATGTTTCGACTACAGAGGGCAGAGGACTGTACCAGACTCTGCAAAATGCATGGTCAGAGTATCAGAAGATGGACAGCGAACTTACCGGTATGATACAGCAAGGCAACCATGAGGATGCAGCGGTTCTGCTGGAAGGAGAGGGCCTTACCAAATATAATGCCATGATTAATGCTTTGTCGGCTCTGGCAGACTTTAACACAAATGGAAGCGGCGTGGCCAGAGAAGAAAGTGTAGAGACTTATCAAACCGCGATTTTAGGACAGCTGGCGGTAATGGTAGTAGTTCTTTTGATTACGCTTGGTTTTTCCATGATCATCATTCGGAGTATCCGTCAGCCGGTAGCGGAGATCGAGAATGCCGCTATACAGATGGCAAAGGGAAATCTGGATGTTACCATCCAGTATAGCTCTGAGGATGAGCTGGGAATGCTTTCTGATCAGATCCGAGAGCTGATTCGGAAGCTTCAGGCAATCATTGACGATGAGAACCAGTTCCTTGCTAAAATGGCAGCAGGAGATTTTACGGTGGATTCGGTATGTGAACAGGAATACATTGGTGGTTTCCATCCGGTATTGATTTCTTTCCGTACCATTGCAAAGAAGCTTAATGATGCTATGTGTCAGATGCACAACAGCAGCAGCCAGGTATCCAACAGCTCCGATCAGGTTTCCAGCGGAGCACAGGCATTGTCCCAAGGGGCTACCGAGCAGGCCAGTTCGATTGAAGAATTGGCAGCTACCATTAACGATATTTCTGATCGGATTAGAGATAATGCAGAGAATGCCAGCCATGCCAACAGCAAGGTAACGGAAGTGGGTGAGGAGATGAACCTGAGCAATTCCAAGATGCAGGATATGATCTCTGCAATGGAAGATATCAGCAAAAGCTCCAATGAGATCGGAAAGATCATCAAAACCATTGAGGATATTGCCTTCCAGACGAATATTCTTGCTTTGAATGCAGCCGTGGAGGCAGCCAGGGCAGGAACCGCAGGTAAGGGATTTGCTGTGGTGGCAGATGAGGTTCGCAATCTGGCAAGCAAGAGTGCGGAGGCTTCTAAGAATACAGCAGCACTGATTGAAAATTCGATTAAGGCAGTACAGAACGGCACACACATTGCAGATGAGACGGCTCAGTCCTTGACAAAGGCAGTGGAAGGGGCGAAAGAGGTTACTTTGCTGGTGGATAAGATTTCAGAAGCCAGCAAGGATCAGTCAGCGGCGATTTCCCAGATTACCGTTGGCATTGACCAGATTTCCAGTGTTATCCAGACCAACTCTGCTACTGCTGAGGAGAGTGCGGCGGCGGCTCAGGAGCTGTCCAGCCAGGCTCAGCTCATGCGGGATATGGTAGGCCGGTTTAAGCTGAAGGGGATCTGAGATTATGGATTAAAAGAAAGGTCCATTGATTTACAAGAAAGACCAATTGAAAAGATGGAAAAATAGTCATGAAACAAAAAGGCAGGCCGAACACGAAAATGTTCGGCCTGCTTTTTCTTATCCATTTTAATTTGAATTATAAGTTATATCATAAGGGCAGCTATTTTAATAGGAATCAGCTCATAAATCCATCAATTTCTTTATAATACAAATATTCGCCGTCATCCCCTGGCTCATAACCATCGGATTCTGTGTATCCTTCGATGGGAAGACTTCCGCTATGGGGTGTAATGGTCAGTTTCTCTATGCCATCATATTCAACGAACAAGGATATTCCTCTGTAATGGTCTGTTACCTTATACACATTGTTATCGGTTCCGCTGCCGATGAGCTGACCGCTGAACAGTATTTCTGTGCCGGAATTGCCATAGAGAGTCAGATAGATATCGCCGCTGTCTGAGCTGTATTCGATGCCGGCTTGAATCATCTTTATGCCGGCTCTGTTTTTGGAGTAGTAGATTCCGGGAAGCCATCCGGCCTCAAAGGTGGTTTTCCAGCTCTGATTTACGGTCTGCACGACTCCGTTGACCACCCACTGGCCCTGGCCGTTCACCGTATAGCCGGATTCACCGCTGAATTTGTGCATCAAATCTTCATAGTAGTCTGCTTTTTCCAGATCTCTGTTATTGTAATGCTCTGCATGGTAATGATTGTAAAAATAATCACTTAAATTTCCCTGGCCGTCTTCCGGCCAAATGGTTGTATTCATATCCAGATAACCGTTTTGATTAAAATGATAAAATTCAGCAACACCGTCTCCGTTTCCATCAATGGCAGCCCAGGTACTTTCAAGATAATACCCTGCTCCATTGGTTGTAGGAGTATATCCGGCAGGATTATAATACTTCCATCCGTTTTGGTCTTGTACCCATTGTGACTGGTCATTTTCATAATCATAAACGTTGTGCTCGGAATAGCCGTCAGTGGTGGTTCTGGCAAATGCAGTTGTAGTCATCACTGCTGACAATACCACTGTATACAAGACTCCGGCAATTTTTTTACATCTCATTTCTTATTCCTCCTTTAATAGCACATGTTATAATTCTACTGGAATGTGATGGTATATGCATTCCCTGACTCACATTCTATTTTTATATTTTACCATATTTTGGCCTGAAAAACTACTATATTATATAAATTATATGATGCCAGGGTCCCAAGTTTAAAAATCCGACGCAAGAGGATTTTTGAACTTGGGACCCTCCAAAAACATGAAAAAGCAGCCCGAACAGGGCGCCTGTGAACGGCAGATTCAGGTGATAAGTAATTCTATTGTTTATTTCCGCGGGCAATGAGCCTAATGCTGTTCTTGCAGCGAGGGGATTTGATTTAAAAATGATGAATCGGGAAAGCCTGGTTAAGAGGTGAGAAAATTGGGGGCTATGACAGATAATCAGCCGTAAAACCAGGTGGAGAGAGAATCCGGGAAATATGTATATGTCTATAAAAAGGGAGGAGCCGACAACTACTGCGATAGCTGCCGGCGATTATGAAAAAAAATTTATCTGAATGTCATATTTAAGAAGGATTTACAAGATTTCTTTTGTTTCCTTCGATGGTATTAGTATACGTCACAGTTATGAAGGAAGTTTAGCAAAAATATAGAATATCTGTGAACATTTGTGAACATTTGTAAACAAAAAATGAACGATAATGGTTTTAATTCTGGTATTGATAGCTGTCTAAAAGTTGGTTTTTCATATGCCATAACTCATTGGAAAGATCTACATGAACCCGATGGGGATATTCCAGACGCAGGGATTCTTCCCACAGAGTAGCCAGTTCTTTTTTGCAGTATTCCCGAATGTCCATGACTTTGGGAGATTCGTATACGCATTTTCCTTTTTGAAAGACAGGAATCAACAGCTCCCGCATGGTGTAGCTATCAGGAGCCAGGTGAGTCTTTTTCCAGGTGGAAACAGGGTCAAAAAGCAGCAGAGAGTTGGAACAGTCAAAGGTTTCATCGGCCAGACAGATCAGGTCTGCAATGATTTTTCCGGTATTTTTATTGTAAATGCGCCGGATGGTTTTGTTGCCGGGGTTTGTGATCTTTTCTGCATTCTCGGAAAGCTTGATCTTGGGAATGAATTTGCCGGTAACTTTATCCTGGATGGCAGCCAGTTTGTAGACGCCGCCAAAGGAAGGGCAGTCTTTGGAGGTGATCAGGTTGGTTCCCACACCCCAGGAATTGATGGCAGCACCCTGAAGCTTTAGGGAGGTGATCAGGGTTTCGTCCAGATCATTGGACGCAGAGATCACGGCATCCGAAAAGCCTGCGGCATCCAGCATTTTTTTTGCCTCCTTGGAAAGATAGGCAAGGTCGCCGCTGTCTAAACGGATTCCGTAGAAGGTCAGGGGAATACCGGCCTGACGCATTTCCTGAAAGACCTGAATGGCATTGGGGATGCCGGAATTTAAGGTGTCATAAGTGTCTACCAGCAGGATGCAGGCAGTGGGATACAGGCGGGCATAGGTGCGGAATGCGGTCAGTTCGTCAGGAAAGCTCATAATCCAGCTATGGGCATGAGTGCCTTTTACGGGTACGTCGAACATCTGGCCACACAGCACATTGGAGGTTCCGATGCATCCTCCGATCATGGCGGCGCGGGCTCCGTAGATTCCTGCGTCAGGACCCTGGGCCCGGCGAAGTCCAAATTCCATGACGCCGTCGCCTTTGGCTGCATAGACTACCCGTGCAGCTTTTGTGGCAATGAGGGACTGATGGTTAATAATATTCAGGAGTGCAGTTTCGATTAATTGTGCTTCCATAATGGGAGCGATCACCTTTACCAGCGGTTCCCGCGGAAAAATAACCGTGCCTTCCGGGATGGCATAGATATCGCCGGAAAATTGAAAATCCCGCAGGTAGTCAAGAAAGTCCTCTCCGAATAAGCCGGTGGAGCCAAGATAATCAATGTCCTCTTTCTCAAAATGAAGATTATTAATGTAATCAATGACCTGATCTAAGCCTGCGCAGATGGAATAGCCTGCATTGACCGGATTGGCGCGGAAAAAGGCGTCAAAGATTACGGTTTCGTTTGCATTTTTTTCTTTGAAATAGCCTTGCATCATGGTCAGCTCGTACAGGTCTGTCAGCAGGGTAAGGTTTCGTTTTTTCATGGTAATTCCTCCCATTTTTGTGAAAAGTGTATTTCGTTAAAATGTAGTATAGCATTGATCAAGAAAAATGGCAAATTGATTGATAAAAAAATAACAATATCTAATCTCTCGTTTTTGTAAGCAGTTTTTTGTTTCCAGACCTTGACATTTTATGCTTCAATTAATATAATGGTTAATGGTTTGAAATAAGAGAATGACTTTGATGGAGAGAGTAGGGCTGCAGGACGGCTCCAGCGATTCGGGGATGGTGAAAGCCCGGAGGCAGAATTGCAGATACTGAAGATCACTCCTGAGTTGCAGGCTGAAAGGCTCCTGTCAGAGCCTACTAGGCTGTGCCGGTTGTCCCGCCGTTACAGGGAGCGCATATGGAGTGCCGGATTTTTATACCCGTGAAGTCCAATGATTTGCCAATATACTCTCATTTTCAGCACAGTTTCCGATCATTTGGCAAATAGGTATGCTCGCAGGTATAAGTTTTTTCGTAAGATCCGGACAAGGGTATGCAGTAATAGGTGGTACAGCGAAGCCGGGCTTTCGTCCTTATTACAGGGATGAAGGCTTTTTTATGTTACAGGGAACCGCGTCTTTGATTTTGTGGAAGATGTTTGTCTTTGCTGTTTTGCCGCGAAAACGGAGGTAATGAAAATGTATGAGAAAGTATCTACAGATTTGAAATTTGTAGAGCGGGAAAAGAAAGTCGAGAAGTTTTGGAAAGACCATGATATCTTTCAAAAGAGCATGGAGAGCCGGACGGACGGCCCGACCTATACTTTTTATGACGGGCCGCCTACAGCTAACGGAAAGCCTCATATCGGCCATGTATTGACCAGGGTAATCAAGGATATGATTCCGCGGTACCGTACCATGAAAGGCTGTATGGTTCCCCGAAAGGCAGGATGGGACACTCACGGGCTTCCGGTAGAGCTGGAAGTGGAGAAGATGCTGGGCTTAGACGGAAAAGAGCAGATTGAGCAGTATGGCCTGGAGCCGTTTATCGGTCACTGTAAGGAGAGTGTCTGGAAGTATAAGGGGATGTGGGAAGATTTCTCCAGTACGGTAGGCTTCTGGGCGGATATGGATGATCCTTATGTGACCTATCACAATGATTTTATTGAGTCTGAATGGTGGGCTTTAAAGCAGATATGGGAGAAAGGGCTTTTGTACAAGGGCTTTAAGATTGTGCCTTATTGTCCCCGGTGCGGTACGCCTTTGTCCAGCCATGAGGTGGCACAGGGATATAAGGATGTGAAGGAACGTTCTGCCATTGCCCGGTTTAAGGTGAAGGGGGAGGATGCCTATATTTTGGCATGGACCACTACGCCCTGGACATTGCCCAGCAATGTGGCCCTTTGTGTCAATCCGGACGAATCCTATGTGAAGGTTCAAAACGACGGATACACCTATTATCTGGCGGAAGCCTTGTGTGACACGGTACTGCAGGGCGGGTATACGGTGCTGGAGCGCTGTACCGGAAAGGATCTGGAGTATAAGGAATATGAGCCTTTGCTTCCTTATGCCAATGAGATTTGCGAAAAACAGAAGAAAAAGGCTTTTTATGTAGTTTGCGACGGATATGTGACCCTGACAGACGGTACGGGTGTCGTACACATTGCGCCTGCTTTCGGTGAAGACGACTCTAAGGTGGGACGCAGGTATGATCTGCCTTTTGTCCAGTTGGTAGATTCTAAAGGGGAGATGACCAAGGAAACGCCGTGGCAGGGAACCTTTGTGAAAAAGGCGGATCCCCTGGTATTAAAGGAGCTGGAGGAAAAAGGGCTGTTATTCTCAGCGCCTGCTTTTGAGCACAGCTATCCCCATTGCTGGCGATGTGACACGCCTCTTATTTACTATGCGAGAGAATCCTGGTTTATCAAAATGACAGCAGTGAAGGAGGATTTGATCCGCAACAACAATACCATCAACTGGATTCCGGAAAGTATCGGAAAAGGGCGTTTCGGCGACTGGCTGGAGAATGTGCAGGATTGGGGAATCAGCCGGAACCGCTATTGGGGAACTCCTCTGAATGTATGGGAGTGTGAGTGCGGTTATCAGCATTCTGTCGGAAGTATTGAGGAGCTCCGGTCCATGTCAGAAAACTGTCCGAAGGATATTGAGCTTCACCGTCCTTTTATTGACGAGGTGACGATCACTTGTCCGAAGTGCGGCAAAGAGATGAAGCGGGTTCCTGAGGTGATAGACTGCTGGTTTGATTCAGGCGCCATGCCGTTTGCCCAGCATCATTATCCTTTTGAGAACAAGGATCTGTTTGATCAGCAGTTCCCGGCGGACTTTATCTCAGAGGCAGTGGATCAGACAAGAGGATGGTTCTATTCCCTGCTGGCCATTTCCACCTTGATTTTCAATAAGGCTCCCTACAAGAATGTAATTGTCCTGGGCCATGTGCAGGATGAGCTTGGACAGAAGATGAGCAAGACTAAGGGAAATGCAGTGGATCCCTTTGAGGCCCTGGCTGCCTACGGGGCGGATGCGATCCGGTGGTATTTTTATATTAACAGTGCGCCCTGGCTGCCTAACCGTTTCCATGGGGAGGCGGTGAAGGAGGGACAGCGCAAGTTCATGGGAACTCTTTGGAACACCTATGCTTTCTTTGTGCTGTATGCTAATATTGATGATTTTGACGCCACCAAATATCAGTTGGAATATGATAAACTGACTGTGATGGACAAGTGGCTATTGTCTAAGATGAATTCCATGGTAAAAAGCGTGGATGAGAATCTGGCTGATTACCGGATTCCGGAGACAGCCCGGGCCCTTCAGGCGTTTGTGGATGACATGAGCAACTGGTACGTGAGAAGAAGCCGGGAGCGTTTTTGGGCAAAGGACATGGAACAGGATAAGATTAATGCCTATATGACCCTTTACACGGCTTTGGTCACCACAGCCAAGGCGGCAGCTCCCATGATTCCTTTTATGACAGAGGCGATTTATCAGAATCTGGTCCGGAGTATTGACAAAGAAGCGCCGGAGAGTGTTCATCTTTGTGACTTCCCGGCAGCGGACGAGAGGCACATAGACAAGAAGCTGGAAGAAGACATGGACGAGGTGCTGGATATTGTGGTTCTGGGCCGGGCGGCCAGGAACACAGCCAGCTTAAAGAACCGTCAGCCAATCGGCAAAATGTTTGTAAAGGCGGATCATGAGTTGTCCCGGTTCTATGTGGAAATCATTGAGGAGGAGCTGAATGTAAAGTCCGTGGAGTTTGTGGAGGATGTCCGCAGCTTTACTACCTACAGCTTTAAGCCCCAGCTTAAGACGGTAGGACCAAAGTATGGAAAACAGTTGGCAAACATCCGCAAGGCGCTGGCAGAGATCGACGGCAATGCAGCTATGGATACCCTGAATGCGGAAGGCGCTTTAAGCTTTGACTTTGGAGGAGAGCCGGTGGTCCTGACAAAAGAGGATCTGCTGATTGATATGGCGCAGACCGAAGGGTATGTGTCAGAGGGGGACAATCAGGTAACAGTGGCTTTGGATACGAATCTGACGCCGGAGCTTCTGGAGGAGGGATTTATCCGGGAGCTGGTAAGCAAGATTCAGACCATGAGAAAAGAAGCGGGATTTGAGGTCATGGATCATATCTGTGTGTATCAGACCGGTAATGAGAGGATTGCAAAGCTTTTGGATACACATGGAGAGACCATTGGCAGGGAAGTTCTGGCAGATCAGATCCGTACTGGAGAGACGGGCGGTTATGTGAAGGAATGGAACATTAATGGCGAGAAGACTGCTTTGGGTGTTGAGAAGGTGTAATCTTTGGGGCATATAGAGACAACAGGCTGCGGGCATCCGAGAATGCAGCAGCCGGAAGGAGAACAAGAAATGAGCATGGGATTTAATAAGGAAGAATTTAAGAAATCGGTTTTGTACAATGTAAAGAATCTTTTCCGCAGGACAATGGATGAGGCTACGCCTGCACAGGTATTTCAGGCTGTTTCCTATGCGGTAAAGGATGTGATCATTGACGAGTGGATTGCCTCCCAGAAAACATATGCTAAGGAGGACGCTAAGACCGTTTACTATCTGTCCATGGAATTTCTGATGGGACGTGCCCTGGGCAACAATATTATCAATATTATGGCGCAGGATGAGATTCGGGAAGTGCTGGATGAGCTGGGCTTTGACTTAAATTTGATTGAGGATCAGGAGCCGGATCCTGCTTTGGGCAACGGAGGCTTAGGAAGGCTTGCGGCCTGCTTCCTGGATTCTCTGGCTACCTTGGGTTATCCTGCCTATGGGTGCGGAATCCGGTATCACTATGGGATGTTTAAGCAGAAAATTGAAAATGGTTTTCAGATGGAGGTGCCGGATGAGTGGCTGAAAGACGGCAATCCCTTTGAGGTGCGCCGGTCCGAGTATGCGACGGAGGTTAAATTCGGAGGATACGTGCGGGTGGAGCGGACGGAGAATGGCCATGAGCGCTTTGTCCAGGAAGGATACCAGTCCGTGATGGCTGTGCCTTATGATCTGCCCATTGTAGGATATGGCAACAATGTGGTCAACACCCTGCGGATCTGGGATGCCCAGCCTATTAACACCTTCAGCCTGGAATCTTTTGATAAGGGAGATTATCACAAGGCAGTGGAGCAGGAGAATCTGGCGAAAACCATCTGCGATGTGCTGTACCCCAATGACAATCACTATGCAGGCAAGGAGCTGCGCTTAAAGCAGCAGTATTTCTTTATCTCTGCAAGCGTACAGCGTGCAGTGGCTAAATATATGGAAAAGCATGATGATGTGCGGAAATTCTATGAAAAGAATGTGTTCCAGCTCAATGACACTCATCCCACAGTGGCAGTGGCAGAGCTGATGCGGATTCTTTTGGATGAATATGCTTTGACCTGGGATGAGGCCTGGGATGTGACGACCAAAACCTGTGCTTATACCAATCATACCATTATGGCAGAGGCTCTGGAAAAATGGCCGATTGAGCTGTTTTCCCGCCTGCTTCCGCGTATTTACCAGATCGTGGAGGAGATTAACCGCCGGTTCCAGAACCAGATCCGCCAGATGTATCCCAACGATCAGAATAAGATTGCCAAGATGTCCATTATCTATGACGGGCAGGTGCGCATGGCCCATATGGCGATTGCAGGAAGCTTTTCTGTCAACGGCGTGGCACGGCTGCACACGGAAATCCTAAAGCATCAGGAGCTGAAGGATTTCTATGAAATGATGCCGGAGAAGTTCAACAATAAGACCAACGGCATTACGCAGCGGCGTTTCTTGCTTCACGGAAATCCGCTGCTGGCAGAGTGGGTGACTTCCAAAATCGGGAAGGAGTGGATCAAGGATCTTTCTGTCATCAGCAAGCTGAAGCTGTATGTGGATGATGAAAAATGCCAGCATGAGTTTATGAACATTAAGTATCAGAATAAGCTGCGTCTGGCAAAATATATTAAAGAGCATAATGGCATTGACGTGGATCCCCGGTCTATTTTCGATGTACAGGTAAAGCGGCTTCATGAGTACAAGCGCCAGCTTATGAATATTCTTCATGTGATGTATTTGTACAATGAGCTGAAGGAGAATCCCCATCTGGATATGGTTCCCAGAACCTTTATTTTCGGGGCCAAGGCGGCTGCAGGCTATAAGATTGCCAAGCTGACCATTAAGCTGATCAATGCAGTGGCAGATGTGGTTAACAATGATAAGTCCATTCATGGAAAGATTAAGGTGGTGTTTATTGAGGATTACCGGGTAAGCAATGCGGAGATTATTTTTGCGGCAGCAGATGTCAGCGAGCAGATCTCCACGGCCAGCAAGGAGGCAAGCGGTACCGGCAATATGAAGTTTATGTTAAACGGCGCTTTGACGATCGGAACCATGGACGGAGCCAATGTGGAGATCGTGGAGGAGGTAGGAGAGGAGAATGCATTTATTTTCGGTACTTCCTCAGACGAGATCATTGAGCTGGAGAAGAACCGGTCTTATGATCCGATGCAGATCTTTAACAATGATCAGGATATCCGCCATGTGCTGATGCAGTTGATCAATGGGTATTTCTCTTCCTATGACACGGAGCTGTTCCGGGATATTTATAACTCGCTTTTAAATACCCAGAGCAGCAATCGGGCAGATACGTACTTTATTCTCAAGGACTTCAGAATGTATGCGGACGCCCAGAAAAAGGTGGATGAGATGTACCGTGACCAAAAATGGTGGGCACGGGCAGCCATGATGAATGTGGCCTGCTGCGGCAAGTTCTCCTCTGACCGGACCATTGAGGAGTATGTGAAGGATATTTGGCATTTAAAGAGGGTGAACGTGGAGATGGAGGCGTAATCTTTCTGGCGCTGAGAC
This sequence comes from bacterium D16-56, assembly GCA_003611875.1. Lineage (GTDB taxonomy): Bacteria > Bacillota > Clostridia > Lachnospirales > Lachnospiraceae > Brotaphodocola. The sequence continues at coordinate 25,569 of RAYY01000029.1, read as the reverse complement.
TTTTACAGGATATAGTTCACAGGATATAGATAGAAGTAATAGAAACAGGAATCCCTTCATAGACTGATAATAGTCAGGAGGGATTCTTTTTATGCGCAGATGGGTGATTGGGTTTGCAGTAATGCTTTTGATGCCGTGGGTGGTTTCTCTTGTGTGGATGAGGAGTGCAGGCATTGAGGCAAAGGCAGAGCAGGGATTGTTATCGGATCAGACAGAGTATGGGGAAACAGAGCAGGCAGGACAAGCAGGGGACAGGTCAGGAAGGAAGGAGGCTTTATGGAGGGAAGACCAGTCAGACGGGGAATTGCAGGAGGATAGCGGAAATCCGGGAAATGGAGAAAATGAGAATGTAGCAGATTCCAACGAACCTTCGGAAGCTTCCGGGGAAAGCAGAAAGAGGAAAATCCTGGTGGAAAGAAAAGGGATCAAAACCTATATTGACCTGGAGGATTATCTTCCCGGGGTGATTGCCTGCCAGATTGACACAAGCTATCATAGCGAAGCCTTAAAATGTCAGGCTGTGATTGCCCGGACTTATGTATATCGGCTGATGGACGGAAGAACGGAAATATATGAGGAGGAACTGGATATGGATTATCTGGGGGAGGGGGAGGGAAGCCTGACCGGGGATCGGATGAAGGCGGTTGACAGCCTGAAGCGGTGCAGGGAAGCGGTTCAAGATACCGGCGGGGTGGTGATGAAGTATGAGGATCGTTACATTCTTCCGCTGTTTCATGCCATAAGCGCAGGGAGAACTCGTGAGGGAGAGGTGGATTTTCCATATCTTCAGTCTGTGGAAAGTGTATCGGATACAAAGCGGGATGATTATATGCAGGTAATGGAATGGAGTCAGGATTCCTTTGCGGAGGCAATCAGCCAGATTCCCGGGGCATCCGGGGTGGACGTAAAGCAGATGCAGACCATAAAAAAGGATGAGTCCGGATATATGGTGGAGATGAAAATCGGATCCGGAAGCTATTCCGGCGATGCCATTCAGTATGCTTTAGGGCTTCCCTCTCCCTGTTTTGGGGTAGAGACTGAAGGAAATGTGATGCGGGTCCGGATCCGAGGCAGAGGACATGGATATGGTCTTAGCCAGGCCGGTGCAGATGCCATGGCAGAATCCGGATGGGGCTATGAGGACATTTTAAATTATTATTATAAAAATATCTCTCTGATTTCTGAATAAGACGCGGCACTTTGGTAAAACTACTACCGAGGTGATAAACGGTGAAAGAGAGAATCAATCAAATGTTCAAGGACAAACTATTCCTTGTCATGCTGGTACTGGGCCTGCTGACTATAGTAGCTGCGGCAGGCGTCGTTACAATGAGAAGAGGAGACGGCCAGGAGCAGAATCCTTATGTGGATATGCCTGGTCAGGAGAATTTACTTGCCGAGGAATCAAATGAAGGGTTACAGGCACCGACGGCCGGAGATTCCAACGCCAAGCCTGTGCCTGAGAAAACGGAAGAAAAGGTGGCAAAGCAGGAAGCAAACCCGGACACGGTAATCCAGGAAAAGGCGTATGAGTCCGGCAACAGCAAACCATCCCAGGAGGCCAAGGCCGTGGGGACGGGAGTGGATGCCGCTAAGGCTCTTGTGCTGGATTTTACGGATACCAGCCGGGCAGGCTGGCCTGTAATGGGCAATGTGGTATTGGATTACAGCATGGATTCTACGATCTATTTCCCCACCCTGGACCAGTATAAATGCAATCCTGGTCTGGTGATTCAGGGAGAGGTCAGCAGTCCGGTCTGTTCTCCTGCCAATGCCCGGGTAGTAGAAGCAGGTGTCAATGAGGAGATCGGAAACTATTTGGTTCTGGATCTGGGAAATGACTATACTGCTATCTGCGGTCAGCTCAAGGAGGTTTCTGCCGTCGAGGGAGAATATCTGGAGAAAGGGCAGCTTTTGGGCTATGTGGCAGAGCCAACCAAGTATTATACCGTAGAGGGAAGCAATGTGTATTTTCAGTTGAATTACCAGGGAGCAGCGGTGGATCCGCTGGATTACCTGGAGTAGGGAAGTATTGTATCAAGCAAGAATCCGGTGGGGCATATCGAAGAAAGATGCTTTGCCGGGTTTTTCATTTCTGACGGTATAGGAGAGCCGTATTGTCTTTGCGGCTTTTGTAAAGAAAAAGCCAGCGTTTTGAAACGCTGGCCTGGTAGGAAAGGATTATTTGGAATTTTGTCTGGAACTTTGTCTGGTATTTTGTGTGGGTACTTTATCAAAGGCAGGATTAAATGCATAGAAATTGCGGCTGTCCAGATGGTCCTGGACATCCCGAAGAGCCTCGCCGAACCGCTGGAAATGGACGATTTCCCGCTCCCGCAGGAACCGGATGGGATCGCAGACATCTTGATCCTTTACCATGCGCAGGATGTTGTCATAGGTTGTGCGGGCCTTCTGCTCGGCTGCCAGATTTTCAAAAAGATCTGTGATGGGATCGCCCTTGGACTGAAATTCGCAGGCATTGAAGGGTACGCCGCCTGCTGCCTGGGGCCATATGCCGGTGGTGTGGTCAATATAATAAGGGCCAAAGCCTGACTCCTCGATCTCCTGGGGAGTCAGGTTACGGGTCAGCTGGTGGACAATGGCTGCGATGATTTCCCAGTGACCCAGCTCCTCTGTGCCTATGTCGGTCAGAATGGCCTTTCCTTTGCTGTAAGGCATGGCATAGCGTTGGGACAGATACCGCATGGCGGCGGCAGATTCTCCGTCAGGTCCGCCGTATTGGCTGATTATGAATTGAGCCAGCTTTGGGTTGGTCTGTGAGATTTTTACCGGATATTGAAGCCGCTTTTCATACCTCCACATATTAGTTTCCTCCTTCCCATGGCCAAGGGTCATTAACCCAGGTCCAGGTATTTGCCTCTACCTGGTTGATCATCAGTGGTCCGTAGGTCTGTTCATAGGCTGAGACTGCACTTTGGCTGGCTCGTTTTACATATTGATAATATTCCATTGCCTGGCTGTCCTCGGGATGAGTGTCCAGATAGAGCGTGGCTTCATCCAGGGCAAAACCGGTTTCGTATACCTTCTGCAATAATGGATTCTCATTTTGACACATGTTTAATGGCACCTCCCCATTAAAAATGGAAAATCAAGCTCCGGGAAAATGGTTCCCCGGGTAAATCCCTGTTCCATAGGATAAGTGTGGCTCCATTTCTGCCAAGGCACATATGCCATGCCAATGGTCATTTGGCATAGCCCGCCATTGGGAGCAAGAGGAGTTCCTGATTGACATCCGCAGCTTTTGGATGCTGTGCCGGATGTGCCGGGCTGCATGGAGGGAGAAACGGCTGCGTTAGAATGCTGGTTGGCCTGCTGAGTCGGCTGCATGGCAGAGGAGACGGCTGTATTGGCCTGCTGATTCGTCTGTTGGACAGACTGGATAGTGGGAGAAACTGCTGCATGAGCCGGCTGGCCGGGCTGCAGCGGGGACTGCATGGCCGCAGAAGCGGTTGTGCGGGTCGGTTGATTGGCTTGAGAAACGGAAGGTATGACAGAACCTGGCCGCTGTGGATTGCCGCAGTTGTGATGCTGTGGTCTTACAGGCGGCATAGGGGGCGGTGAGGGCGGCAGAGTGCCGCAGGGATTGCAATGGCAGTCCGTGTTGATACAGGGCGGAGCAGGAATTTGCGGCCTGCAGGAACAGCCACACCGTTGGTTGCTGTTTGGATTCATAATGAAAGGCTCCTTTCTAAGATTCAGAGGGTTCTAATTATATTAATATGAAAAGAATAAAAAAAGGTTCTTAAACATGATTGAATGAGGATGTCACACTTGTCTTGGATGTCTCATAGGATACATTACAAAACAAAATTAAAGGAGCTTTCAAATATGTGTGGATGTAATTTCAATAGATGTGGAAATGGTTTCGGGTGCGGAAGGAACTGCAGATGCAGATGTAAATGCACTTGTGTATGCAATAATACGGGAGTAGGAGGCTGCGGCACCAATAATGGAAGCTGCTGTGATCCCTGCAATAATAATTGCGGCTGCAATAATTGCGGAAATGCCTGCAACAATAACTGTGGCTGCAATAATTGCGGAAATACCTGCAATAATAATTGCGGCTGCAATACGAATACCTGCTGCAATAATGTTTGCGGTGACTGCAACAATTCCTGCAATAACGGAAGCTGCGGCTGTGGAAATAGCTGCGGAAACGGCCATAACTGCCGCTGCTACCAGGCCGGTTTCCGTGACGGATATAATCAGGGATACAACAATGGCTATCAGGATGGCTGCAATGCCTGCAGCGGCTGCGGAAATGGAGGAATCATGCCCATTTCCACCACCTCGACGGACAGCTGCGGCGGCTGTGATACCTGCGATTGATTACAGGGATTACGGAGATTACAGAGGGAAAGGGGGGCAGGCAGGGCTTTTAGGCCCTGCCTGCTGCCGCTTGATCCGTGGATGGCAGCTCAGAGATATCCCTTAATGTATACTCCTTCAGAGGAAGGAATTTTATGCCATAAGATATGGATAATATCTACAATAATACAGATTATAATTTATGAAAAGTGCCAGTTGTTTTTTAGATTCATCTGTGATATTGTATACATATCGGAAACTTGTATACAATCAAATGATTGGTATACGTGTCAGACAAGATAAAAAGGAGAAGAAGCGTATGGATTACATCAAGAATTATTCACTGGAAGGGAAGGTGGCATGGATTACCGGCGCCTCTTATGGAATTGGATTTGCCATTGCAAAGGCCATGGCAGGAGCCGGCGCTGTCATTGTGTTTAACGACATTCGTCAAGAGCTGGTGGACAAGGGTGTGGAGGCTTATAAGGCAGAGGGAATCACGGCACATGGTTATGTGTGTGATGTGACTGACGAGGATGCAGTGAATCAGGTGGTGGAGACCATTGAGAAAGAAGTAGGGACTGTGGATATTCTGGTGAATAACGCAGGAATTATTAAGCGTATTCCGATGATTGAGATGGCGGCAAAGGATTTCCGTCAGGTGATTGATGTGGATTTGAATGCACCGTTTATTGTATCGAAGGCAGTGATTCCTGCTATGATAAAAAAGGGCGGCGGCAAGATCATCAATATCTGTTCCATGATGTCCGAGTTTGGGCGGGAGACGGTTTCTGCTTATGCGGCGGCTAAAGGCGGCCTGAAAATGCTCACCAGGAATATTGCTTCTGAATATGGTGAATATAATATTCAGTGCAATGGCATTGGACCTGGATATATTGCCACTCCTCAGACCGCACCTTTGAGAGAGAAGCAGGCAGATGGTTCCCGCCACCCCTTTGACCAGTTTATTGTGTCAAAAACTCCGGCAGGACGTTGGGGAGAAGCAGAGGATCTGGGCGGGCCGGCAGTATTTTTGGCATCCTCAGCTTCGGATTTTGTGAATGGACAGATTCTGTATGTGGATGGAGGCATTCAGGCTTATATAGGGAAGCAGCCGTCCTGACAAAGGTCTCTGCTGTTTCAGAATCGGCAGATCAGGAGGTCAGACATGGAAGGTAAAGGTTGTAGAAACAGGGCAGATTATGTTTTTGAGGCCTTGAAGAGGGAAATTCTGAATCTGACACTAAAGCCAGGGCAGCCGATCAGTGAAAATGAGATCTGTGCTCGTTTTGATGTTTCCCGGACTCCGGTCCGGGAGGCGTTGAGACGGCTTCAGGAGCAGAGCTTTGTCCATACCATACCTTATTCCGGGACTTATGTGACACGGCTGAATCTGGAGGATATCCGTCAGATGATCTATATGCGTGTGGCGGTGGAGCTGATGGTTATGAGGGATTTTATGAAGGAGGCTACCCCGCTTCAGCTAGAGGAGGTTCGCCATCAGATACGGCTTCAAGAGCTTTTGATTCAGCAGCCGGACATTGATTCGGAGCAGTTTCATCAGATGGATGCCAGGATGCACGCTATTTGGTTTGAGTTTTTGGGAAAGGGGAAGCTGTGGGAGTTTATCCAGGCACAGCAGCTGCATTACTCCAGATTCAGGATGCTGGATTTTGCTACGGAAACAGATTTTTCCCGGATCATCCGGGAGCATTCTTACCTGTTGGAGCAGCTGGAGCAGCAGCAGGAGAAAGAGCTTGAGGACGCCTTAAAAAAGCATTTATACATCAGCATGACCCGAATGAAGGATGTGATTGAGACAGAGTACAGGGAGTATTTTGAACTGTAATCAGTTTCGGAAAAAAATGCTGAAAAAAATTGTAGGAAAATGAAAAAAAGAGTTGCATTTTTTTGAAAATGTGGTAGAATAATGAACGGAGGCATAGCTCAGCTGGGAGAGCACATGCATCACACGCATGGGGTCGCAGGTTCGAGCCCTGTTGTCTCCATTTTTTCTGTCAATTATGATGGATGGAGAATTGAATATAAGATATCAGAGAATGTCTGATATCGTTGTGGGGACATAGCTTAGCTGGGAAAGCGCTACGTTCGCAACGTAGAGACCGCGGGTTCGAATCCCGTTGTCTCCATTTTATTTTGTCCTTGAAAATGCTGGATTTCTTATTCAATGCTAGTATTTTCAAGGATTTCTTGTATATGTACATTTATTATAAACATATAGTTAAATACACGGATTATAAAAAAGTATCACACGGAATATCACACGCGATTTTATCAAAATGTTCATTAATTTTTTTGTTTTGCCGCACGGTTTCAATATCAATCGTATTCCGGTATACTGTTTTCATAACATTATCGCTTGACCACCCTCCGCGTTGAAGTATATATTGATCTGGTACTCCGATGGCGTGCATAATAGATGCTGCATAATGCCGTAGGTCATGGAATCGGAAGTGGGGCAAGCTGGTTCTTTTTATAGTCCTTTCAAAACTCCTGGTAATTGCGTCTGGGCTACGGTTAATAATTCTCCCTTTTTTCCCTTTCAGTTTATCTATTACAAAATCAGGAAATTCGATTGTGCGGTAAGAACCGTAAGTTTTTGGCTGCTTTATGTGCCACTGACGGTCAGAACCCATTACCATGCTTTTTGTAATGGACACTTTGTTTCCGGAAATATCCGAAGCATCCAGGGCGCATATTTCACCACGGCGCAAGGGGCCAAAGGCTGCTAATAAAATCGCAATTTCTAAATCGGTGCCGGCTACTTGCCTGAGAAGCGTTTTTACATCATCATCAGATGGACAATAAAGTTCAAGGCGCTTTTTTTCTGGCAATGATACTTTAATATGCAAATCCGGAGCGAACATTTCAATGGCAGCAGACAGCAGACCATAAAGGTTACGGACAGATTTAGGAGAGAGGCTCTTAGATTTGTTACTAATCCATATCTGTATATCCGTAGTGTTTAACTCATCTAACCATATTCTTCCAACATCTTTCATATGGCGTTTCTGCATCCCTAAATATTCTTTGATTGTGCTGGGGGACAGTACGCCCTCTTTAGCCTCAATATAGCGGCTTACAGCCTCATACAGTGTGATCCTGGACGGTTTTTTATCCGCCTTTCCCGCTTTCCACTGTGCAGCAAGATACTTTGCTTCCTGCCGCGTAGGAGCTGTAAATGATTTGTAGTGCTTTTTTCCATCCACATCCGTGTAATCATATACCTGGATGCGAATGTTGCCCGATGGGAGAGTATTTTTTTTCTTTTTTGCCACAGTACCATCCTCCTCTAAAATTTTTGGTAAATTTGGGTACAAAAATAACACCATACCTTTGACAGCAGGTGCCGAAAATGATACAATATTCTTGCTGTATGATTGTATCATCTGGTGTGCTGTCCAGGTATAGAATCTATGCAAGAACCGTTCCTGTTGGCGCAGGGGCGGTTTTTACATTTTAATTAAATTATTTATAGTAAGCCGGAAATGCATATTTTTAAATCTTTAAAAATACATACGGGAATGTCATCATCAAAGCTGTATTGACAAGTTCCTTCTTCGCCTTCAAAGTCATAGATATTTGCAGTGTGCGTCAAGGGGTTTATTATCCAATATTCTTTTACACCAGCAGTGCGGTATTTAAAAAGTTTTATTCCATAGTCTGTGTGTTGAGTGGATGGGGATATAATTTCTATGATCCAATCAGGGGCCCCATGGCAGCCTTTATCATCAATTTTGTTATTGTCACAAATGATGGAAATATCAGGTTCCACATAATTTAAATCATCATCATACAGAAAAACTGCGAATGGAGCAGTATATATTTTACATTTTCCTTTTTTGCCATCTATATAACTTCTGATTTTATAATAAAGGTTTCCGGATATTTCCTGGTGTTTTGTACTTGGAGGCGCCATCATATAGATCACCCCATCAATGAGCTCAGCTCTTTGACCGTCTGGGAGGGCATAAATATCTTGGATAGTATAAACTTTTTCTTGCAGTAATTGCATAACTATTCCTCAATCTTTCCTTAAACTCTACAAAAAACTTTACAAACAAGTTTCACTCCTTTATCATCAACAATTATATCGAGATAAGCTAGATGATACTCCTATATATTTTTGTTTGGTAATAAGTTTTTTAATCGAATCATGAATACTTTTCAATCACAGCCAATGATGGCTCAAATATGATGAAGTAATTGTCAAATTCAACTTTAACACCATATTTTTCCTTATAACATTCGAGGGCTTCTTGAAGGAAATCCTCTGTTACATTTAGGCATTCCGCCAGTTCATAGCTATTTTGGCAGTGGGCATGGTATCCTTGGATGATTCCACATAAACCAATTTGTTTGTCATAAGCCCACATCCGTCCGGCACGTTCTATTTTTCTGTTTGTAGTTGTTTCTTGGTCTAAGATATCATATGTATTGGTATGGTAATGTCCGATTTCTTCCGCAAGTACACAAGCTTTTTCTGTCAGGGTAGGAATGCTCTGCCTAATAGCAATTCTTTTTCCTTTAATCCTTCCCTTGCTTACCGGAAGTTTTTTTTCTTTCACAACAAGCCCGGTATTGTCTGCTTCTAGCAAGAGTTCATCATAGCTCAATAGTATCACTCCTTGGATCAGGCGATTTCCTCAATACGTTGTTTTAATCTTCTAACTTCATTTTCTAGATGGGTAACACGTAAGAGTAACATTTCTTTCTCATTTTCCACTTTTAAGGCATCATCCAGTTTGCGTGAAAGGTCAAGATGGCCTTCAGCAATAATACGGATTTCTTTGTTGGTTTCATTTTCTAATGTCATTTGGACTTCTGTAACCTTATTTTCCAGTTTTTTCATTTCTTCCAATATAGGCTCATTGGATTCTCTTATCGTTTTAGCGATCATTTCTAAATCTTTTTCATCTAACATGTCTTGTTCACCTCTCTTTTTGTCTTTATTTTAGAAATTCTCATCATCCATAATATCTTCCTCTAATTGCTTGAGATCGTCTGGAGCATGGATGTAATCATCAGCATGGGCAGCAGTTGGAATCGGACGAGTGGGCTTCTTGGATAGGGTGGCAACTTTCTCTTGTTGGATGGCTTGGCAGCGGTCGTATTCTTTATTGAGAACAAAATCCGTCATTTCTTTGCCATGTTGGTCGAGTAGGCGATATTTTTCTATGTGTTTAATTTCAGAAGGCTTAATAGTAAAATTGCTTCCTTGTACACTTAATCCATATGCTTCATTTAAAATATCAGATGGGTTTAAATTGTATATATCACATAAAGCACAAAAAGTATCTATATCAGGTTCCGAGACGCCATTTTCATAATTACTTAAAGTATTTGGTTTAATGCCGATTTTTGATGCTACTTCAGATTGTTTTAATTTGGCATTAACACGCCCTTCTTTTAATTTTCTTATAACATAATTATTCATTTAAAGTCTCCCCAAGTGATTATGGTTACATTATATACAAAAATTCCGATTTTGTAAAGAAAGATATCAAGAAAATCGAAAAATATTATTGACAGCACAAGAAATTCGATATATAATCAAAAATATCAAGAAAACCGAAATTCTGGAGGTGATTTCGATTTGTTTGTATTAGATACTGATGGTTTGCGAAAACAGGTAGAAAAGTCCGGATTAAAACAGAAATCAATATCTGAAAGAGCAGGCCTGTCAGAAACTGCTTTATGTTTAATTTTGCAAGGAAAAAGAAAATGCGAAACTGGGGAATATGCAAGTATTTGTTTGGCGTTAGGAGTTCCTATGGAAAAGTTCCTTAAGCCCTGTTTTCCAAACAAGAGGGAGGTGATGTAAAGAAACCGCAACCGCTATCTTAAAAAGGGAGTTTTATTATATATTTGATTCAGAAAAACTGAATCTGAAAGGAGGAGATACAGTTTGCTCGACCTCAATCACGAATTATTAAAATCGTATATTGAAACATCCGGCTTAAAACAAAAGTCCCTTTTTAAGATGGCGGTTGCTGGTGTATAACACTGGAAAATATGTGTTATACACTACCATGTGGGCTAATGCAGGAGTAGGAATCACTCCTGCATCGTTGTTTGCTGTTCCTCAAACAGACGTTGTATATATCCATATAGATATTTTTTGTTCTCATCGGTTAAGGAAGAATAGAGTTTTAAGATTTGTGCATCAAGTGGATTATTCCCTTCTTCAAATATTTCTTCAGATGCCCAGTAGTCCAGAGAGGTTCCAAAATATTCTGCCAATTTTCGCAAGGTAGTTAGCTTTAGTCCTTCATATCCTTTTTTATACCAGCCATCAATAGTGGTATATGGGATATTACATGCTTTGGACAAAGTGCTTTTATTTAGATGATTTTTCTCCATCAAATAATTTAGCTTTTCTAGGAAATCCATCGTTTCATCACCTCCAATAAAGCGATTCTATCATGGAAAAAAGTAAAAATCAAGCAGAAAATTACCCTTAAACGTAAAAAAGTACTTGACGTATTACGATTAAGGGTATATATTAAACACAAGAATTACCCATAAGGGTAGAAGGGAGATGAAAACATGTATGATAATTTACGAATAGCATTACGGCAGAAGGGAATTTCTGTAAAACAGTATGCAGAAGTTTTGGGAACTGGAGAAAAAACTGTGCAGAACAAATTAACAGGCAGAACGGATTTTACATATCCAGAGTTCAAAAAGACCTGCGCTCTGCTTTTTGAGTATAATGCTGACTACCTATTCGCTGAAAAAGCGTCCTACAATCCCCCCAAGCAGACAGCATGATAATCCAAGGAGTATCATCAGCAACCGCCATCTTAAAAAGGAGGTGAAAAAGTGCTTGCTAATTTAAAGAAGGCCTTGGACACGAAAGGCATTTCCGTTAAGGCCTATGCAGCAGTTATTGGCGTTTCTGAAAAAACTGCATGGAATAAGGTGAACGAGGAAACGGTCATAACCTATCCAGAAGCCAAGACAACAAAAGCGGAGTTGTTTCCAGAATATGATTTTGACTACCTGTTCGCATCAGACAGAGGGGCTTAGAGAGGAGGTGATTAAAAATAGCAGGGACGCACATTGACAAGAGAATATAGGAGGTGAGGGAAGATGGATGAGTAGAATAAGAAATGCCCAGTATTGCAGACTGGGCAAAGGGAATCATATTTAGGGATGTGCGATTAAGTCTGTTTAGGAATGGGGCGTATGGCTAACTGCTGTTGAAGATGCTCTATAGTGTCGGCGGATTCTTTGGCTTGGGTGGTGCGTTCGACTTCCCGGTCCAAAACAATATCTATATGGATGCGACCAGAATCGTCAAGGGAGCGGTATGGCTTTACCAGCTTTTCAAATTCCGCTGGAGTAGCAGTGTTTGTATAGGTAAATGCTTGTGTATCATCTTGATATAAATAATTGTCGCTAGAATTATGTTCTATTTCTTGATCATAATCTTCATCTGTGACTTGTTTAGCTTTAATCCAATCTTCTATGTTACCGTCATAGTCCTTTGGAGGGCATATGCCATATTCATTTGCCAGTGATTCATAATCTTCCGGATCATCGTCCCATCCCATAAGAAATGAAGGGGTGGTACGAAGGGCTTCAGCTAAAGGCTCTAAAACGGTAGTTGGAATATTTTCGATATCCCCATTTTCATATCTATAAATAGTGGTGCGTGATTTGCCTATTTCATAAGCTAAATCTTCGGCGGTTATACCTAAACTTAATCGACGTTGTTTAATACGATTTCCTATATCCATGATGACACCTCCTTAATAATTGCATTTTAGCACACGATTCTCAAAAGTGCAACAATAAAGGAATGAAATATTTCGATAAATCCCAAAAAAGTGAAAAATCTATTGACAGCGAAAAAAAAGGATATGTAAAACTTAAAATATCTCACATATGAGAATATAAGGAGGTAGGAAATTTGGTGAATGTGGATAGGATACGTAGTATACTCACCGAAAAGGGAATAAGCGTATCTGATATTTCTGAAAAAATTGGGATAAATAGGTCTACTTTTTATAGAAAACTAAATAGGAAAGGGGCTGATTTTACAATAAAAGAAGTGGACGCAATATCTAAAGAACTTAATCTTACTTGGGATGAAGTAGTATCTATTTTTTTCTCAGCCAGTTTATCTCGAAAATGAGAATTTAAAGGGAGACAGAGAAAGGAGGTGGGGTAGATGAATGTAGATAAAAAGCATAACCCACAAGGCTCAAATTTGGCATGTCCCTTTTTAAGATGGCGGTTTTGCACATTGATAATGGAATAGGAGGTGAACAGGGGATTGGAGGACGAAAAACTTAAAGCCATTTTTAAGTGCGTACAAGGACTTACATTTTTGGAATGGCAAAAACTGAAACAGGCTATTGATGAGAATTTCAGAAGCGAGGCTACCAAACAGAATAATAAAATACCTATGGCAGCCCCGGAAAAGTTGATGGATTCATACGAAAGATTATTCTGACACTATTTGTATGAATATTGGGTTAATGCGATTATCTTTGCCTTTGTAGAAGATATTGACATAATCTAGCGTAGGAGGTGGTTCAATACGGCAACACGGCACATTGATAACAGAATAAGGGAGGTGAGGGGGTGCTTCTAACAGACAAAGGTTTAGACCTGATAGAGCATCAGGCCGACAAGATGAAGAACGTCAGCCTGATGATACAGGTTCAGATACTTCGGGAGATACGGGGATTGAAACAGTCATTGGAAATACATAAGGATTCCAGTGACGGCGGCAATCACGGCTCCTGTAGCGCTGATGATGGTAAAAATGAGCATAGCTAAATTATAAGGTTTCTGTTTGGTTTCTTGCTCCTGGAGATATCGGATCACTTTAAGAGATTCATCTTCGCAAGAGTCCAGGATAGCTTGCTTTTCTTCATTGGAAAGCTTCATGCGATTAATTCCTTTCATCAATTTTTTGTATGGCAGTTTTGATAAGAGAATTATAGCACGGGATGGATAATAATTCCAGATAGACAGAAGTCGATACAGAACGGCAACACAGCACATTGACAAGAGAATAGGAGGTGAGGGAGATAGAAGATAGAGAGCGGAGAATCGCCATGATTGCTGAAGCCGTGGCTGGTCTTAAGTATTATGAATGGTCACGCATTAAGATGGCGATTGATAAAAAATTTTCCTCAACATCAGCAAGGGTAGTGGTGGGAGATATTGAGGAATTAAAGAAAGCTATCCAAATTGAGTTTTAGCTTTCAACGATTTGGATACATGATGGGTGGATACGGTAGTTGGAACCATTATACTGGACATTGACGTAATCGTATTTAAAACATTCAGCAGTCGTAGAACCATCTGCATAACGAAGATTCTCTTCAAAGTATACTAATGGATTTTGATGGTCCTCAACTGTCCCGTTTTCTGTAATGTCGATCCAGTTTCCTAAAAGGTTCGCATAAATGCGTTTCATGATATTGTTTTCCTTTCCTATGTACTCGGCTGCGGCAACAGCCTGTGAATACAGTATAAGGGAAGAAGAAGGAAAGGACAAGTGGAATCAGACAAAGGAGCTTAGAGAGGAGGTGATGGAAAATAGAGTGGCGCAGATTTGAATTAACAACTGAATCTGAGGACGAAAAGGAACGTCTGGAAAGAGTGCTTACCGATCACGGCCTTTCCAGGCAGGATTTAGCGATTATCCTATTTGGTCTTCGCGTTCGACATGGATTCTCGAAAAAAGATTTTGGTATTTAACAGAACCAACTCAAGAAACAGGGTGGTTTCAAACTTATCTGGAATGTTTAAATTTATCAAAAGAAATTTTAAGAAAACTTCAAGTGAAAAGGGAAGGGGAACAGATGCAGCTTTTTTGAGTAAAGCAGACATTTAAGAGGAGGAAATATTATGGCCGTAAAAAAGACGCCATATCAACAAGCGCATGAAGATATAAACGCTATCATAGCGGAGCTTAAATCCAGGAAAGGCTGGACTGACAAAGAAATAGGGAAGTATATAGGGGAGAACGGTATAAAGGCTACCAGTGTCCGGCACAAACGCGACCAAAAAGCGTTTCCCAAGATTAGATTCTGTGACCTCTCACTGATACTTGACCTGGCAGGATATGATATTAAATTTGTAAAAAGAGGAATTTAAGCAGATTAGTCCGGAAGTGCTTCAGATTGTTCGAAGTGCTGCCTGGAGCCTGGACAATATGGATGCACATGGAGCAGGAGGGAAAATGAAAGATTTGAAATTCATGCCAAGGGGAAAAGTTTATTTAACCCCTGGCCAGAGGCAGGCCCGGTATATCCGGATGTTGGAGCGGTGGGTGGTGGCGCTGGAAGGTGTGTGCGTCACTTTAATGGTTTTGGTTTATTTGCTGCTTTTTTAAGATGAGAGGAGGATGCCATATGGCAAAGAAGCGTATCGTGGAGTTTGAACGGGTACATAGCGGACAAGCCGCAGCACAGCGGCAGGCCCGGTTTCTGAAATACCAGCAGGGAGTGCAGGGGCCGTTGGGGATGAGGAGACAGGAAAGGAGGAGACAGCCATAGCACAGATGCAGATGAGCGTAGAATATAACCTCAGCCACCAGCAGATGGACCGGCTGAGGCTGATGCTGGATGTGTGGCGGGCCTATACTACCCCGGATGGGGTAAGGCCCTTCCAGGCTTATACTTTGGAGCAGATGTTTCAGACGGTGATGAGCTTCGGGGCCGGGATGATGATCGATGAACAGCTAAGGAGCTGGGAGTGCTGTGAGTACATGACCCGGCTTAAAACTACCGGGAAAGCAGAAACCCCGGCCAAGATTACAGCCGGGGAACTGATAGGATTGTAAAAGCTTATCACCCTTCTATTATAGAGAGGTTTTTAAAGAAAATCAAGATGGAAATGAACAGGAGAGGGAAGGAGAAAACTATGAACGTATCCATTAAATTCAGTGGACTTGAGGTAATCGCAGAGGCGATCAATAACCTGGCCCGTGCAATGGGAGCCAGCGGAGTAACGGCAAGCCTGCAGTACAAAGAGGCGGCAGATGTTTCAAAAAGCGCTTTGGCAAATGGCTCCGCAGAGACCCAGATGCAGCAGGCGGCCCCCATGCAGCAGGTGGCTCCGGTACAACAGACAGCACCAGTGCAGCAGCCCGTTCCGGTACAGCAGCCGGCGCCGGTACCAGCGGCCTCTGGCAGTTATCCGGCGGGTATGCCTGCAATGCCGGTACAGCAGCAGGGCGCTCCGGTAAACATGCCTGGAAGTCCGTTTCCGCCATCTGGCGGATCGGCGGCTCCGTCTCCTATGACGGGTCCGGTTCCCACCACAGCTTCGGCTCCGGCATATACCCAGGACCAGATTGCCGTGGCAATGACGGGGCTTGTGGACCAGGGAAAGCAGCCGCAGGTTATGCAGGTTCTGTCCCAGTTTGGGGCGGGATCTTTGATGCAGGTGCCAAAGGAGCAGTATGGGGCGTTGGCAACCCAGCTCCGGATTCTGGGGGCCAATCTATGACGGCGCCGGCAGAAAGGGCCCATGCCATCCTTTCGGCATCCAGCGCGAAGCAGTGGATCCACTGCCCGCCTTCTGCCCGCCTCCGAGAACAGTTCCCAGAGGAAACCTCTGCGGCGGCGGAGGAAGGGACCTTGGCCCATCAGTTTTGTGAGCTTAAGCTGAGGAAGCTGTTCCTGGAGCCGGGGATGCCGGAGAAGGATTATAAGGCCGGGTTGAACAAATTGAGGAAGGGAAAGCATTTCAGCACGGAGATGGAGCGGTACACGGACGAGTACAGGGACTATGTGCAGCAGATCGCGTACCAGTATCCCTCAGCCCCGTACATAACAGTGGAGAAGCGGGTGGATTACAGCTATATTGCTCCGGAAGGGTTCGGAACGGCGGACTGTATTGTAATGTATGGCACAGAGCTGCATGTAGTGGATTTTAAATATGGGAAAGGGATCGTGGTGGAGGCGGAGGGAAACTGCCAGATGGCCTTGTACGCTCTGGGAGCTTTACAGGCATATGGCCTGATTTTCCCCATCGACACGGTGCATTTCCATATCGTGCAGCCCCGGGTGAAAAACTTTTCCCAATGGACTACCTCAGTCCGGGACCTTAATGCCTGGGCGGAGACTGTGGTCAGGCCGGCAGCCCAGAAGGCATATGAAGGGGGAGGGGAGTTTCAGCAGGGGAAATGGTGTGACGACTGTTTCTGCTGTGCAGCCGGGACCTGCAGGGCGCGTGCAGACGCCAATGTCCCGGTTTTGCAGGCACAGGTGGATCCGGCCACCGGGAAGATGAAAGAGGAGGCATTGCTGACCAATGAGGAGATCGGGAAGCTCCTCCCCCTTCTTATGATGGCGGAGCCCTGGATTAAGAAAGTGAAAAAGGCAGCGCTGGCAAAGCTGCTTGCCGGGGAGGCGGTGCCTGGATGGAAGCTGGTGGAGGGGAGGAGCAACCGGAGCCTGACAGACCCTAAAGCAGCCTATGGGGCCTTGATAAAGGCCGGGTATAAGAAGGCCATGTTTTATGAGCAGGTTCCCGTGCCGCTGACAGAGGCGGAGAAACTGATTACAAAAGAGGAGTACCAATCGATTCTTGCCCCGTTTATTGTAAAGCCTAAAGGGGCGCCCGCCCTGGCTCTGGAGGGGGATAAACGTCCGGACTATGTAAAAGACAGTACGCCGGAGGAGGACTTCGGAGGGGCAAACGCTTATAAGAAAGGAGACCAGCCATGATAACAGGAGTATTCCGGGCAAGCTACGCCCATGTGTTTCAGCCGCAGGCCCCGAAGGGAGACGGGGAGCCAAAATATCAAATTACGATGTTGTTTGCCAAGTCAGACCAGGCATCTTACCAGGCTATCTGTGCCGCCATGAATCAGGCGCTTGAGGACGGGGTGCAGAAGGTGTTTGGCGGGCATAAGCCGGCAAGGCCCAAAATGCCGTTGTATGACGGGGACGGTGTGATGGATAACGGGGAGCCTTTTGGGGAGGAGTGCAGGGGATGCTGGGTGGTCCGTGCGTCCAGCAAGGTGCGTCCTTCTGTGGTGGATCAAGATATCCAGCCGATTTTAGACCCCAATGGGTTTTATTCCGGATGCTACGCACGTGCTTCTGTAAACTTTTTTGCCTTTAACCAGAACGGGAACCGGGGCGTGGGATGTGGTTTGAATAATATACAGAAGATAGCGGACGGGGAGCCGCTGTCCGGACGGACAACCCCAGAGGAAGATTTCGGGGGCAGGAATGTCTGGAACGGTCCGTCTACTTATGGGATGGCTCTGAGTCCTACTCCGTCTGGGCCGGTTCCGCCTGCAGGTTACGGAGGGCCGCCCCAGAATCCACCGGGATATGCTTCTGGGACATCAGGTGCAGGGGTTGGGCCGGTTCCGCCTGTAGGTTACGGAGGGCCCTCTCAGAATCCACCGGGATATGCTTCCGGACCTTCCGGGACGTCAGGTGCAGGGGTTGGGCCGGTTCCGCCTGCAGGTTACGGAGGGCAATCCCAGAATCCACCGGTTCCGCCCGCAGGGTATGGAGGACAGTTCCAGAATGCTCCAGGCTATGCATCCGGGTTCCCGCCTGCCGGGGCTGCCCCGGTTCCCCCGGCCACAGATCCGGTGACGGGGATGCCGCTCTATGGGAGCGTGATGGGGATTTGAAGACTTTAAGCATTGATTTGGAGACCTACAGCAGTGTAAAAATCCAGAAGTCCGGGCTGTACCGGTATGTGCAGTCCCCGGACTTTGAGATCCTTTTGTTTTCCTGGAAGTATGACGATGGCCCTGTGCAGATTGCGGATCTGCTGCAGGGGGAGAGGATCCCTTATTCTGTGATCCTGGATTTAGGAAATCCGGACGTGAAAAAGACTGCGTTTCATGCTGCATTTGAGTATTACTGTCTGAGCCGGTATTTTGCAACATCCCTGGATCAGTGGCATTGTTCTATGGTACATGCCTGGTACTGCGGCTATGCCGGCGGCCTGGATGCTGTCGGCAAGGCTTTGGATCTCCCGGAGGACCGGAGGAAAATGGCGGAAGGAAAAGCCTTGATCCGGTATTTCTGTACCCCGTGCGCCCCCACAAAGAGGAACGGCGGGAGACGGAGGAATTTACCGGAACATTCTCCGGAAAAATGGGAGCTTTTTAAGGAGTACTGCAGGCAGGACGTGGTGACGGAGCGGGAGATCGAAAGGCGGTTGGAGTGCTGCCCCATACCGGAGCAGGAGCATCGTCTGTGGGTGCTGGACCAGAAGATTAACATGGGCGGGGTAGCGCTGGACATGGAGTTTGTAAACGGGGCTTTGGCAGTCAGCGATCATATGACGGACGCCTTATCAGAACAGGCCAGGGAGATCACAGGGCTGGACAATCCAAATTCCGTAGCGCAGCTGAAGCAGTGGGTCCAGGATAACGCCGATCTGGAGGTGGAAAGCCTGGATAAGCAGACAGTGGCGGAGCTTTTGGAGGCGGACGGGCCGAATCCGGATGTGAAGAAGATGCTGAAAATCCGGCAGGAGCTGTCCAAGACCAGTGTGAAAAAATATGAGGCCATGAAAGCAGCGGTATGTGACGACGGGAGGGTGCGTGGGCTTTTGCAGTTTTACGGCGGGCAGCGGACCGGGAGATGGGCCGGACGCCTGGTGCAGATCCAGAATCTCCCTCGAAATTATATAGAAAGCCTGGACACGGCACGGGAGCTGGTGAAAAAGCAGAAGGTGGAGGCTTTGAAAACCATTTATGGAAATGTGCCGGATACCTTGTCCCAGTTAATCCGGACTGCTTTTGTGCCGCGGGAGGGGCACCGCTTTGCCGTGGCGGATTTTTCTGCCATTGAGGCGCGGGTGCTTGCCTGGCTGGCCGGGGAGGAATGGAGGCTTGAGGTGTTCCGCACCCATGGAAGGATTTATGAGGCTTCTGCAAGCGCCATGTTCGGGGTGCCGGTGGAGAAGATCTGTAAAGGGAATCCAGAGTATGCCTTGCGTGCAAAAGGGAAGATCGCGGAGCTGGCATTGGGATATCAGGGTGCAGCGGGAGCATTGGTGCAGATGGGGGCCTTGCGGATGGGGTTAAAGGAGGAGGACCTGCCTGACATTGTGAGGAGGTGGCGGGCTTCCAACCGGAGGATCCAGGATTTCTGGTATGCAGTGGAGCGGTATGCCTTGGATTGTATTGAAACCGGGGCGGCGGCAGTTTTGCCGTGTGGGGTGTCTTTTTGCCGGGACGCCGGCCGGATGATGGTGCAGCTTCCCAGTGGGAGGCGGCTGTCTTATGTGGAGCCCCGTCTGATTCCGGATGAGAGGAACCGGAAGCGGATTTATTATATGGGGATGGACCAAAAAAGCCATAAATGGAGGATGCTGCCGACCTATGGAGGAAAGCTGACGGAGAATATCGTACAGGCAGTGGCAAGGGACTGTCTGGCCAATGCCATGACGGTCCTGGAAAGCTGTGGGTACCGGATTTGTTTCCACATCCATGATGAGGTGGTGCTGGAGATTTTGGAAGGCGGAGAGCAGAGCCAGGAGGATGCGGTCCGGCTTATGTGCCAGGCGCCGTCATGGGCGCCAGGGCTGCCGCTGAATGCAGACGGCTTTGAGGGAGATTATTATAAAAAGGAGTAGAGCCATGTTCATCAATGACCGGACCATACGGATCTCTATCGGGACCAGCCGCAAGTCCATGAGCTGGCAGCAGCAGGAGCTTTGGTGGTCGGATTTTGTCCGCCGGGTATCCATGCCGGTAAGGACCCAGGAATCGTATGCGGAATATCGAAATCTTTCTAAGTCCGGCCAGGACCGGTTAAAGGATATCGGAGGGTTTGTGGGAGGGGAGCTTTTAGGGGAGACCAGGCGCAGCCAGAACGCAGGACCCAGGCATTTGGTGACGCTGGATGCGGACAGCATCCAGGCAGGAGGGACGCAGGGTGTGCTGACCGCGCTGGAATCTCTAGGGTGTGCCTATGTGGTGTACTCTACCCGGAAGCATGAGCCTGTAGCCCCCCGGCTGCGGATTATTTTCCCTTTGGATGAACCCTGCAGTGTGGAGGAGTATGAGCCGATTGCCAGGAAGGCGGCGTCCTTTTTAGGGATGTCTCTGTTTGACCCGACCACCTTTGAGCCGGTGCGGCTGATGTACTGGCCGGGGTGCAGCCGGGACAGTGAGTATGTGTTTTTCTATGGGGACAAGCCGTTTTTATCCCGGTCAGGGATGCTGGGGCTGTATCAGGACTGGAGGAATGTATCGGAGTGGCCGGAGGTGCCGGGGGCGGCCAAGCTAAGGGACCGGTCGGCCAAGAAACAGGGAAACCCGTTGGAGAAGCAGGGGGTGGTAGGGGCGTTCTGCCGTATCTATACCATCCCGGAGGCGATTGCGGAGTTTATTCCGGATGCCTATGTGCCGTGCGGGGAGGACCGGTATACCTATAGCGAAGGGACGACCGTAGGAGGGGCAGTGCTGTATGAGGGAGGGAGCTTCCTGTACAGCCATCATGCCACGGATCCGGCGTCAGGAAAGCTGTGCAATGCGTTTGACCTGGTGCGGCTGCATAAGTTTGGGGAGGAGGATGGGGAGGCAAAGCCGGACACGCCGGTAACCCAGCTTCCGTCGTTCCAGGCTATGTGTGAGTTTGCCTCCGGCCTGGGGCCAGTGGCAAAGCTGGTTACAGCGGAACGGTATGAGAAGGCCCAGGAGGAGTTTGGGGCCATGCCTATGGCCCGCTTAGAACCACAGGAGCCCGAAGACCTGGACTGGATGGGGAAGTTGAAATGCCATTCCAAAACAGGGAAACTTTTAAGTACCATTGATAACGTATTGATTATTTTAAGCCATGACCCCCGCCTGTGCGGGCATTTCTGGCATGATGAATTTGCCAACCGCCCCGTGGCAGGGGAACCCATGCCTTGGGATGCGGAAAAGCGGTATCAAAAGCCGCGGGCGTGGGAGGAACAGGATGATGCCGGCATGAGGCATTATCTGGAAAAAGTATACGGAATAACCGGAAAGAGTAATATACTGGATGCCATGGCAGTATATGCAGTGTCCCATCGGGTTAACAGGCTCCAGGAGTATCTGTGCGGGCTGGTATGGGATAATATGCCACGGCTTGATACCCTTCTAATTGACTATTTTGGGGCAGAGGACAGCCCTTATGTCAGGGCTGTGACCAGAAAAACCTTGACGGCAGCAGTAGCCAGGGCCATGACTCCCGGAGTGAAATTCGATTCTATGCTTATATTATCTGGTCCTCAAGGATTGGGGAAAAGCACTTTTTTTCGTGTGTTGGGGAGAGATTGGTATTCAGACAGCTTAAGTACTTTTGAGGGGAAAGAGGCTGCGGAAATAATCCAGGGATACTGGATTCTGGAAGCCGGAGAGCTGGCCGGAATGAATAAATCTGAAATGAATACAATCAAGCAGTTTCTTAGCAAAATAGAGGACGTATATCGGGAGCCTTATGGGCGCCATACAAGACCGTTTCCCCGTTCTTGTATCATTGTGGGAACTACTAACAATAAGGAGATTTTGAGAGATCTGACAGGAAACAGACGGTTCTGGCCGGTTGATCTGGGGGAGAGGAAACCAAGGAAGCATATTTTTTCTCAGCTTGAAGGTGAGGTGGATCAGGTCTGGGCAGAGGCTGTAATCCGGTGGAGATGTGGAGAAAAGCTGTATCTGGAAGGTGAGGACGCCAGAGAGGCAGAAAGGCAGCAGGAGGAGCATATGGAGAGCAATCCGAAAGAAGGGATTATCCGTGAGTTCCTGGAAAGGCAGATCACCTTGGACTGGAATAAGAAGGACCTGTATGCACGGAGGGATTTTTGGAATTTTGGAAAAGACACCTGTGATGCAGACCAGTTGGTTTCCAGGGATCGGGTATGCGCGGCAGAGATTTGGTGCGAATGCTTTAACGGAGATTTAAAGATGATGAAAAAAAGCGATTCCTATGAAATCAATACGATTCTGTCTGTGATAGGCGGATGGGAACGAAGCCGTGGTCCAATCCCCTTTGGCCCTTATTACGGAAAACAAAGGGGATTTAATCGAATACGGGAGGAGGAACCAACAAAGGAACATTCTTGAATATAAATGCCAAATGCAACATTCCGGCAACATTCTTAAAGTAGCAGCCTGGCAACAAATCAACAAAAAAGAACAAGTGGGAACAAGGGGGTGTTCCCGGAAAAATCCTTATTTTATGCGGGTTTAACCTATATATCTACATTTGCAACATTCTTTATCTATATAAATATGAAATATGGGGTATTAAGGGTATTATAACCCTTTAAACCCTTAAATTAAATAAAAAGATACGCGTACACACGCGAGGGGTTTGTTGTCCGGGCAGAGAGGAGGATCAATGTGAGGGAGAAAGAAATCGAGGACAAGTTCAGGGAAGCGGTAAAGCGGGCCGGGGGAAAGGCGTATAAATTCGTCTCTCCGGGGAATGACGGGGTGCCGGACCGGCTGGTGGTGATGCCGGGAGGGCATATGGGCTTTGTGGAGGTGAAGGCGCCGGGGAAGCATCCCACGCCCCTGCAGCAGGTACGTATGCGGGAGCTGCGTGGGCTGGGCTGCGGTGTGTGGGTGCTGGACAGCCTGGAGGGGATTGACGGCGTGGTAGCGGCTGTCTGTAAGACCAGCGCCTGCGTGGGCCTCCATCCGGGAGAAGCGGAGGGGAAGGCATGAAGTTTGTGCCCCACGACTACCAGCGGTATTGTATCAACCGCCTGATTGCTGAACCGGCCCTGGGATTGTTTCTGGATATGGGCCTCGGTAAAACCGTGATTACCCTGACTGCCGTCAATGACCTTCGGTACAACCGGTTTGCCGTCCGGAAGGCGTTGGTGGTTGCGCCCAAGAAGGTGGCGGAGGATACGTGGACACGGGAAGCGGGCAAGTGGGATCATTTAAGGCTTTTGCGGGTCGTGCCGGTGCTGGGGAGCCTGAAAAAGCGGATCCGGGCTCTGAACTCTCCTGGAGATGTGTATGTGGTGAGCCGGGACAATGTGCAGTGGCTGGTGGATTACTACCGGAATGACTGGCCGTTTGACATGGTGATCCTTGATGAGCTGTCCAGCTTTAAAAACCCGCAGGCAAAGCGGTTTAAGAGCCTGTGCCTGGTAAAAAGCCATATCCGCCGGATCTGCGGGCTGACAGGGACGCCGGCGCCCAACGGCCTGGTGGATTTGTGGTCCCAGGTCTATCTGCTGGATGGAGGGGAACGGCTGGGGAAGCGGATCGGGCTGTATCGGGAAAGGTATTTCACGCCGGCATCCCGGAACCGGGAGGTGGTGTTCTCCTATGAGCCTCTGCCCGGGGCCGAGGAGAGGATCCAGGAAAAAATCCAGGATATCTGCATCAGCCTGTCTGCCAAGGATTACCTGGAGCTTCCGGAGAGGATCGACAACGTGGTCCATGTGGCTTTAAATCCAAAAACCAGGAAGGCTTATGAGCAGTTTGAGAAAGAGATGCTGCTGGAGATCGATGAGACTACTCTGGACGCCGGCTCTGCGGCGGTATTATCCGGAAAGCTTTTGCAGTTCTGCAATGGGGCTGTGTACGACGGGGAGAAAAATCCGGTGGAGGTGCATGGGGAAAAGCTGGAAGCTCTGCGGGAGATTGTGGAGGCAGCCCAGGGGCGTCCGGTGCTGGTGTTTTATAATTTCAGGCATGACCAGGAGAGGATTGTCAGGAGTCTGGGAAGGGCGGGGGTGGGGATTGAGGAGCTGAAAGGGCCGGAGGTGATTACCCGGTGGAATAACCGGGAAATCCCGGTGCTGCTGGCCCATCCGGCCAGCGCGGCTTACGGGCTAAACCTGCAGGCAGGGGGGAACACGATAGTGTGGTTTGGGCTGAACTGGTCGCTGGAGCTGTATCAGCAGGCAAATGCCAGGCTTTACCGGCAGGGGCAGAAGGAAAAGGTGATAGTGCATCATCTGGTGGTGGACTGTGGGGCGGACGCCCTGGTGATGGATGCCCTGCAGAGCAAGCGGGCTACCCAGGACAGCCTGCTGGAAGCGTTGAAGGCAAGGATTGTGAAAATCAAAGCGGAGGAGTGAGGAAGGTGGAGGAGATTAGAAAGAGCGGGCTGACATTTCAAGAGGCAAAAAATCTGGTGGATATCAGTATCCGGGATGTGAAGGACGGTTTTGTGGCAACCGGGTATTATCTGTGGATCATCCGGGAAGAACGGCTGTGGGAGGATGACGGGTATAACAGCTTCCATGAGTTCCTGCACTGCCAGTACCAGAAGGACAAGTCCTGGGCTTCCCGGTGCATAGGGCTGTATGAGCAGTTCGGAAAGCAGATCGAGTTTGGGCAGCTGCCGGTATTGGCAGCCCCTTACCGGGATTACTCGGTCAGCCAGCTGATTGAGATGGTTTCCATGACGGAGGAGCAGAGGGAACAGGTGACGCCGGAGATGAAGGTGAGGGAAATCCGGGAAATGAAGCCAAAGCGGGAGAAAAAGGCAGCAAAGGCGTCAGAGGGAGAGGTTTTGGCGGAGGATTCCGGCACAAAGCCGGAGGGGCAGATCCCGGAACAGAGTGAGCTTTCAGAAAATGCGGAGACGGTTGCGACGGTCGCAACTATTGTAAAAGCGGATGGGGCTAAGAAGGGGGATGCCTCTGGGAAATATGCTGACCGGGAGGAATTTTATAGTTCCTTGACAGAGGCGCAGGGAAAAGAAAAAGATGGGGAGCCGCTTTCTGCATACGGAACCCCTAGGATAGTATATCCAGAGGACAGTTTGATTGCGACAGCTGGGTGTCAAGGTGTGGATGGCGGGTTTAAAGGCAGCCATGACTGTTTTAGCTGTGCAAGGGAATGCCAGATCAGACAAGAATTTTGTTATTGTGTGGAAGCTCCACTGGGGAATCCGTTTCCGTGTGATCGGATAGATGAGATAGGGATGCTGCGGGATGCTGTGGGGGATAAATGTCAATTTGTCAATCTGCTTTTGGCATATCATAGACAGGGTGACGGTGAGCCAGTACCATGCTGTGAAGCTTGTGGAAGACAGTGTGATTTTCGATGTGATCGGATGAAGTTAAAGACAGAACCAAGAGAAAAAGGCCAGCAAATTGAAGGAGAGGAGCTGGAGACCGGAGAAAAAGAACCAGCAACCAGAACAGATGAACCAAAAACTGAAGAAAAAGAGCTGGAAACCGGAGCAAAAGCCGAAAAAGTGAAAACCTATGACCGTAATATTTTGGGAAAAATGATCGCAGAAGCGGAAAATGCATTGGATTTAA
>RAYY01000028.1 GCA_003611875.1 bacterium D16-56 | reverse complement strand
GTATCAAAAGTTGAGACTTAACTTTTAATACCCATGATAGAAATATAGTCTATTGTCACACATTTTGCCGCCATAGTCGAGGTACGCACTATCTACCGTTTACGTTATAATAATCCTTGGAAAGCATAGCTCCATTATAACATGGAACGGGGAGAAGATGATTGTTGTTAGCCATCCTTTTTCTCTTTTTGGAAAAAATTTTCAGGGGGCGATGTGACTCGCATGAATCACATCGCCCCCCGTTCTGGGCTATCTATTTCCCGGCAGCCCCCTTATCTTTGGCCCCCATGCTGTCAAAATCCTTATTCTTTCACAGGTTTTCTCCTAGTTTCATTATACTAATTGCCTTATGTCTTGTAAAGGACACAAATATTATATCAACTTTTCTTCAAATCACATCATGTCTTTATAAAAAATCCAATGTTCAAAACCATATTTTTGGAGCATTCCCTTCACATCATCCGCATAAGCCTTTCCGACAGAAATAATAACCAAAGCCTTTTTCCTATACATTTCCAGCTCCCTGATCTCCCTTACTGGTATTCCTTTTACCTCTGTCAGTTCACCATTTTTGTCAGACACAGCAAAATATTTAATCTTTGTGTTGACCCTTCCCTCTTTTAACATCCCCTGAACCATTTTACCGATCTGTCCTGCGCCATAAAGTATGACCATAGAATAATTTTTTGTTACCCTTTCAATCTTTTGACGTCTGCTCCAATCTTTTCTAACAAATCGTCTGACATCAGCAAGTATATCAAACAAACGCTCTTTTAAATATCCTTCATACAGGTCTGCATCAATTTCTCCCAACTGTAAGCCTTGGATATATTCCTGTTTTGTTACCCGGGCCAGCTCCTCCTTATATTCGTCCGCAAGCTGGCTGATTACCCCCACATTCCCCCATAACCGAAAATAACGAGACCATTTGCGAAACACATCCCCTTCCCGGCCCATTTCACATAAAATCTCATCTATAAAATCATACTCATTATTGACTGCCATTACCTTGGTTGTACTGACTACGGAAGAATTAGGATTATCGATCCGATAATAATAATACGCTTTCCTGACAAAGTAAATAGATTTTGATTTCGCCATAGTTTGAAACCAAAATCCATTGTCCTGGTAAGAAGCCCCTGGAGTTTCATTATGCAGAATATGATTTCCCCGAAGAAATTCCATCCGGTAAATACCGCTCCAAGTATATTTTGCAAATTTCATCACTTCCATATTTTCTCTGATGTTGAGAATTTTTTCATACAAATGAATTTCTTCTTGCTTTTGTGTCAAGGGTATGTATTCTGTGATATAAAATCCCTCTGGATTTGCATAAAATTCATAATGATCCGCTTTTACAACATCTACACGATGGTTTTTAGCTATTTCGTATAAGTCTTCATACATCTCAGGAGCAATTTTATCATCACTCTCTACGATTCCTAGATAATCAGAGGATGCTGCTCTCACTCCTACATTTATAGCTTTTCCATATCCTTCGTTTTTCTTATGAATGACCTGTATTCTGGAGTCTTTTGACGCATATTGATCCAAAATGTCTTTCGAATGATCCGTAGAACCATCATCGACACAGATAATTTCCAATTCTTTCATCGTTTGATTTATCACACTGTCCAGACATTCCTTTAAATAATTTTCCACATTATAAACAGGAATAATTACTGACACTTTCGCCATATGTTCCTCCATTCTGTGCATGCCCTACAATATCATGTCTGTTGAATACAGACAGATATGGGCGAAATGATTTTCTTTCACCCCTTGCTTTTTCTTATATAAATAATTCCTGGAATGTTATCACATGAGGAAATTGCAATATTCTCAGATTATCCCGCATCTCCTCATATGCTTTTGATTCTTTTTTCACAGCTATAATCACAACGCATGTTTCTTTTTTCCTTACAAATTCTGAGATTTCTTTTACTATACGATTGCTGCAGTACTGCTTTTTCCCTTGACATGAAGTAACCGCAACGTCAATTCGTACATCTGAGTCCAAAATCCTTTTTATATGGATGTAGGCATGAGTTCCATAGCTTCCTGCCCCATAGATGACCACCTGCAGATATCCTTTTAGCTTCTCAAAAATCCACATATTTCTTTTTATCTTCTGTCTTGCATACTCCTTAGGATTCTCTCTGACCTGACAAATAATATCAAGCTTTTCTTCTGAAAATCTATCAAAATCCGCTTCCTCTTTCTGCTCATACAGTTCGCATTCATCCTTAATAACTTCTGCAAGCTCCTGTATATATGGATTTGCCAACATGGATAAAGTAAATAAATATCCTTCCAGCCGAAAATGAAAGCATATTTTCAATAATCTGACATTTACACCATTTTGCCGCAGCAGAAAATTCCGAATATAATCATATTCCTGTTTCATAGCATACACTTTCTTATTACTATTTACAGAAGAATCTGGATTATCCTGCCTGTAACAATATAATGCCTGATCCAAAAACATAACACGCTTTGCAAAATAAAATGTCTGAAACCAAAAACCATTGTCCTGATAAGAAGCTCCCGGGGTCTCATTATATCGGATACCATTTTCCCTTATAAACTGTTTTCGATACAGTCCATTCCAGGTAAACTTCTCCATATAATAAGCTTCCCACTCCTGATTCGGATTCAGAACCTGGTTGTAAAAGCCAGAATATTTTGTCAAGCTTCGATACTCAAGCTTTTCTGTTCCATCTTCCCGATCCCACAGTCGGTAAAAATCGCTTTTAACAAAATCAAGCTGATCGCTTTCAATCGCCTGATACAAATTCTCATACATACTGGATACTACATAATCGTCACTTTCCACAATTCCAATATAGTTTCCTTCTGCCAGAGCAAACGCCTGATTCATCGTATTTCCATATCCGGTATTTTTCTTATGAATAACACGGATTCGTGGATCCTGTTTGGCAAACCAGTCTAAGATCCTTCCAGAACCATCGGTCGAACCATCGTCCATGCAAATAATTTCCATATCCAAGAAAGTCTGATTTATAATACTGCTCAAACATTTTTTCAAATATTTTTTTGTATTATACACTGGCACAAGTATGGATATTTTGGGCATTCTTTCACTCCTTCATCAGCCATTTTTTCATATAATACTTCTTAATCAAGCCATGATATCTGCTGTCATTTTGAAATTTTCTTTTTATATCTTCTTGATCAAAACAGGATGTAATTCTCAAATCTATATTTTCTTTTTTTAATATATCCTGCAACTCCCATTTATAACAGCGCTTATCTAAATAAGTATAATAATCCTCACCTTTTCTCTTATAAAAAATAATATGCTCAGATGCAATTCCGTTCTCCAAAAGAAACTTCTTTATCAATTCCTTCTTTCCTTGACTGACAATAATAAATAAAGTCTCATTGCCACGGTTCGTCATTACATCCCGCATTACATTCTCAAATGACTTCACTTGTATTCCTTTGTAATTCAATCCCTGCTTTTTCGGATCATTATCACAGAAAACAAGATTCCGTATCTCCTTCGTATTCTTCACCCATTCAGAAAATTCCTTTCCGTATTCTGTATATCCAAAAATAACAATCTTACAATAACGTTGACAATAATCTTCATAATATTCCCAGTGATTTCTCCGCTCATTCTCATCTACCTGCTTTTGAATCCTCTTATAGATTGCTTCTGATTTCCACTCATAAGCTGCCTGCCACCATTCTCTGTTGGCCCAGCAGGATTTTCTTATCCATGGCCTGATAAACGGTGTCGCATAATGAAGAATCCCCTTTCTCTGCGTAAACGCATGACAAACAGCCGGTTCTATCCCTGCTGCTTCCATCTCCTGAATCTGCCCCATAAATAAAGTAAACAAATTCCACTTTGCAGGCAAGAAAAGAATTTTGTTATAGCAACATACATTCAAAATATCCTGGTCCTCATAAGGATAATCGATATTCAAATGTCTCTTAAAAACCCTTCCCATCCCATTCTTTCTTAAAAGGTCAAGATTAAATAAAAGGACTCCTGCATTTACATATTGATCCATAGAAGGAATCCCTGTCCGTATTCTTCTTGCCTCTCTCTCCCCATCAGAAAGCAGCTCAATCCATATATCCCGGCATCCCGCAAGGTAACAATCTCCCAGATCCATTTCATATAATTCCGTCAAATCTTCTGTGACAATCACATCCCCATCCATATATAGACATTTCGCTTCTGATAATAGTTCACATAGTACTAAACGATAAAAGGTTGCTTTAGATACGTGAGTATTGTGAATAATTACATTTTGAAAAACCACTTCATTTACCAAAAAAAGTTCTATGAGAATATTCCGATATCTGTTTTGCAATTTATCTAATAAGTGGTTCTCATCTTTAAATTTAGTATCAACCAAAATATAAATGTGATAAAAAGTATCAAAATCAGCACTCATTGCCATTGAAGTAATTGCCACGCTGGTATAAAACAAATAGTTTTCATCTGTTGCAAACACAACTGGTATTCTCATTTGCCGTTCTTCCCCACATACAATATTTTATCCTCTTTTATCCCCATATCCCCCAGCCAAAGTTTCACCTTATCCCGCACCTCCTGATTCCCAATTGATATAAGAATATAGTCAAAATCACCATTTTTTACGATTTGAGGGTCTTCTACTGGTACACGGATCGTTCTGCATTGTTTCCATTGTTTGTCAACGATTTTAACCTTTTCGCAATATCGGGTTTGCATTAATTGATCATAATACTCTTTTCCTATCATACCTGCCCCATATATCAACAGCCGACATCCCGACGGAACCAGACGATAAGGAAAAACCCATCCTTTTTGTCTGGTTCGAATTATAATATCTTCCTTTTCTCTCAGCAGCACAAAAAGAAAATCCTGTACTTCTGTTTCCAATACCTGCTTATACTGGCTTACATCCTTCTCTCTGCACAGATAAGTTCCCTGATACTGCATCAGCCTGAAATTCGGTTCTGTCACTTCTTTTATATATTGATAGCATTGAAAAAACGCATTTTTCTCAAACATGGATTTCAGATAATCCACCTGAAACTCTATGGCAATACTGACAAAGCTTTGCTCATATAAGGAGTATAAATCCTGTCTTAATAATTCCGACCGGATCGACTCCAGCATTTTAAAACCATTTTTCCAATTCTGTTCCTTTGTATTAGAAAGAGAATTAAAATTATACATTCTATGAAAAACCAAGGATTTCTTGATTACCCCGATTCTTTTCGCCTTTGCCAGAAGCATATACACAAAGAAACCATCTTCAGATGAACGAAAATCAGAGAACTTATATCCACAGGATTTTACAAATTCTGTCCGAAATAATTTATCCCATGCCCAGCCGACTGTCGCCTGAAAAATGCCGGCACAGCGCATATCCCTTCCTGAAAATATGTCTTTCTCTTTCGGTAAGTAAGAATCCTTTTCAGAAAAATCCATTATTATTTTTTCTTTCGCTATGTCACTATAAAGCTCATAATGACAGACTGTAATATCAAGTCTGCCATGCTCTGCTTTTTTATACATTTTTTCCAACATATCCAATTGAAAAAAATCGTCAGAATCCAAAAATATCAGATACTTTCCTTTCGCATAGCGCATACCATAGTTACGGGCTGCTCCAGCATATTGATTTGTTTGGGTCAATACCTTTATTCTTGTATCCTGTTTCTCATAATCTCTCAATATTGCAAGAGAACTATCAGTAGAACCATCGTCCACGCAAATAATCTCAATACTCCTTAATGTCTGACCGCACAGGCTGTCTAAACACTGTCTCAGATAAGGTTCTGCATTATAAATCGGAAGAATCACAGATATGTCTATCATCTCACCCATCCTCATATCATAAATTAATATTAAGCCAAGCTGCCCTTAGATAAAAACAAGAATATTTTCCGCCTTAATACCGTTCTCTAACAGTTGTCGCCTCATTATATCACTGTTTTTACGATTTGCAATCAAAAAAGATGCATTAGAAAATTTTTTTACCGCAATTTCCACAGGACTAATCTCAAAGCCATACTTTACAGTGTTCTGCAGTTCCTTTGAATTATCACAAATTCCCAATACTTTGGCATTATTTTGCTGCAATACATCCACGATTTTACTGCCCCAACTCCCAGCGCCAAATATAACAAGATCACGATCTTTACTCTCATCTAAAATATAACATAGTTTTGTTAAGGATAAATATTGATCTCTTTCTGTCACTCTATTGATAAATTCATTTTTATCATCAAGAAGCAAAAACGTAGTTTGATATTCATCAGCATTTACCATTTCCCTTCTGAGATTTCCCTGCTCCACATCATCCATAAGTTCTTCCATGTATTTTTCCATGAATACTTTCCTGGCTTGTGACGATAATCGGAAATAATTCCAATAATAAGCCTCATATTTTTTCATATAATAGAGCCTCCAGATATTCCTGTCGCATACCTTCCTTTTTTCTAAATCGCATTTCAAAAAATCACATTCTTCCGCAATTTCAAAAATCTTATGATCGTCTTTAACAGAGCTTGCTACATTATCCTTACGATATTGATACAATGGAACCATTAAGTGATATGTTGATTCCGATAACAAACTGACCAAGAAAAGAAATGAAAAATCCTGATAGGATGCCCCTTTTGATTCATTCAATTGTATCTTGTTTTTTATTAAAAATTCCTTTCTGTATAAAGCTGTCCAAATCCCTCTGATTACACTGTCACGATTAAAACTGTCAAATTTTTTAATCAAGTGTCCATAAGTATTTGGATAATATTTTCTCACAGAACAATTAAACTCTTTCCCCTTATAGTTAAACAATTCGTAAAAATCAACATCAACAATATCTGCACCAGAAGCTCTTGCAATGTCATAAGATCTTTTTATAAACTCTGAACACATTCTGTCATCCGACTCTAAAATTGCAATATATTTTCCTCTGGCTATATTAATTCCCAGATTGATTTTATGCCCATAGCTCGTATTGGAATCCCGTATATATTGTATCCTGCTATCTTCTTCCCGCAGTTCCTTTATTATTTCAAAAGACAAATCTGTACTCCCACCATCTATACATAAAATTTCAATATCATAAAATGTCTGGTCCAAAGCACTTTTTATACATTCTTTTAAATATTTCTCAGAATTATGTATCGGTACTATAATTGTTACCTCCATCTAACCCTCCTCTTATCATCACAAATAACCATTCTTTTTCTATAAAATTTAATAGGACATATATTTTGGTGTTGACCAAGTTATCTTATTTTTAGAAATACCGCCTTCTATCAGCTCTGCTTTTATTTCTTCTGCCATTTGATACTCTTTTACTGCAAGAATGACTATGTCATATCGGACATATTTTAGTTCTTTGGGTTCTATTATATCAACATACTCATTTTTATACTTTAGAGCATTTTTATCCACCCAAGCAACAACTCTGCATTTTTGATATTGACTTAATTGAGCATAATAATCTTGTCCAATTGTTCCCGCACCATATAAGACAACTTCTTTTTTCTCTAAAGAAAAAATGTGAGGATAAAAATATCGATGGACAAAAAACCGAGCCATCTTAGCTGATGAAATATTGTTTATCATACATATTTGAAACCATCTGTCTAAGGATGCTCTTAATTCGTTATACAAATGATATTCTTTCAGTAAATTTCCAAGACACTCGTATAATTTCCCCAAACGGATCACCACTGCTGTCCAGTTCTCATGAATTATAGAATTATCTCTATATACATAATGGTAGTAGGTATTCTTTGTCATATAAACATAATCGCTTTCTATGATACATGCACACAAGGTCAACATATCTTCACCATAAGATTGTTCATCCGGAACTTTCCGATAGCATTTCTTAATCAACTCTTGTTTAAATAGCTTTGACCATATACTATAAGACATAGTGCTATTTTGGTTCATCACATGATCGCGTATAAATTGTTCTTTTATACTTCTAATATCACATTTTTCATTTTTATTACTGAACCTGCCTCTTATGATCTTGCTCCTTTCTTCCTGATAGCCAGCATGAACAAAATCCGCTTGAAAAGATAGAATATCCCTCAGCATTTCGGCATACATATTTTCATCAATATAATCATCACCATCAACAAAGCCTATATACTGTCCGTTTGCTCTATTCAATCCTTCCTTTCTCGCACGGACCAGTCCCTCATTTCTTTTATGAACGACTTCAATTCTTGAATCTTTCTTTGCATACTCATCACATATTTTTCCTGAATGATCTGTCGAACCATCATCAATTAATAGAATCTGAATATTTTTATAGGTCTGATTCACAATGCTTTGAATACATTTTTCGACATATTGTTCAACATTATATATTGGCACAATTACACTGATCAAAATCTGCCCCTCTATCAATCTCTTTCTTCTCCCTTTAATTTTTAAAAACATTCTTTGTTATCAACAATCAGCAATATCTCTAACCAATTATTTTCAAATATTCACTACCACATTTTGCAAGAATTCGTTATTTTTTTTATTCTGCATTCGCTCTGACTGTTGACTCCAAGAACCATCATAGTGATGTACTGCAACGGAATGTTCGTTTGGTAAAATTCTTCCGGTTAAACTGCATTTTGCCGATAATACCTTTTCCGGATAAACGGTCATCCCATCAATTATTTGATATTCTCCATTATTGACATATCCCTTACCAAGAAAATATTCTTTTTGCAATGTTGGCGCTGCTACTAAATTGTAGCTACCATTTTTCTTTTTAAAGCTCTTATATATGTATAAATCCCTTAACTCCTTTATCATACTTGTCCCCTTTTGAGCTCCGAACCCTAAACCAAGGCTTATATTTCGAGAACCGTCCACGCCTGCAAAAGACTGCTGATAAAGCAAATCATCTAAGCCCTTTAATAACTCAACGTCCGTATCCAGATAGATTCCCCCCTCATGATAAACAATATCTAACCTGGCATAGTCTGGTACAAAACCCCATTTTTCGGCTTGGTACGCTTCATACATATATTGATTTTTCTTTATGTCATAATTATGCTCATCCCATCTGATTATCTCATAGTCCGGGCAATATTTTTTCCAGCTCTCCATCCAGATTTTATTTTGTCTTGGAATCTCTTTCCCCCCAAACCAACAATAATGAATTTTTTTAGGTATTCTTTGCTCTGTTTCAATACGGTAATTATCTGGATAGTATCTTTGTTTTTCTTCTTTATAATTTGTTTCACTTCTTAAAAATCTTGTTGCAAAACACCAAACATCTTCAAGCTCAGAATATCCATTTAATTGTTCATATACCCCACATATATCCTTGCAGGAAATCAACAACATTATATCCTTCATTTTCAAAAGCTGACTCACACCAATAATTGGTATTTTTATATTAGCGATTGAAATTTCTTTTCCCATATTTTCATAATTATTGTCTGCAATACAATCAATATGGTTCTCGATATGTTCATCAAAATAACAATCTATAAAATTTCTTAACCCCTGGCCTGCTCCAAAACAGACTAATTTTTTATCTAATATCAGCTTTTTAAATTTGTATATATCACAATTATAAAATTTCACATTCTCTGCCCCTTATCATATCCAAATATTACAAAATAATCCCTTCTCTAATAATCATTTGCCAAGTAATCATACCTATCACATTTTTTTCTCTATTTATTACGGGATAATTATTAAGGCGACTCTCCTTCAGTTTTTGCAGCACATCTACCAACAAAATTTCTTCATAAATAGATTGCGGATTCTGGGTCATAACAGAATCTATAATGTCACCATACAAATCAGCCTTTTTCTCTATTGCCCGTCTCAAATCTCCATCTGTTAATATTCCGCAAAGCTTGTCTTCATTATTGATAATTGCAATTACACCAAGTCCTTTTTTGCTCATTTCCACAATGGCATCCGTTATTTTACATCCACTTTTCACTACTGGCAAATCGCTTCCCTGGGCCATAACATCCTTTGCTTTGATTAAAACCTTTTTTCCAAGAGTTCCTGCAGGGTGATATAAACCAAAATCAGAGGCACTAAATCCTATATCCTCCGATATAACAATTGCCAATGCATCTCCATATACCAAAGAAGCTGTTGTGCTTGATGTAGGTGCCAGATTCAAATGACAAGCTTCCCTGTTAACTTCAAGAATCTGTACTAATTCACATTCCTTTGCCAAAGTTGACTCTTTTTTTCCTGTTATACATATAAGTTTAGCTCCAATGACCTTTAATGAAGGCATAAGATGTATTATTTCCTTTGTTTCTCCACTATTACTAATTAAAATAATGGTATCCTCCTCAGAAACCATTCCCAGATCTCCATGTAAAGCTTCCGCAGGGTGCAGAAAAAAAGAAGATGTGCCAAGACTTGCCAAAGTTGCTGAAATCTTTCGGGCAATATGACCTGATTTTCCAATCCCACATAAAATAACCTTTCCCTTACAAGATGCAACCGCTTCTTCTATTTGTATAAAAGTATAATCTAAATTATTTTGTATATGTTCCAGAGTATTTATTTCTTTTCTAAATACCTCTTTCGCTATTTCTAGCTTTCTTTCTAAATCCATTTCGTTTCCGCCTGTTTATTATTTTGTATCATTCCAAATTCAATGCAGTACTAGTACTGCATTGCTTAAATTTCGGTGAATAAATTGCTTGATATCGGTGTCATCTGTGCGTCTGTGAAGCGACGGCGTAGTGGAATCTACGACTCGCTTCGCAGGCATGCTTCAGGGTGCTGATAGCGAGTTATTTATTCACCGGAATTTAGGCAAGGCTGTACTAGTCCCTAGTTATCATTTCATGCAATTCCAAACACTGTAACAACAA
The DNA here is from genome assembly GCA_003611875.1 of bacterium D16-56. Lineage (GTDB taxonomy): Bacteria > Bacillota > Clostridia > Lachnospirales > Lachnospiraceae > Brotaphodocola. The sequence goes on along the minus strand of RAYY01000028.1, from coordinate 58,863 downwards.
TTCTTTTAAATCCCTTATATTTATCATATTCGCCCCATCAGACAAAGCAGTCTGCGGATTTTCATGAGTTTCCATAAATAATCCATCTGCACCTGCAGCAACCGCAGCCCTTGTCAAATTTGGAATATACTCTCTGTTCCCAGAAGTTGAAGTTCCATTTCCCCCTGGCTTCTGTACACTGTGTGTTCCGTCAAATATGACCGGATACCCGAATTTTTTCATTTCTACTATCGATGTCATATCCACAACCAAGGTATTATATCCAAAACTCGTTCCACGTTCACAAAGTATAATATTCTTATTATCCATTTTTTCTATTTTATGGACAACATTCTGCATATCCCAAGGCGCCAAAAATTGTGCCTTCTTTACATTGATTGCTTTCCCTGTTTTAGCAGCAGCTACTAGTAAATCTGTCTGTCTGCACAAAAATGCAGGGATTTGAATAATATCACACACATCCTTTACTATATCAGCCTGGTATGGCTCATGAATATCTGTTACAATTCTCACTCCACAATCTTTTTTGGCTTTCTCTAAAATGCGAAGCCCTTCTGTCAAACCAGGACCTCTATAAGATTCCATACTTGTCCTGTTTGCCTTATCAAAAGAAGCCTTAAAATAAAAATCCAACGGTAATTCTTCTACAATTCTTTTTAATTTTTCAGCAAGCTTTAAAATCATTTCCTCTGATTCAATTACACAAGGACCTGCCAGCAAAACAAATTTTTTTTTCATTTCATTTCTCTTTTCATTATTTCTTCTACTATTTTTAATTGTTCCTTTGTATCCACTCCCATAGATATAGATTTCGTCTCTTTTACTTTCATTGTATACCCATTTTCAATAACTCGTAATTGTTCTAATGACTCCGCCTTTTCCAACATTGATTCAGGTAATTTTATGTATTTTTTCAAAAAAAAGACCCGATATGCATATACGCCTACATGGCGATATAAATCTATCTTTTCTGTCTTTTCTCTACAGTAAGGAATTGGAAATCTTGAAAAGTAAATTGCATTATTATGTATATTTGTAATCACCTTAACAATATTAGGATTTTCTAAATCATCCGTATTCCTTATTTTTTCTTTTAAGGTTCCCATATAACTTTCACTATCCTTTATTGTAGAAATTAAATCCTGCATCATTTCTTTTTGAATCAATGGTTCATCGCCCTGAACATTTAAAATAATATCATTTTCATCTAATTTCAAAATATCCACACACTCTGCTATCCGGTCAGTTCCACTTCTATGTTCTGACGATGTCATAATTGCTTTACCGCCAAAATCTTTAACAGAATTCAAAATCCTGACGTCATCTGTGGCTACATATGTATCCATAATATCTTCTACACGATTTACATTTTCATATACCCATTGAATCATGGGTTTTCCGTTTAATAAAGCTAATGGTTTTCCTGGAAAACGGCTTGATTGGTATCTGGCTGGTATGATTGCTATGATCTTCTCTTTTTCCATAATATCCCCTTTAGTTTTTGTAGCCCTTTCAATATGCATATAAAATCGTGTCTCCGCCATTTGCAGTGTGACAACGAATTGAAATTTTGTATTCTGCTTGATATGATTTGATTAATTCAAATATCCGAAACAAATCTGATGGTTTGTGGTATATACTGATTGCCAAAAGTGGTTTCCACTTCTTAATGGAATTTTCTGCTCCTTTTAGCATATCCATTTCTTTACCTTCAATATCAGATTTAATTGTGGAGATTCTTCTGTTTGAAAAATATTCATCTATTGACGTTGTTTTTATAACCTCCAATTTGTTTTTATCTATATCAGTTTCGATTTGAGCACTTACTGGAAGTACTGACAGAATTTTCTGTTCTCCAGAGATTTTATCCAAGCCACAATTAACGCATATAATTTTACTTTCAATCCCCCATTCCCTTTCTAACCTTTTCACCCGATACTCTAAAGCTTTATAATTTTTTCTTAATGGCTCAAATGCATAGTAAGAATCAAATGTAGCAAACTTTTCAAACAAAAAGCGTTCTAAAGTATCTCCAACAAATGCACCTGCATCAATATAAACCTCCTTAGGGTTTAAACAGGAAAAACGATGTAAAGAGAAATATTGTCTATGATCTACTAAATTTTCTTCTATTAACCTGCCTTCTATACGTGCCTCTAACATAGCTACTAATGAAATCAAAGAAACCTCATCTTCTAATTCCTTCAGCATATTTATGATTCGCCCACGATAATTCCAATAATAAATTGCAGAACATGAGCATACCATCTTAGCTTTAATATCCTCTTGTTCAATCTGTGACAAAATTTCCTGATATGTATAAGGATTCGTTGTCATAATTACAATAATATATTCATGAATATCTCCCAAATCTTTCGGATCAGTAAGTTCAAAATCTTTATAGTTTGTGTGTGCTTTTTTAGAATCGATTATATATTTTGGGATAAGATTGGCTTTTATCATATCATCCCACCAGGTTTCTGTCGTTGCTCCAATACCCCAAAAGATCAATTTATCAAAGTCATCCTTTTTAAAAATATATTCAGTAAAAATACTCCGAAATTTTTCAATATATTTCTCCCTGTCCATATTCTCCAAATCATCTAATCCCTTCTACATTTTATGGCATATGTACACTTTCTACATAAAAGTTCTTTTGTTTCATCCTTCAAAGCCTTTCGTATATCATTTAATACTTTCCCTTCCATTATTTCTTCATATGTATTTTCGATCAAGTTTCCAATAGGGTGCCTCATTCCATAATCCATACAACATAATAAAACAGTACCATCTGGCAAGAGTATATTATGATCCAATCTATCCCCACTATGATAACAATAAATAGGCCCATTTACATAATCGCATGATTCCAAATTCTCGTCTTGAGATTCTAAATTTCCTGCCCTATCATGTAAATAGGATTCAACCCTGATCCTTCCACGATTTAATTCCATAAATTTCTTCAGTGGAATTCCCTGACAAGAACATGAGTCCACAAAATATGTTCCATCTTCTTTTGTTGCATTTAATAACATTTCAACAACACTCCAATATTCGTCTGACATAGGAATGTGTGCATAGTCATGTTCGTCTGGAACATGAAGGATCAGTGATTCCAATGGCATGTTTATTAATTGTTTGCAGTCTGAAAGACTTAACCCTACACATGTTGTATATACCCCTACACGATAGCCTTTTTTTATAGCATATCTTATCATATCAATACATGCTTTATTTAAAAATGCCTCACTCATACCGGCAAAATAAATTTGCGTATCAGAAGGTAATTTGTTCAGACAACCCTGAAACGCTTGCAACGACATTTCTCTCACTCTGTTCTTATCTTGTCTCCAATACTGTGCTGTTAACAGCTTTTGAGGACAGTATTTACAATTAACAGAACATCCTATGACTGTCGTAATCTCCATTTTAGGTGCATTAAACTCATTTAGTATTGTGTCTATATATTCTTGATTTAATGTGATATAGTTGGTCATTCCACATTGAACCAGTTTCTTTCTGATTCCTGATATCTTTCCCAGCGAAACTCCTATTATGATTCCCAATTCATCTACATCTGATAATTGTTCGATTTGCAGTACTGAAATCCCGTCAATTTCAGTCCTTTGACCAATAAGTGAAGTCACAAGAAAACATTGTACCTTTATCCCTAAATCCTTTAAATCTCGATATAATGCTACTCCCACATTGCCGGCTCCATAAATCGCCAATTTCTTATTCCTATTCGCATAGTCTATTATTTTATGTAAATACTCCTTTTTGGAATTTACCATTGTATTCCATCTCCTATATAAAAATCTTATCAAAATCAATACGGTCAAATACTTCCAGACTTCCCCCTCTTGATGCATTTAAAATTCTTATATCATGAGTATCCGCATATTCTTTTGCAGTCCTATATGCTACTAACATGCGATCCTCATAGTGGTTATGAACATCTTTTTTTTGTTCCTGAAAAAAGTAATTTTCTTTATTGTTTTTATTATAACTGCAATCCACCCCCAATAAATAGATAGTTGAAAATCCCATATAAACAGCCATTTGTATCGCTGCATAGGTTACCGTGGCGTATGCATATACTTTCCTCTCAATCCGCTCAGAAAATTTCGGAGAAATATCAAAACTATGTCCTGTCAAAGCATGTATTACATGCATGTTTCCTTTATAATCAATACTTCTCCAATAAGAATCTCCTACAAATTTCTCCTTAACGTTATATGCGGCGATAAGATCCCAATACTGTTTCATCCCTGCTCTGTCTAAAAAAAGATAATATTGCGGTTTCCATAGCTTTTCATCAACATAAAACACACGGTTGACGCCAAAACATATTTCTTTATTCTCTGATAATATTCTTAAATCATCTTGTCTCAAACTTGGTCCTGTAGCAACTATGAAGCATCGTTTTCCATTGTGAATATTATGAAATTTTTCTATATCTTTATTGTAATATTGAGGAAGATATTCGGAAATATCAAAGAAGTCAAATACGGTTTCTCCTTCATTGTTTTCCTTTATAGCAGTCGTAACAATAATCCTATCGTTTTTTTTATCTATCTGAGTTATCGTATTATATTGATAATTTTTCTGGATTAGATTCGCCATTTTATCTCCAGCTTTTTTTAATAAAAATACGTTTTTATATCCCATAGCTTCTATTTTTCTATATAAAATGCAAGAATATAATGTAGTTCCTACAATAATGTTATTTCCGCTTTCCGTTAACGGTATTTGTATCTGATCTAAAAATTTTCTGTCTCCATATCCCTGCATCTCAGATGGAAGGTGAGACATCTGAAAATATTTATCTATACCATAGGAATATAATAGATTTAAAATCGGTTCCTCCTCTACTGGCGTGACAATTATAAAATAATTCTGGAATTTCTCCAAATATTCTTCAAAACTGATAATCGGATGATTTAAATAATCCATTCCTTGTTTGCTTATATCTGTATCAATATAGGCAAGAATCTGTGAGTCTTCCAAAAACTCTGTTATAATTTTTCCTCTCTCGCCTATACCCCATATCACAAATTTTTCGTTCCCCATCTTTTTCCCTCATAGCTCAGTATTCATATAACGTAAAATAATTTCGTCCTGTACTTCCTTTTCCAGCTCTACAAAATAAGTACTAAATCCAGAAACCCTCACCAATAAATTTCTATATTTATCTGGATATAACTGTGCCTGATTCAAAGTTTCCTGATCTACAACATTTAATTGCACTTCCATGCCACCCATAGAAAAATAAGTTAAAATAGACTCTTTCAACCTTTCTTTTTTCTCATCTGTAAAAAAATCCGGACTAAACCTTAAATCTAGTACCATACCATTTGACATTTTATTCATAGGAGTTTTACAAACAGACTGAAAAACCGCTAAAGGTCCTCTAATGTCAGTTCCCTGTGTCGGTGATAGAGAACTTGCTAAGGCAGTTCTCTCTTTTCTTCCATCAAAAGACGCCAACATGTATTTTCCCATCTCCGCGTGAAGCACTACCGTATAAAATCCTGTTTGAAACAGTCTGCCCTCATTAATCGTACCTTGGTCAGCCGCCGAAATAATCAGTTCTGTCAATTCCTGCATCAATTCATCCACGATTTTTTTGTTATTTCCATACTTTGGAATATCACAAATCTCTTTTTCAATCTCTTTATATCCTTCAAAATTTTCACTCAGAATCATAGGAACTTCTGAAAGAGAAATTAACTTTTTTTCATAAACAATTATTTTTACTGCAATCAAAGAATTGACCACATTTGCCATTCCGGCAAAATTGATTGATAAATTACTATACTTTGTTCCCTTTCTCGCAACATCCCTTCCTTTTTTCAAAGTTTCCTCCATGAATAATGACATGTACGGTGCCGGCCAATTTTCACCATAGGAAAGATCTGCCTGATTTAAAAAATGGCATGCCTTTTGAATTAAAGAAAATAATTCCCGTTTGAACTGATGATAAAAACTATCAAAATCTGAATATTCTTTCAATTTACATACTTTTTCCAGTGCATATTTTTTTCCCGTTACAGGACATTGTCCTTCAAAGAACATTAATTCCAATAATTTCGCCACATTCAATCTTAGTCCTTCTGTATGGGAATATTCCTTTCCGCCAATCGCCGGTTCCACACACCCTACAATGGAATAATTTTCTGCATCTTCTTGACTAATTCCACATCTCATTTTGGCCTGTATGATCATTTCATCATTAAATAAAGCCGGCATTCCCATCCCTGTTGAAATCACTTCCAGCGCTTTATCCCATATTTTTTTTGAAGTAAACTTGTTCGTTCTGAGCGATAACATGGGTTGATTCGCCCGCGTTTCCATCTGTGCTTCCAAAAAGAGGATTGTCAACGGGTTTCCATCTTTGCTTTTTTCATTTTTCTCTCCCCCAATTGTCACATTTTGGAAGGATAATGCCCTTCTGTCAAAGGACAGTTTTTTCCAAAATACATAAATCAACTTTCTTGCAAATTCTTTATTTAATACATTTTGGTCAAAATCATGTTTATAAAATGGATATAAATACTGATCCATTCTGCCCAGAGAAATCCCCTTAATATTTCCTTCCAGTATCATCAACTCATGTGATAACCACAACAATTGGAGGGCTTGTTCAAAACTACGTGGCGCTTTATATGCAATATGTTCACAATTTCGGGCTACTCTCAATAATTTTTTGTTTGCACTGGAACTCCTATAGGATGCATCAGCATATCTTTTGATCAACTCTTGCAATGCTCGAATGACAATTAATTGTGATTCATAAAATAATTTCTTTTCCTTCTCCTCTCTTTCTTCTATATATTTATTTTTTATCTCTGACAACTTCCTATTAATCCCACTTTTTAAAATCATTTCATACCCAGGAACAGTATGCCCTCCAGGAAATCTGGTAAACAAACGCATTTCATACGCTTCTTTTATTAAAAAAGCTTCTTTACTATTTATCTGAGAATTCTTTTCTAAATAGTAAATTTCTTCATATACATCAGTGGGATATGTATTATTGATTTGGCGATAAGCTGCTTTGCCTACCAAATACTCTCCATCTTCAACTTGAAGTTCTTTTAAAAGCACTGCCAACAATAGACTATATGCCCGTTGCAAAGATCTATTTTTAATTTGTTGTACACAATATATTTCAAATTGATTCATCAAGAAGTTCTTTTCATACGGTTTAATTAAAGAATAAACGGTAACATCCTCCTCAAAAACCAGTTTTTTCAAACCATGATAAAGTTTTTCCATATCTTCCAACGTAGAACCTTCAATCGATTTATCCTTCCAGGAAGAAACATAAATATTATGTTTAGGAAAAACATCTATAATCTGCGATTCTGGAATTTCGGATAGGGTGTCTCGGATTTGTTTTTTTATCTCGTCATTTTCACAACACAATAATATAAGCATGCCCTCTGACAAAACTTTCAGAAATTCTTTGACCTTTAGCACAGGTATTTCTCCTGTATAATAATTATCTACAAGATAGGTTTCCTTGATCTGAAACTCGGTATTTAATATTTGTTTTACCTGTTGTCCCCTATATCCAAAAGGATAAATAGCAATCTCAAATGAATCCATGACATGATTTTGCAATACTTGACACACCTGTTCTTTATAAGAAATGAACATCTGATACTCCTTTTTCTAGATCTGCAAAGCAGGCTCAACTTTTTCATTATTTTCTGAAGTAAACCCTCTGCATTTTTTACAAAAATTTGTATATCCCTTCTTGCTGTACCCCAATCTAAATTCAACCAATTCTTTCTTTTTTTCTTTAGAAAAATCCGTCAGTTTAAATACTTCCTCGCTGTCTTGTTCGCCGGCAATCCCAGCTACTGCAGCATAGGCAGCATAGTTACAATTATATAGTTTTCCATCTCGTAACTCCTGCCATGACTGATTGCACCGGGATCTATGTAGTATTAATTCATTCTCTGTTAAATTAGAATAATCTGTCTTTTCTGGAGCCAAATCAATCCAAGAATCCACTTTATTAACATAATAATCAATCTTATATTTATTTAAATTCTTAATCAAAATATCAAATTGATCGTCATATTGAGGGACTGCTTTTCGGTAATCGTCCACAGTTATTTGCACATTACAACGGCTCAGTCTTTCCAAAACATCTTCCGTCGGAACAATTGTTCCATTTGTAACTAATCGAAGAGTAGTAATTCTGTTTCCATAATATTCATCCAGATATTCTATCAATTTGACTGTGTGTTTATACAGCAATGGTTCACCGCCACTTACATGGAACAACATAATATAATCTACACAAGAAAAAAACAGATCAACATCTGCCTTCAAATCATCCCATTTACGAATATAATACTCCTTAGCAAAAGGATTAAAGTTTAAGCAATATCTACATTTTAAATTACAAACTGTACTTGGCAAAAAGGAGATACTGGAAAAATATACCTTATTATATTTGTAAACAAAATATACTGATAAAAATTCCTCTATAATAAAAAAATCTTTATTTTTTCTGTATCCTTTTTCTCTTAATTGCTTAAGCGGCTGAACCCTGGCAATCTGGGACATCGTAACAATAATCCCCTCAGAATCTAAGAGTTTTACTTTTTCTAAATCGTAACAGGGATATCCCTCTATCGGTTCTCCTTGTTTTTCTTTATCATTGTCAATATATCCTTTTATTTTTATCCTATCCCTAAAAACATTTAAAAACTGATGTCCATAATCACCTGCACCAAAAAGAAAAAAAGCATGCTTCCTTTCAATTTCATGATACATTTTATCAAATTCATGCCCTTCTGTTTTCCATTTCATACAACATACTCCTTCCTAAGCATCTAGCAAGCGGTAATATCTTTCTATTCTTTCAGGATGACAACAATTCAATTCTATATATTCTCTTTCATATGCTTTCATAAAATTCTGGAAAACCTTTTTGGGTTTTTCCAAATTTTTAGCAATTGCAATTTCCGCTGCATTACTGCTGTGATAAGCCAAAAAACGCTTTGCATAATTGATCGTTTCTGTATCGATCTTTTTATCTGTAAAAACCTCTATTATCATTTCATACGCTCTTAACCAATCACGTAATTTCACAACATCTTCTGTATGGCATCCCGAATTTATTCTTTGATTATAATGGTAAAAAGGGGATGCTATATATTTCGCCCTTGCCACATTTAATGCTGCTTTCCCTAAATATACAACATCCCCTCCTAATGAAAGACTTTCTTCAAAAAACAACGGTTTTCCATCAAGATCTTTTAATATGTCCCTTTTATAAAGCTTATTCCACATATATGCAAATCCGCGATAGCTGTCTCTCATATAAATATATTTTAGAAGCTGATCACGGCCAAATACGTTCTCGGCAACAGGTAAAAGGTTCCTAATTATCTCTGTATCCTCATAGGTTTCCTTACACCATCCCGCCGCTATCATATCCAAATCGTATTTATTCATCTCATCTATCATTTCTTCATACATATTGTATTCTATCCAATCATCACAATCACAAAATGCAATCACATCCCCAGTTGCCATTTGTAATCCCTTATTTCTAGCATTACTCTCCCCTGCATTTTGTTGATGAAGGACCTTAAATCGTGAATCTTTCTTTCCAAATTTATCTATAATTTTGTCTGAACCGTCATCTGAACCATCATCAACGCAGATAATCTCTAAGTTTGAGTAACTCTGATTTTGAACACTATATAAACATTTGCTTAATTCTTTTTCTGTATTATAGACCGGAATTATAACAGATATCTTTTTCATATCACTCCATATACTTTCTTTTATTCATAGGTTGCATTAATATCATATTGTTTTAATATATTACAACACAACTTTAATTGTTCGTTTGTAGGTGGTTCTATATCTCTTAACCTATATTCCAGATTATATTGATCATATTTGGATATCCCCATCTTATGATATGGCATTAACTCCACCCGTTCAGGCATTATCCTCGTAAGATATTTTCCCATATGGTTCATTTCTTCTTCCGTAATATTTACATTCCAAACAACAGGAATCCGTACCCATAAGGTCTTATTTTTACTGCTTATTACCTTAAGGTTCTCTAAAATCTGCTCATTAGAAACCCCTGTACATTTTATATGAACTTCTCTGGATACGGCTTTACAATCCCAAATAATCAAATCAATATAGTCCAATATAGAATCCAGTATTTTAAGAGCGTAATTTCCCGCTGTTTCAATTGCTGTAGAAATACTTTCCGTCTTACATTTTTTCAATATCCTCTTTAACTGGATTGCTTGCATAACGGGCTCTCCGCCAGAAAAAGTCACTCCGCCGCCGGAATTTTCAAAAAACATCTTATCTTCACATATTTCTTCAAACAATTCACTTTCTGAAACATTTAAAACAGAGTACTTAAATATGTCTTCTATAACAGCTTCCGGATTATGACACCATAAGCATCGCATATTACAGCCTGCCAGAAAAACGGTAGTGCGTATTCCAGGCCCATCTCCCACACAAAAATGCTGAATACTTGTTATCCGCAATTCATTGCTTCTCTTTTCCTCTATCATGTCTCTAACACTCTAAATCAGCTTGATTTTACTGACTGGATGCACCTTTCTCTTCTCTGTCGGCGGCAGCTCCATATAATTTCCAAACTTAAAGCTTAGATAGCTGTCATAATCCTTAATTCCCTGGAACACCTTTCCTTCAAATACAATATCCTCACTATTTTCATACCAATTACGATAATATCCATACTCACTGTTGGGTGTTGGAAACATAAGAATACGTACCATCCGTGACCTTTTCTCATTCGCCTTATGAACCATAATATGGTAATAGTAAAATACAGCTTTTTCTGGAATTTTATCCAACAGCTTATAAACCTGACGTTTCCAAAAGTTCTTGTCACCGATTTTTCCAACCTTAGACCACAAAATCTTTCTCACACAAAAGCACTCAAAATTCTTCAAGCTTCGCAGGAAATAATTATTGGGTACCCCATCTAAAGGAAAAACGTCAATAAAAACTCCCTGCATATAAGGCATATGTTCCTGGTGCTCTCTTAGAAAAAGTGTATTTTTTCTACGAAGCTTCCCATAGCCCCACCGATAGCCTTTTGTATTTCTATGATCCTGAAAAACAAATCGCGACTTATCCAGTTCTGTTTTACAGGCTCTGCGAAACTTTTCATATTCTGGACGGAGCAAGGCTACATCTGCATCATCGTCCCATGGAATATATCCGCCATGCCGAACCGCCCCCAGCAAGGTGCCTGCAATAATATTATATTTTATTTTGCATTTCCTGCAGATCCTATCTACCTCAACCAGCATTTCCATTTGTATCATCTGAAGCTGACGAAGCATCTTTTCATCCAGCTGAATCATCGTTTTCACCTTATATCCTATCAAAGTCTTCCTGTTTCCGGCTGCGGACACACCTTCCTTCCGCCTTTATAAACTCCTCCATAATCCCGGCCAATGCCGCAGATTCCCCCCTTGTCAATTTAAATTCATTACTGCCGTTCCCGGTTATCATGGACAAAAAATCACTGATCTCATACCGAAGCCCGTCTCCTAAAAACCGTTCGGAATATTTCTCAATCTCTCCTGCATTTTCATAATGCACTTCAAAATATGTAGTCTTCCACCAAGGTGCCTCCGCCACGATATAGCCTTTTGTACCTGCAATCAACAGTCTTCCCTCAGACTTTACGCCAAGACCGCAGGTCGCTGTGGCAATTCCTGCCGGGAATCGAAAGGATGCCTTTGTAAAAAGATCCAGCCCATTTCCTCCTTTAATCGTATCAAAACGGACATCTTCAAACTCCTGTCCAAAAAGCTTTAAAATTGGCAGCATTACATAGCTTCCCAGTTCAAGAAAGCTTCCTCCGTATACCAGATTGGTCAGTTCTCTGCTCTTTGGCTTTTCAAGCTTTGTAAAACAAGCTTCTACATTGCGTATGTTTCCCACAGTACCACTGCTGGCAATTCCTAAAAGCTTGTGAAATCCCGGACAATAGGCTGTCTTGATCCCTTCAAATAAAATCCGGTTTCGTTCTTTTGCATAGTCAAATAATTCCTCTGCCTGTGCCTTTTTCAAAACCATTGGCTTTTCGCACAGCACATGCTTGCCATGCTCCAATGCAGATTTTATATATTCATAATGAGTCTCATGAGGGGATGCTATGTACACCACATCAACTGCCTTGTAAAATTCTTCCGAATCCTTATAGGCATTGATCTCCCATTTGTCCGCAAACCGCCTTGCACTTTCTTCGTGAGGATTATACACCCCCTGGGTGCTGACCCCGCTCACCAGCCTTGCCTCTGGAATGAATCGTTCCGCAATCCGTCCTGTTCCTATGATTCCGATTCTCTGAATACTGCTGTTTCTTTCCCGAAGCATCGTGCTGGAAATATTTTTTGTCCGCTCCAGATATACAACTTTACAGAAATCCTTCAGATAATCAAAGCTTCCCACCCAATCGGAACCAACTGTAAAGATATCGATGTTAAATTTTTTAATATCATTAAATTTCTGTCCAGGTTCTTCTTCTATGATCACTTCGTCTGCAAAACCTGTCTTCTTCACATTTTCAATCCGAGTTACCAGAGAATCTATAACATTCAGCTTTCCTCTTGTTTTGTCATATGCTTCCGTAGTTACACCTACGATCAAATAATCCCCCAGCGCTTTGGCTCTCTGAAGCAGCCGGTAATGACCTTCATGGAAGAGGTCAAATGTCCCATATGTAATTACTTTTATCATAACACTTCCTGATTGCTCCTCTCCCTGTATTTGCAAACCATACATTTTAATCTCATCCCATGAACGGCTCCCTATGCGGCTCTTTTTACATTTCCCTGTCACACCTTTCCTTTAACAAACCGATGGATTTTTTCTCCGCATCTTCCGTCTATAGCTGCATTGATTTTAGAAAAAGCCTTAATCTGCCTCTCTTTGTCAAAGGAATGTCCGGTTATATTTCCATCCAGCAGATCCTTTAAAGAGTTAAATGCATTTTCATTTAAGCAATATTGCAGCCACTGGGATTCCTCCATAAAACCAGGTTCCTGCTTTTTCAGCTCCTCATAGTCAAATTCTATTTCCACCTCTTTATATTCTTTTGTATCAATATTTACGTCATAAAGCTTTCTTTCCGGTGCATACCAGATTCTTTGGTCTGATTTTCCTTTCTTCCGATAAAAAACACAGAATCCGCCCATTGTTCCCACTGTAAAGTATCCGTTCTTTCCGCGATTTGTAAATGCAACCGGCGGCTCCCACCTTTCCATCCTGCCGCTTTGTCTGTCAAGGGTCAGGTACATATTTCCCCAGTTAGGAGATATTACAATATTCTCCTTAGGCCCTTCCTTTGAAAACACAATATTTCCAAACGGCCGCTCCTCACATTCCCGGCCATCCGGCCATTTCATACATCGAAAATCCTGAGGAATGTCGCCATATTCCCTCACTTCCCCTGTACCCGGATTCCAACAGGTAATGATCTTCCCGTCCATAGGCAGAAGCCACAGCTCGTCCCCATCAGTTACAATGCTTTGCGTTCCCAGATTACACTTGGAATGGCTGCACAGACCTCTGGCCTTTAAAGTATCCATATCCACAAAGATAAACTCATGATCCACAGGAGAGGCAAAAACCAGCTCATTTCCATATACGCCGATGCCGCCGATGCGCCATTCTCCTGATACGTTTCTCACATTAAACTGACGGATGCCGTCTATGCCCTGCAGCTCCTCTGTCTCTATATTGAATCGAAGAAGCAAAGGATATTGATTGGGAAACAGGAATATGTATTTTTCATTGTACCAATAACTGCAGAATGCCCCAGGACGCGAAATCTGTGTTTTAAACTCAATCTTCCGGATCTTTTTGTTTTTAATGATCAAAAGATTCTGGGCGCTGCCTGGAAGAACATAGATCTTGTCTTTTATTGCCAGGGCTTTTATGTAGTATCTGCCCCCCGAGTATCCGGTTCCCAAGTCCATGTAAAATTTGTAGTGATAATCATTTTTTTCAGAATACCAAAGCTGGTTATTTCTCGAAACATAATACCAGTCATTTCCCCATGCATCCAAAACAGGACTGATCTTTTCACCGCGCCAGTCGTCGGAATCCGGAAGGGTATTAATATAGTTATTAAAAATAAAAAGCGGCTTTCCCACAATTCCAAAAAGGGACGTAACGCTTGTCCCTGCGTCTCCTATATACACATCTGATAAAGCAATTGTGCTGGTAATATCCGGAGTATTGTCATAAATCCCTCTTTTTTCTTCTATGAACTGCTTTTTCAGTTCCATATACCGGGCCTTATATTCTTTTCTCATAGACTCAAATGTGGATTCTAAAAGAGGATGGGGGCGCCAAAGCAGACAGGCGTCCTCCCTGCCCTGAAAGCATTGAAATACATATTCCATCTTTTTCAGGAACCTTTCCGTATCATCCAGCATGCCATTAATGCTTGTATTGTAAAAATAAACCTTCCGTCCTTTTATTCTTTCCTCCCATTCTGTCGGCGGTTGGGGTGGATTGCTGCACATCTGGATCACTTTGTCAAATTTAGGCGAACCTAATGGAAGAAACTTATTTTCCGGAATCACCGGATCAAAGAACTTAATAAATCTTTTGGACTGGACTACAATATAGTCCACATGAAAATAAGCCGGACACAAAGCCTGACCTTCACTCATTCCGCCTGCCGTTACGTAATAGGGTATATATACTAAGCAATTGGTGTACTTTCTCAACTCACAGGAATAAAACCTGGGATCAATGCTGGTCACATAATTTCCCTGGTCATATGGATTGTGAATATATACCACGTCTGGCATTCTGTCCTGAAGACGATAGGTATTATAAGAGGTTATCGGCACATAATCCGGCATGACGTTTCCGTCATAGCAAGGTTCTCCAAAGGTTCCGTCTTTTCTTCGCTCATAATAGGGAATGGGTACAACATACACATCGCAGTCCGGATCCCTAAAGGCAGCATCCCATACACTTTCCATGCTGTCCCACATCGCTGCCTTATATGGCATAAAAACTACTTCCAAACGTACTTTTATATCATTTTTTACACTGTTTTCTATCTGAATCAGGGACTTTTTCAGACTTTTATAGGTCCTGTCCGGATTTATGGCCTGAGGCTCCTGACACAATTCCTCATAAATATGAAAGGTCTGTTCGCAATAAGATTGTAAAAGAGAGATGGTTGGAAAGTCTTCTCCTTCTTCTTTTTCAATCAGATTCCCCAGTCCAATGGCTCCCTCCTGGCATTGTCCAAGCAGATCCGCTGCCACGGCATTCTGCTGCTTCTCCATAAACCTTTTTATTTCCAGATGCGCCTGCTCCAGCAGCCTGATAAAATCTTCTGCCTGCTTTTTATGCGTCTTTCTCATGGCATTTTCCATTCCTTTTTTCAATCATCCAGCCGTTCACCTAGTACAGCCCTGCCTTAACATTTCTTCTGACGACAAAACCGGATTCTGATCTTTCTCATCTAGTCTGTCTCATCAGGTTAGAAAATAAGGCATATTGGTCATCCCTATGGATGATGTGGAAACTTTCCACTTCGCTCCCTGCTACATCACGACTCCTTTTGGGATATCCATGTTCACAGGGTCTTGGCATACCCAATACGCAGGCTCTCCCTGCCTTCTAATGCCGTATCCTTTTTATATCATGAACTTTCTGTGTGGTCCTTACGGTAAAATTCCGGCTCAAAGCCAAAATTTATCCATACAGTCGTTCTTATGATCCTATTCATCGGATAATTTTTCCTTCTATTCCCCGCTTGAGGGCATTTTGGGCAGCATTCAGCTTTTTATCTGCCCTATAGCCACAGCCTTCGCAGACAAAAAAACCATTCTGCTGACTTCCTGTTTGCCCACATTGACTGCACTCTCTGCTAATGTCTTTACCTAAAACCTCAACAAGCTCTATAGACTGCTCTCTACATTTTTGTATCAGGCGGCTGCGGATATATCCTCGCTGCCACATGGCAGCCTGGTTGTTGGTTTTGTGGCTTTTTCCGCCCTTCTGAGGCTTTGGAAGCTTTATCATATAGATGGTATTTGGCTTTTCGCACTGAAGAAGCCGATTCAGCTCATGATTAATATAGGCATGCAGCTGTTCTTCCAGCCGTCTCTTTTTTGCGCTGTATTTCTTTCTTCCCGGATTCGCTTGCCGATTGATGCTGTAAATAGAAGTCTGACTTCGAATCCACTCTGCATATTTGGTCTGATAATCTCCAAATTCTTCTCCGTAACCGTTGCCATTGCTGACGGTGATCATGGTAAACATACCCATGGAAATACCGATCTGATTGACATATTCTTCATAAGACCGAATGGTTCTGTAAACCGGAGCCATGATCTCTATCCTGCTTTTGTCTGGATACAGCTTCAAATAAATCTGGCTTTTATATTGATTGTTATCTGTCAGAGGAATGAAAATACGCTTTCGGCTCTGCTTTGTGGAAATATAGATCCCATGATCTTTGTATCGATACGCCCGTTCCGTAAGAGAAAAGCCTGTTGTTGCATCTGTGTGCTGCCTTACATGGTGTTTTCTCACCTGCCTGCACAGATAACGGTGTAAATGTTCTACTTGAACCCCTTCAGACACTTCCTCATATTTTTTTCGGATATCCTGGGGCAGCTTTATGGCTTCCTGATTCAATATTGCCATAAATACATTATTGACTTTTAATACAAAGCGGAGATAGTGTTTTTCCTCTGGTGTCAGATTATTGTTGGCCCCGATAAGCTGCAGCACCTTTGCCTTTGTCCGAATCCACTGGCTCTTAATATCAGCTAAAGCATCAAAAATAGCCAAATAGAAATAAACGCTGGGGAGACCTAAGTTCCCTCTTAGCTCTGTGGCTGTCATCTCATTCTGAACTGTATAGCCCGGATAGATTTTCGAAAGACTTCCGATTCCGCCAAAATGATCATAGACATAATTCTTTACCTTTCCGTAATCCGCTGCAATCTCCTGCAGCTTCTCCATATCTTCCCTGGAAATGGGCTCTTTATTATGTTGGCGAACTGTTTTGCATATCTTATCTGGCGGCATTCTCTCTCTCTTTATGCTGTATTTTCAGACTTTTTTCATTTCCAAAATGTGTACATTTTGAGACAAATTTTTTCAGTGCGAAATTTATCTGAATCAAACTATATCTTAATATATTATCGTCAAAAAATCAATAATCTTAATCACTTTTTCTATGGGTTTTTACCCATTAACTTCCATTGTCAAATCTATTCCAAAATGTACACATTTTGAGAATTTTTCAAGCAAAAAAATTACATTTTAAATCTCATAAACACAACAAGTTTTCAGACTATTCCCCCCTATAACCCACGGATTCCTTTCATTCATCCTTGCCAACCCAGATTCCCCCTCAATTATCTTTCTATTTTTTCCCGCTTTTTTATTTCACCTCTCCTGTATCATCCCAAAAACAGCGCTGTCCTTCTGTCATCCTTCCATTCTCTCATACCCCCGAGCAGCTAAGGGACTGTTCACAAATCACTTGTGAATCATCCCTAACAAAAACAGCAGGCTCAGGCAGACCTTACAAAAAAATTCCCCATCTCTCTTAATCTATGATATAATCTTTCCATCAACTACAGCAAAAGGAGTACCCTTTTATGAAAATAACCGAAGAATCTATGAACCAGCAAAATTCCCCCCAGGATCCAGCCCCCAAGCCGGAATCAGAACCCAAGCGCAGTGAGCTGGAAAAATTAAAAGCCATGACTTGGAAAGACCGGGCCTGGTATATCTGGGCATACTACAAGGTCCACATCGGACTGATAATTGCCGCGCTCCTGATTCTCCAGGCAGCCGCCACCTCCCTGTATCACAGTACCTTCCACACAGCCCTGTACTGCATTATCATCAACAGCCAGTCCCAGGAGGAGATCAATCTTGCTCCGATCCAGGAAGACTTTGCCCAATATTTAAACTTAGGAAAAAAGGATCTGATCAACGCAGAGTCCAACTTTATCACCTATGGAGACAATGCAAGCGAGCTCAGCTATGCCACCATGGCAAAGGTTTCTGCCCTTGTTTTTTCCAAGGATTTAGACATCATCATCGGAGACACTGCCACCGTCCGGCACTTTGCCTCCCTGGACGGATATATTGATTTGGAAAAGGATCTGTCTCCTGAGCTTCTCTCCCTGGTGCAGGACCGCTTATTTTATGCAGCCAGAGAAGACGGCTCTGAGTATGCCTGTGCCGTTGATATCAGCAATACCCCTTTTGCCGCTGAGATTCATCTGGGCCAGAATCCTCCTCTTTTGGGAATTATTATCAATTCCACCCGCCGGGAAAATGCCGATGCCCTGATCCGCTACATTTTTTCTCCGTAAAAAACACCTTGCCGGCTCTGTCCTCACAACCGTAAGCTTCACAATCCCAGCTTTAGGAGCTGCTGAGAATTGGCTTTGCATATGATGCAGGATAAGGCTTTGTGTGCAGCCCAAGTTTTTTCAGCAGTCCTGTGGAGGCGTCATTAGACGCCTCCACAGCAGCATAAACAGGACAATCATATTCTTCCTTCACATATTCCAATATTGC
Organism: bacterium D16-56; assembly: GCA_003611875.1. Taxonomy (GTDB): domain Bacteria; phylum Bacillota; class Clostridia; order Lachnospirales; family Lachnospiraceae; genus Brotaphodocola. The sequence goes on along the minus strand of RAYY01000028.1, from coordinate 40,239 downwards.
CCGGCAGGCTTCCTCACCGTATCCCTGCCGCCGGTATGGTGTAAAAATATGATATCCCAGCTCCATCCTCCCTTCCTCGTCACATCCTGTTATCCCTGCTTTTCCCACAATCCTTCTATCTGTTTTTCTTTCTACTGCCCACAGCCCGTATCCGAAAAAGCCATACTGGCCCTCAATATATGCCGTCAGCTTTTCCCTGTCCTGAAAGATTCGGTCATCCTCCTGATCCTCCGGTTCCTGAGGCACCTGTCCTGCATCCTTTGCCGTAAATTCCCGAATCAGCAGACGGTCTGTCTCCTTAATCATCCAGGGCAGCCCTTTTTCCCGGCGCACCACCTGCTCCAGATATTGTTCTGTTGCTGCTGCTTCTGCCGCCACCAAATATCGTGCCATGGGAAGCGCCCTTTCCCCATTTTCTCCTGCCACACCGACAATAACCCTTCCTGCCGCTTTGGCCGCAAGAAGGGTCTTCTCATCATCTGATATAACGACACGGATAATCATATTTTCTACCGTTATGTCTTTTTCCTGTACCATAAATCTTACACCTGTTTACTTCTCCAGTTTATGTCTTCAAGGTTTTGTCTTTTGCAAAAATTTATTCTCAAAATACCAGACCTGCTTTAGGCACATTCGAAGCATGCGCTCCCCTTTGACATTATATTTTATCCGGCTCCTCATATTCCTCTTCAAAGGTGTCTACCACTACGGATTTCATTTTCTGGGGCTTTAAGGGCCTGTCATTAAAATCCACCCGCACCTGTGCGATCTGGTCCACAACCTCCATGCCTCTTGTTACTTTTCCAAAAGCAGCATATCCGCCGTCCAGATCCGGCACATCCCGATGCATGATAAAAAACTGGGAGCCTGCAGAATCCGGCGCCATGGTACGGGCCATGGAAATCACGCCCCTCTCATGCTTTAAATCATTGGCAAACCCATTTTGCTGAAACTCCCCTTTTATGCAATAACCGGGACCGCCCGTTCCGCTTCCCTGGGGACAGCCTCCCTGTATCATAAAATCCTCAATAACACGGTGAAAAATCAGTCCGTCATAATAGCCTTTTTTCACTAAACTGATAAAATTTCTCACGGTATTGGGCGCTATGTCAGGATACAGCTCTGCACAGATCACGCCTCCATCCTCCATTGTAATCGTCACTAACGGGTTTTTCATTTTTTCCTCCATTCTGTGCATGTTTCACAGCACATCGTATTCTGTGGGTATTGCATGTCTCGCTTTATCTAGTGGCTCCCCGCCGTCCTATCCTTCTGCCTAAAAAGCCTCTGTCAATAATTGCCCTCCTCCCTGCAGGCCAGTATGCTCCGATAAAATTCCTCCATCTCTTTTTTTGTGTCAAACACCGCCACATACATTTGATTCCCCATGGCACTGGCCAGCACATCCGGAAGGCGCTGCGCCATCTTTATTTTGCTGCCGTATTTTTCCATAATATCTCCGTCGTCCATGATAAAATCCTTGCCGTCCCTGCGCCCTGCAAATGCGCAGAAAGCGTGTTTGCCTACCGGAATTGTCGAATTTCCAAAAGCAATCATATCTGCCCAGATCTTATATACATTGGTACTGTGGGCAAAATTGATCATGTCCGGCGTAAAGCCTCCGCAGGGACGCATGTTCACCTCCAGAGCCACGATATCCCCTTTCTTGCCCAGCCCCTCCTGGTCCCTTGTAAGACGGAAAAATTCAAAATGTACAAAGCGGCTTTTTACCCCAAAGCTTTTCACAGCCGCACGGCCTGCTCTTCGGGTATCCTCTGGCAGCTTTTTCAAAATATAATAAATAGAATTGTCCTCATTGTTTACAATATCCATAATGGACATAGGGGTTACATTTCCGGTCTCAAACATGGGTTTTCCGTTGGCGTCAATAATCGCATCATAGGAATTGACCTCCGCATAGACAAACTCCTCCATAATATAGGAAACCCACTCCATCCGGCTGTCCATAAAGGTCTGAAGCTGCTCCTCGTTCTCGATTTTCCAGGTATCGGAGGCGCCTACTCCGTTGTCCGGCTTTGCCACTACCGGATATCCTACCTTCTTGATAAATGCCAGACAGCCCTCCATGTCCTTCACCATATGAAAACGGGCCACAGGAATCCCTGCCTTTGTATAATATTCTTTCATCCGGGATTTATACTTGATTCTGGGAATATCCGGCTCCTGAAATCCACTTTTAATGTTGAAATCTGTCCGTAGACGGGCATCCTTCTCCAGCCAGTATTCATTGTTGGACTCCAGCCAGTCAATTCTGCCATACTTAAATGCAAAAAATGCCACTGCCCGATAAACCTCATCCTCATTTTCCAGGCTGTAAACCTTGTAGTATTCATGAAGGCTGTCCTTCACCTCCTGGGCCATCTCGTCATAGGGCTGATCGCCGATTCCCAGCACATTCATGCCGTTATTTTTCAGCTCCCGACAAAACTGCCAGTAATTTGTAGGGAAATTAGGTGAGATAAATATTATATTTTTCATAATTTTCTCCATTCTGTGTATGCTTTGCAGCACATACAAACATAGGTGAAATGCTTTTCTTTCACCCATTCCTTCGTTTTGTACGGATTTCAAGGCATAGCTTGCGTTCCCGCCAGTGTATCATTGCAGCCATCCTTGAGCAAATAGTATCCGCTATCCGCACCATTAACACCAAAAACCAAAAATCGGAAACAGCAGATCCGTCTCTATCCCAATAAATATGGCAGGAAATACACCACTTGCTTGTACCACCAGGGCCAGTCGTGGGAACAGTCATAGCCCCAAAAATCCACCCAAGCATGAATCCCCTTGTCATTTAAAATCCTCTCAAGCTGCCGCGTAGAGTCCGGCAGCTCCCAGGGTCCCTGTCCTACGCAGATTACTGCTTTGTTCTGGTTATACTGCCCTATATAAGAATGCCCCGCCGGCATATTGGGCAGATAATGAAGGGGGGAATTTAAATATACTCGTTCATCCATGTACCCATGAAATCCATAATCCGCCGTATAAATCCCGCTGAGAGCCAGCAAACGGTCAAAGATCCCCGGAAAACGGAAGTAAAGATTAGCTCCATGAGTCGCCCCCAGGCTGCAGCCAAATGCCATCACTCCAGGATTGCCGCTCCATCCGTTCCGCTCATTGACCATCCAGCGCATAAAGGGAACCACCTCGTCTACAATGTATTGGATCCACTGCTCATGACGCCAGCTCCGCCAGCCTGGGTCTCCGCCCGAATTGGACCAGGTCTCCTTGTCCATGGTGTCAATGGCAAACACCATCACCTGTCCGGAGTCAATCCAGGGAGCCCACACATCGGTCATCTTGTAATTTTCAAAGTCAAAAAATCGTCCGTCCTGGCAGGGTATAAATAGAACAGGACGCCCTGCATGTCCATACACCTTGCATTCCATATCCCTGCTGAGGGCTGGGCTATATTCTCTAAAATATTGAACCTCCATCTTTTCCTCCATTCTGTGCATGCTTCACAGCACATCGTACTCTGTGAGTATTTCATACCCCGCTGCTGCACTACAGGCTTACTTTGTCTTCCTGGCTGCATGACCGGACTTCGGCCTTTTATCCTCCTCGTTCCGTCCATACATCAATGTATTCATAAAAAACGGGATCTGCCGCTCCCAGCTTGCTTCACAGTGCTGACCGCCCGGCACAATCCGGCTTTCTACCATGATCTGCTTATTCATCAGCAGGGAAGTCACCTTCACATATTGTTTTCTCATATTCATATGATTCCCAAATTCCTCTGAACCATAATCCATATAGATCACCGTATCCGGCAAAACCTCTGTCTGGCTGATCATCTGCTCAAGCCTCTGGCGTGCTACCCAGACAGACGGCGACAGCGCTGCTGCCCGGGAAAACACCTGGTTATACTCCAGCACCGCATACAGGCTCATCAGCCCGCCCATGGAGCTGCCGCCGATAAACGTATGCTCTCGGTCCGGCAGGGTCCGAAACCTTCGGTCAATTTCCTTTTTGAAGCTGCTGACCAACCATTCCATTGTGACTTTCCCGTGTCCCTGGATCTCTCCGATGCCTTTCTCCTTGAAATCAAAAGGCGAATATTCCCGAAGACGTCCATGATCCGGGCTGTGATTGCACTCCACTGCCGCAATGATCATCTGGGTTTCGGAAGAATCCATATACTCCTTCATTCCCCAGCATTTGCCATAGGTTGCATCCTCATCAAAAAAAACATTATGTCCGTCAAACATATACAGCACCGGATACCGCTTTCTCGTGCTTTTAAAGTAAGACTCCGGCAGATAGACATAGGCACGTCTCTCCTCCTTCCCTGTCAGCTCCGGAATCGTTATGTTCCATTTATCTACCATTGATACAATCCTTCCTGTAACTGCCCCGCACTGCAGCAGCTACTCCTCCCTTCCTGTGTTTGTGGCGCTTTACTTTTCCACATTAATATATCATAGTAAACAGCAAAATTCAATCATTTGCCTTTTTTCTCGCCCGAAATAAATTTCTAAAACAGGTTATTGACAAACCTTTCATTATTTGTTACACTTACTTTCGAACATACGTTTGATTTTCATGTGAGGAAAGAAGGGATTTACCAATGACTGCCACCACCATATACTGCAAATACTGCCGGCAAAGACTGTTCGACATTACCCCCGGGACAAAGGGCAGTATCCTGATCAAGTGTTCCCGATGCCGGAAGATCATAAGAGTCACCCTTTTAAAAAGCAGCAGCGCCCCCGCCCCTGCTGCCTCCATAAAGACTACCTAGCAGCGGAATGATCCAATTACCGAATAGCAGGAGAGACGCATTGCCCCCAAGGCAGTGTGTCTCTCCTTTTGCTTTGTAAACACAGCCATTTCATCAGACTTGAACCGCTGCAGTATCTGCCCCTTGCCCATTACGGCTGCTTGGATGCAGAGCAGATATCCGCTGCCACGAAAGGAGAATCAGCCATGAACTACTACATCAAAATCCACGACAAACAGATCCCCGTCTCAGAGGAAATCTACAAGGCCTACTGTAAGGGCGAGCGAAAGGAGCGATATTTCCGGGAAAGCGACATAAAAAACAAAACCTTTTTCTACGACGCCCTGGACACAGAGGATTTAAACGGAAGCGATCTGATCTGGGACGCCTCTGCCGAATCGGTGGAGGAAACTGCCGAAAGACATCTTCTCTTAGAATCCCTGAAAAAAGCCACCCAGGAATTATCCGAAAATGAGCGGGAGCTGATCTGCAGGCTTTACGTATACGGAGAATCCCTCCGATCCTATGCCAGAGCTAAAAAAATGCCGGTAACTACTCTTCAGGCCCGTCATCAGAAGCTTTTAAAAAAACTCAGAAAAAAATTAGAAAAATAATCGTACATACGTTCGATTCGGCGGATAAATAGTAAAGGAGGAGATAACATTGAGAGAAAAACTTTTACGATGGCTTATTAACCTGTTCCTGGCTGCCGCCCTTCTTCTGGCCGCGGCGGCATGGCTTCCCAAAGCTTTTCACATGGAAGCCTATGTAGTAAAGAGCAGCAGCATGGAGCCTGCCATTAAAGCAGGAAGCGTTATCTATGTAAGTCCCTATGGGAAAGAGGAGCCCATTCGTCAGGGAGACATTATCAGTTTCCGAACCGGAGAGACCCTGGTCACTCACAGAGTTCTGTCCGTGGACCAGGCCAATGGCACAGCCGTCACCAAAGGAGACGCCAATCAGGTACATGACCCGGCTCCTGTACCCTTTGACGACATTCTGGGAAAGGTCCGGTTCCACATCCCAGGCATCGGTTATCTGCTTCTTCGGTAGCCCACTCCCCATATCCGGGACAATGGGGAAATATCCAGCAACAAAAAGATCAGGAGGAATCTATGTATGGAAATGAAACAGAAAAAAACCAAAAACAAAATCAAGCTTTTCACTGCCATCGCCCTCATCGCTATCTTAAGCCTGGGCGGCACCATGGCCTATATGACCGACTACGAGGCAGCGAAAAACAAATTTACCGTAGGCAAGGTAGATTTCAACTTATACGAAAGCAAATGGGACGGCGAGCTCCCAGACGGCAGCTACGCCACTCCCTCCGATGCCACCCCGTCCGACGCTTCTCCGTCCAATGCCCTGGGCATCAAACAGGCCGAGAACATGTATGCAGGGATGGAGATTCCCAAAAACCCGGCCATCAAAAACAACAGTAAAAATGACGCCTACTTGAGAATGACCGTAAAGATCCCCGTAGATTCTGTAATCATTGCGGACGACGACGGCTTTTTGGAAAATGACGGAGAGCTTTTGGAGACCGAGCTATTCTCCTATCAGCTTAATGAGGACTCCGGCATGAGGCTTCTTCCCGGCCAGCCTACCGTAAAGGATGGTTACAACGTTTACGAGTATATGTACACAGGAGGCGGATGGGGCGAGATTCCTGTGCCTGCCGGACACGATATTCCGCCGCTCTTTGACTCCGTCACCTTTGCCAACATTGTAGGCGGACAGCTAGAGGACAGCGTAGAGTTTATTGACGTAGACTTTAAGGCAATCCAATCCGGAGGCTTTGACAGTCCGGAGGAAGCATGGCGCGCCTATGAAAACCAGAATCCGGAGTAAACCTGCATGTGCCCGGCTGCCGGCACACCACCGCACATAAAAGTCTGGCGGGCACATGGGGCATCCCTGAATTAATGCCGCCTAATCGGCGGCGGGACTTTCATAGTAAACCTCCATGCGCCCGGCAGCGGATGCGCCACCGTCCCATGAAAGTCCGGCGGGCGCACTTGGAATACCTGATTTTAAATCGCCTCCGGCGATGGGACTTTTACAGTAAAGAGCCATCCTGTTTTATCCCGTCATAACAGTTCCCATATCATGAACTGCTTATCCCGCCAGCTGCGCGTCCTGCGTATTTGGCGGGATAAATCTTTGCCGGCTCCACACTCTGAGCCTTTCATATCCGCCCCCCATTCATCAAACTCCATACAAGGGGCATTCTTCGCCTAAGCCCCCGGCCCAGAAAGCTTGCAATTCCCAGAACCAGTAACGGCATAAGGAGATATAATATCAAGGGTACTGCCCAAACAGCAGGAAATACCTGTGCGCCTGCTTTATTGATAAACCTTACAAGGGCAAAATGCACACCATACAAAAAGAAATTATGCCGCATAAAATCCTTTGCCTCTGGCAGTCCTTCTGCCGACACAGCCATCCACAAGCCTGCGGCTGCCAGCAGGCGGCAAAGTACAAAGCAAGGTACAAAAGCAGCCCGCATCCCGATCTGATATGCTGCATACGCCCCTGCAATCATACCGGCTCCCCAAAACATCTGTCTGCATTTTTCCTTTTTTGTGTCTGTCTTATATCCATTTCCATTTTCTGCCGGCTCCACCCATTGCCTCTTGGAAAGAGCCAAAGACGCTGCCGAGGAATAATAAATCAAGGCATCTGCATTTACAAAAGGCAGCTGTTTTTTTGCCGCCACCATCCACCACAAAGCAATCAAAAACAGTAACCGGCTCCAAAAGCATTTTAAAATCAAATACAGGACCGGAGCCAGCAAAATCAGCAAAAGCAGCTGATATAAATACCAAAACACATAATTATACGTATAATTTATGACAGCGTCCACGGCTGTAAAAAGATCAAAAGGAACTACCCCTTTTCCCACTATATCGGTCATCCATGGAAGGCGGCTGCCGATCACATAGCCCATGTAATACAAAAAATTCCACAAGATATAGGGAATCAGCACACTGCGTATCCGCCGATTCCACTTTTCTCCCAGCCTGCTCCATGCAAAATTCCGATAAAACAGATAACCTGATATCATAAAAAAACCCGGCACTGCAATCTGTCCAAGCCCGTCTCCGATTCTATGCTCCAAACGGTATACGGCCTCCATCTCCAAAGACTTTCCCAGATACAGCTCTGCATTGTAAGAATGGATCCAGATAACCAGAAGGCTGAAAACAAAGGAAAACCATGTGATTTTATTGTAAAACCATTTGTCCCTCATTCCGTCCCCCTTTTCTCATCAATGAACCCTGCACTTTTATTTTACCACGGGAAAAAAGGATTGTAAATGCAAGAAGCACCTGCTCCTTTTTTTGCATATAGTTCTATATACTGAAATTCAGAAAGGACTTAACATGCTGGAATTAACCACAACCCTGACTACCCTTCATGTGATCTATCTGATCGGTGTCATTGTAATATTGGCAGTCATGATAATGAGAAGAGATACTCCCATTATCTGTATTCTTTTTTTATTTCTTCTGGGTCTTACTGCCACAAAAAGCCTGTCAGGCGGTATCCAGACGGTCTTTAATGCATCTCTCTATGCGGCAAAGGAATTTATGGAGATTATTGCCACCATTGCATTCATTACTGCACTTTCCAAATGCCTCTCTGATTTAGGAAGCGATTATCTGATGATGAAGCCATTTTCGCGGGTTATGCGCAGTCCGTCCGTAGCCTGGTGGATTCTGGGCATTGTCATGCTTTTATTCTCCCTGTTTCTCTGGCCTTCGCCTTCCGTGGCGCTGGTAGGTGCGATCATGCTTCCTCTTGTTATCGGCAAAGGACTGAATCCGCTGGCAGCCGCCATGGCTATGAACCTGTTTGGACACGGAATTGCCCTGAGCTATGACTTTATCATCCAGGGGGCTCCTGCCATCTCGGCAGCTTCCGCCGGAATCAGCACAACGGATATCCTTACTGCAGGCTCTCCTCTTTTTATTACCATGGGCGCAGTCACGGTGGTTTCTGCCTTTTTGCTGAACCGGAAAGCATTCAAGGGTCACAAGGTAAGCCTGCAGGCTTTCTCTGATGCTGCTCATGGATCCTCCTCAGATCTTTTGCAAGGCCAGAAGCCAAAGAACAAGGCAAATATTTTCATCGCTTTTTTTACCCCGCTTGCCTTCCTTGCTGATATTGTAATGATGGCGGCTTTCGGGCTTAAGGGAGGCGACGCCACCAGCCTGGTCTCCGGCACTGCCACCCTGCTGATGGTTCTGGGTGCAGTGTTAGGCTTTGGCTTTCACGCGCCGGAAAAAATAACAGATTATCTGACAGAGGGCTTTCTGTTTGCCATCCGGATCTTTGCGCCCGTAATCCTGATCGGTGCCTTTTTCTTTATGGGCGGAGAAGGAATCACGGCGATTCTGGGCGATCAATATCAAAGCGGCATTATGAATGACTGGGCTATCTGGCTGGCCGGAAAAACTCCTTTGAATCAGTACGCGGCTGCGTTTCTTCAAATGGTCATCGGAGCCCTGACCGGACTGGACGGTTCCGGATTCTCCGGTCTTCCCCTGACCGGCGCCCTGTCTCAAACCTTCTCCCTGATTACCGGAGGTTCGGTTCCGATCTTTGCCGCCCTAGGACAGATCAGCGCCATCTTTGTAGGGGGCGGCACCATCGTTCCATGGGGCATTGTGCCGGTAGCTGCCATCTGCAATGTAAGTCCCATGGATCTGGCCCGTAAAAATCTGACGCCTGTTTTGATTGGATTTGCCTGTACGTTTCTTGTGGCATGTTTTCTGCTCTGAAAATATAGAAAGAGAGGACTCTTATGTGTGGTATCGGCGGTTTTTGCAGCTTTGCGAAAGATTACACCGGCTCCCCGGAAACCTATTCTCGCATTTTAAACCATATGCATGAGCTTCAGGCCCATCGGGGACCGGATGACCACGGAATCCTTCTGGCGCCTCATGCCGGGCTGTCCCATGCCCGTCTGTCCATTATTGACTTAAAAGGCGGACATCAGCCCATGACCTGTATCTCCCGGGAATATCCCTGCACTATTGTGTATAACGGAGAGCTTTACAATACTGAGGAGCTGCGCCGGGAATTAAAAGCCATGGGCATTTCTTTTGAAACTACCAGTGATACGGAAGTCATTCTTAGGAGCTATATGGAATACGGGCCGGATTTTGTTAACCGTCTGAACGGGATTTTTGCCTTTGCCATCTGGGATCCCAAGATGGAACGTCTTGTTTTATACCGGGACCGCAGCGGTATTAAGCCCCTGTTTTATACGGTTCAGGAGGATGAGCTTGTATTTGCCTCTGAACTCAAGGCGATTCTGGCCTGTCCCGGTGTGAAAGCATGTGTTGACCGGCAGGGGCTTAACGAAATTTTCAGTATCGGCCCTGCCAGAACCAGCGGCTGCGGTGTATTCCAAAACATTCAGGAAATACTGCCCGGGCATTTTGCCATCTATGATCCCAGCGGATTTCGTCAGAGCTGCTACTGGAAGCTGACCAGCCATTCTCATGAGGACAGCTATGAGACAACCGTAGAAAAAACAACGGCTCTGGTTTTGGATTCTATCCGCAGACAGATGGTATCCGATGTGCCGGTCTGTACCTTCTTGTCCGGAGGCATTGATTCCAGCCTGGTATCGGCTGTGTGTGCGGCAGAGCTAAAGAAAAAAGGCCAGCGGCTGCGTACCTTTTCTTTTGATTTTGCAGGGAATGCCGAAAATTTTCAGGCTAATTCCTTCCAGCCCTCCCAGGACCGCCCCTATGTGGATCAGATGGCAGCCTTTTTAGGCTCAGACCATCAATATCTGGAATGCTCCACTGCTGATCAGACAGATTTTCTAAAACAGTCCGTGGACGCCCATGACCTTCCTGCCATGGCAGATGTAGATTCGTCATTGCTGTATTTTTGCTCCCAGGTACGTCTTACCCACAAGGTCGCGCTTACCGGGGAGTGTGCCGATGAAATCTTTGGCGGCTACCCCTGGTTCCACAAGGAGGAATGCTTCCAGGCCAATACCTTTCCCTGGACTATGGATTTAAAGCCTCGGCAGGCGCTTCTTAGGGATGATTTTCTGAAATATCTGAATATGGAAGAATATGTTGCGTCCCGCTACGAGGAATCCGTGGCTCAGACTCCCCGCCTGGAGTCTGACTCTCCCCAGGAAAGGCGCCGCCGGGAGATCTCCTGGCTCAATCAGCGATGGTTTATGCAGACGCTGTTAAACCGCATGGACCGGACCAGCATGTTTTCTGGCTTGGAAGCCCGAGTACCCTTTGCCGATCATCGGATTTTGGAATATGTCTGGAACGTTCCCTGGGAGATGAAAGCCAAAAACGGTGTTGCAAAGGCTCTGCTGCGGGAATGCGGACGGGATTATCTTCCCAACGAAATCCGCCACCGCCGCAAATCTCCTTATCCTAAAACCTATGACAGCCAGTATGAAGCTTTGCTTACAAATCGAATCCGGGAAGAAATTCTTGCCGATGCATCTTCTCCGGTTCTCCAGTTTTTAGACCGGAAAAAGGTGGAGGATTTTCTGACAGCTCCTTCTGACTATGGGAAACCATGGTACGGACAGCTTATGGCCGGACCTCAGATGATGGCATATCTATGGCAAATTCATTATTGGATGAAAAAGTACGATATTCAGGTGATTTAATGTAAGAAGGTGTCCCAAAATAGCTTGCCATATTCCTGCGGACTATCGGTAAGCTATTTCAGGACAGCTCCTAATCGTTGAAACATGCCTGCGCATTCACTGCGCTGACCATGCGGAAATGTAATAGCCGATTGCCAATTTCCTTCTTGTACATCTTGTTTTTTTCCAGTATAATAGAAAAAAACACGCCAAAGGGGGAATTACTATGGAGACAAGATACATAAAAATACACACAGCCGGAACCAATGCGGCGCTGAAGGTAACGCCGGGACATTTTGCCACGAATCACTCTCATATCAATTATTATCTGGATATGACTACTTTAACGACCAGAACCAACGAGGCGCAGGATATAGCGAAGGGGCTGCTGGGAACCTATTTGTATGGAATGCCGGTAGATACCGTTGTCTGTATGGAAGGGACTGAGGTAATCGGCGCATACTTGTCAGAGGATCTGACCAGAAGCGGCGTCCTTTCCCGGAATATGCATAAGACCATTTATATTGTTCGCCCCGAGTTTAACAATAACAGCCAGATTATATTCCGGGATAACATTGTACCTATGATCCGGGACAAGCATGTGATCATTTTAATGGCTACGGTGACGACAGGCTTTTCGGTGGAGAAGGCGATTGAAAGTGTGCAGTATTATGGAGGAAAGCTCCAGGGAGTATCTGCCATATTCAGTGCGGTTCAGTTTGTAAACGGTATTCCGGTTCATTCGGTATTTGGAAAGAAGGATCTGCCGGATTACGTAGATTATGATCATCGGGATTGTCCGCTTTGTAAAAGCGGCCAGAAGCTGGATGCACTGGTAAATGCATACGGCTATTCCAAGCTGTAGAAGCTTTGTTTCGTATACAGAATAAAAGGGGAGGTGCTGCGCATGGCGGCTACGAAGAAATATTCTTATGATTTTGACCAATATGAGGAGGAGGGAAAGGGCTCTGACACATTGGTGGAGGATATTCTGGCAGATCCGGAATTTCCCCAGGTCACAGAACTGATTATCGGTGATTGGGGCAACTCCTGGGAGGAGGAGTGCCAGCCGATTATTGAAGGGATCATTGCAAATGCCCAGCGATTTTCCCATGTGGAAAAGCTGTTCATCGGTGATATGGAGTATGACGAGTGCGAGGTTTCCTGGATTATGCAGGGAAACTACAAGGATCTGTGGGCAGCCCTGCCGCACTTGAAGGAGCTGACCATTAAGGGAAGCACGGGTTTGGTTTTGGGAGAAATCTGCCATGAGGAGCTGGAGTCTTTGACCATAATCTGCGGCGGACTTCCGGTGCGTGTGATCGAGGAGATTCAGAGAGCCACGCTTCCTAAGCTGAAAAAACTACTGCTCTATATCGGCAGCGATAATTATGGTTTTGATGGGAATCCGGATACCATTCGGGAATTTCTGGAAAAGGTTCAGCTTCCTGAACTGGAATATCTTGGAATCGTGGACAGCGAGATTCAGGATGAGATTACAGAGGCTGTGTTGGAGAGTAAGTTTATTGGACAGATTCAAACTTTGGATTTGTCCTGCGGAACCTTATCGGATAAGGGCGGGGAACTGCTTTTACAAAAGCTTCCCCAATATGATAACATTAAGCGTCTGGATGTCCACTACAATTTCATGTCCGAAAAGCTGATTAAAAGGCTGGAGGAGCTTCCTATATCCGTGGACGCTTCTGACAGGAACGAAATGCACCATTATCGTGGCGAAAGCTATATGTATGCCATGCTGACAGAATGAGGCAGGCGGCGCTTCTGGGAAAGCCGGATACCAAACGTACTCATTATCTGGGACGTGCAGCGCGGGAGGCCGGGCTGCACGTTCTGTTTTTAGATTGGGACAGATGGAGAAAGGATTTTCCAAAAGGAAAGATTTTTTTAAAAATCGATCCGCCAGAGTGGGATTGCTGCCTGCTGGAACAGCTTCCATGGCTGGTGGAGGATTATATGCGGCGCTTAGAGGAACTGAAAAGGCTGGAGGAATGTCAGGATGTGCGGTTTTTCAATCATCCGAATGCTATTAAAGCACTGCTGGATAAGAAAGGATGCAAGGAGCAGCTGCGAAAAGCCGGACTGGCAGTAACAGAGGAACTGGAACAGGATATCATCCAAACCCCGGAACAGCTTTTAACCATGATGGATAGAAAACGGATCTATCAGGTTTTCATCAAACCGGTTTGCGGTTCGGGAGCTGCCGGAGCGGCTGCTTTTCGATGGCAGCCACAAACAGGGAAAATGATCTTATATACCTGTGTGGGGGAAATGCCCGGGGACGGAGGGAAGGATCTTGTGAATACCAAACAACTGCGGCGGCTCTCCGACGCCGGACAGGTACTTCTCATGCTGGAAAAGCTTTTAAAGCTGGGATGTATTGTGGAAAGGTGGTACGCGAAGGCAAGCCATCAGGGATATTCTTATGACCTGCGGGCAGTGGTACAGGATGGAAGGACAGATTTTTGTCTTGCCAGGCTTTCCAAGGGGCCCATCACCAATCTGCATCTGAACAATCATCCCTTGGAATTAGAGACTTTGGGTCTTTCCGGCACTGTGATTGAGGAAATTCAGGATCTGTGCCGGCGCAGTATGGAATTATTTCCCGGCCTTCGAAGTGCAGGCATTGATATTTTGCTGGAAAAAGGGAGCTTGAAGCCTCGGATCATTGAGATGAATGCACAGGGTGATCTGATCTATCAGGATATTTACGGAGCAAATCGGATTTATCGAAGACAGGCAGACATGATAAAGGCTGCCTGCAGGGAGGAGCCCAGTTAGAGGAAAGGGTGAAAGAAAAACACCGCTAAAGCGGGACATGCAATACTCACAGAGTACGATGTTCTGTGAAGCATGCACAGCGTGGAGGAAAAAATGAAAAACAAAAGTAACGTTCCGGAAACGGCAGGGGAAGTTCCTTTCAGGCTGTTTCAGAGAATGCAGAAACAGAAAACCCCTTCTGTGGATATGAACCAGGTTGTCGGAAAGCAGGATATTTTATTCCTATGTCTGGATACCCTGCGGTATGATGCAGCAGAAGCAGAGGAGAAGGCTCAGGGTACGCCGGTGCTGAACCAATTCGGTTCTTGGGAAAAGCGTCAGGCGCCGGGAAATTTTACCTATCCGTCTCATCATGCCATGTTTGCAGGCTTTCTGCCATGCCGATTTGACGCAAAGAGCCTGGCAGACCGGGAAATGCTCTTTTTCCCAAAATCCATCGGCATGGGAAGCCAGGCGCCAAAGGGAGCCTTTGTCTATGAAGGAAGCACCATTATGGAAGGGCTGAGTAAGGTTGGATATGATACCTGGTGCGTAGGCGGGGTCTCCTTTTTTGATAAAAGATCCGATTTAGGAAAGGTATTTCCTGGTTACTTCGAAAAAAGCTACTGGAATCCTTCGTTTGCCTGTACGGTAAAGGAAAGCGCTAAAAATCAGGTGGATTTTATTTTAAGAAGGCTTGAAAAGGCAGAGGACACAAAAAGAATTTTTCTTTATTTAAATGTGGATGCCATTCATTACCCCAATTATTTTTATCTGGATGAAGCCACACAGGACAGTCTAAAAACACATCGAGCTGCACTGCGCTATGTGGACGGGGAGCTTGGCAGGTTGTTTGAAGGATGGATAAAGCGGCGGGGCGGCGGGTTTGTTATCTGCTGCTCGGATCATGGAACCTGCTATGGGGAGGATGGATGCCTGTTTCATGGAATCAACCATCCTGTGGTAAATGTGGTTCCTTATAAGCATTTCTTTATCCGGAAAAGAGGGATTCATGAAGAAAGTCTTTCACAATAACATCAATCCTTATGTACAGTATATGTACAGCTATCCCCACAAGACAGCCTATCGCGCTCTTGCGGGAATTTCTTTAAGGGATTATGCCAGGGTAATGGCAGGAAAGGGGCATGGACTGTATCTGCACGTTCCCTTTTGCCAGGGTAAATGTGGGTACTGTAATTTATTTTCCGTTACCGGCCAGGGAACAGAAGCTTTTGACCAATATCTGGACGGGGTAGAACGGCAATGCGGGCAGTACAAAGAGATTTTAACCCCCTATGAAACCGAGTTTTCGGAGTTAACTATAGGAGGAGGTACGCCGCTGCTGCTGTCAGAAGATCAGCTTGACCGGATATTTGGACTGATTGAAGCTTCCTTTGTGATGGAGAAGGACAGGGAGATCGGTGTGGAAACAGCGCCGAACCAGACAACGTTTGAAAAGCTGGGAATTTTAAAACAGGCAGGAGTCACCAGGGTCAGCATGGGAATCCAAAGCTTTTCGGATGAGGAACTGGAGGCTTTGGGACGGAAGCACAGAGCCAAGCGGGCCATGGAAGCCTTGGAGCTGTTGAAATGTATGGATTTCCCTTGTATTAATGTGGATTTTATCTATGGAATCCCGGGCCAGACCGTAGATTCTCTTCTGGAATCCTTACAAAAGGCCCTTTGCTTTGAACCAGATGAGATTTTCTTGTATCCCTTATATATTAAACATGGTGCAGGGCTGGTACACAGCAAAACAGCTCCTGACTGGCAGTGTGCCTATGAACAGTATCAGAATGCAGCAAGATTTCTTCACGCAGCAGGTTTTCGACAGGACTCAATGAGACGATTTGTGAAGAAAAAGAGACCGCGAAATTTTTCTGAATGCGGCTTTGGCACTTCCCTGGCTTTGGGCTGCGGAGGGAGAAGCTATCTGGGTAATCTTCATTTCTGTACTCCCTATGCCATTACCCGGGAGACCTGTCTAAAGCAGCTGGAGGAATTTGAACATACAAAGGATTTTTCGGTTATCTCCCATGGGATCGTGCTCTCCAAGGAGGAGATGAGGCGAAGGTATGTGATCCGTCATTTATTGATTCGTCCTGGACTTCCCTTAAATCAGTATAAAAAGCATTTTGGCTCCTGGGCGCTGGAGGATTTTCCGGTATTAAAGGAATGGATACAGCAGGGATTTGTTCAGATTCAACAGTCTGACGGAATTAGGGATTCAGAGGATTTTCTCACATTGACAGAATTAGGAACAGGCTTTTCGGATTATCTGGGGCCTGTGCTGATCTCTGATAATGTACGTGAAAGGATGAAGGAATGGGATGAGATTCATGAATCGTTCGGTAATCTTGTATCGGGGGAGCCTGAAAAGCTGTAATTACAAGTGTAGCTACTGTCCCTTTTCCAAACACAGAATATCTGAACGAGAGCTGGAAAAAGACAAAAGGCAGTGGCTGCGCTTTGTGGAAAGTATTGCGGACGATTTTCAGGGCGGGGTGATGGTAGCTCCTTATGGAGAAGCGCTGATTCATTCCTGGTACTGGGAGGGGCTAGCAAGACTGAGTGCATCGGAAAGAATAGATGCCGTAGGTGCGCAGACCAATCTCAGTTTTTCGGAACAAAGAGATTTGGGTATATTTCTGCACGAAAAAGGAAAACTGGAAAAACTACATTTTTGGGCTACCTTTCATCCTGAGATGATTTCCACGAAGGAATTTGCAGAAAAATGCAAGCGGCTGAAAAGTCGGGGCGTTTCTCTCTGTGTGGGGGCTGTGGGGATTCCTGAAATGGCAGAGCAGCTTTTGGCGCTCAGAAACCTTCTTCCGGATGACATTTACCTTTGGATCAATAAGATGAATGGCCTGAAACGGGAATATACACATAAGGAACAGGAAAAATTTTTGGCGATTGATCCGTATTTTTGGCGGGAATTAGAAGTAGTGCCTGCAGATAGAAAACAATGTGAAGGAAGATTGTTTGTGGAGGCGGACGGAAGTATGCGCATCTGCAATATCAGCCGAAAAACCCGGATGAACTGGTATGATTCTTATGATTCCTATGATTCTTATGAAAGGATCTTGAAAGAAACCGAATGCGGCCAAAGAATCTGTTCATGTTATCTGGCCTATGGGGGAAGAAACGACTTTATGAACCAGGTATTATTTGGTCCTTACCCCATATTCCGGATCCCTCGCAGGGCAAAGGCAGTATTTTGGGATATTGAAGGCACATTGATTCCAAAAGAGAGGCCGGAAGAAAAAGAACTTGTAAAGGGAATTACTGCCGAAAAGCAGAATGTTTCTGATTCTGTCAAAAAAGGACTGGAAACCCTGGCAGGGGAAGGAACCCTTTTGTTTTTTGCCACTACGCTCCCTTACAGAGAGGCGATGCAGCACTGTGAAGAAATCAGGCATTGGTTTCAGGGCGGAGTATTCGCAGGAGGCGCCCATGTATACCTAAGGTATGATGAAAAAGAGCAGGAATTTTTTTATGAATTAGATGAAAAGATTCTTTGTCAGTTAGAGACAACCTGCACGGGACGGGGCTTTCGGATTGTAAAATACAGAGAGAAAGAACGTCTGTATAAACTGACCTTGCTCCGTCCGTCAAAAAGACCCTGGATAAAAAATGAAGCTGAAAGGCTGATGGATTCACTGACGTCAGAGCTTCGAGAAAATATACGATGGTTTTTGGAGGAAAACTGCCTGCAGATCGTTTCCGCTAAAGCTACAAAGGCAGAGGGAGTCCGGATGCTGTGCCAATGGGCAGATATTGAGCAAAAGGATGCGGCGGCAGTCGGAGATTCAGGGGAGGATGAGGAAATGATGAGATGGTGTTATTGCCATCCTTTGGGGCGGTAATCAGAGTAAACCTGCATGTGCCCGACTGCGGACGCGCCACCACACATGAAAGTCTGGCGGGCGCATGAGGCATCCCTGATTTAAATCGCCTCCGGCGACGGGACTTTTATAGTAATTTCATAATCTCCGGACGTGACCGGCCGGTTTGTGTTGAAATGCCGATATAATCCCTTATTACAGCTGCCGACGGTTTTTGCTCCTGATGGTTCGTTGGCTTGTTTACCAAAGCTTCTTCTCGAAGGAATGTTTTCGCAACATTCTTTATCCGCCATCAAAAATAATGTATACTATACCTGAAATAGAGCTGTTTTTGATGTTATTGAACTTGCGGGAAGAGTCCAAGGTACGGCTTCGTCCGGCGGTAGCAGTGTAGATCTGTTTGGATACGGTAAATTCCTGCCAAGCCGTTTCCGAAGAACATCAGCAGTCAATGGCCAGCAGGCCGCCGTCTGTTTTTCTAGGTTTTTGGTACAATCAATACGCTACGCCGACACAGCGGCAATACTGCAATATATTCCATACTCTGCCAAATAAAAAGGCGCTGACACTCAGCGCCTTGATTCTCCATCTCCTCTCTCCACATTCCGCGTCTCCCCCACAATATAAATAGGTCTGTCCTTCAGTTCACTGAACAGAATCCCAATATACTCCCCAATAATCCCCACAATCAGAAAAAGCACCGCAAACATAAAACAATTGAGAATAACAATGGTAGCATATCCACTGGGCGCACCCTGACGGGTACACAAGGTATAAATCATCACTGCCACACCCAAAAAAGCCGCCGTTCCTCCAGCATAAATTCCCAGCTTTAGCGGAAGATTAGAAAAACACAGGATCGTGTTCACAGAAAAATCCAACAGCTTGCGGATACTGTATTTGCTCTCTCCTGCTGCCCGCTCTTGAGCCTCATACCGGATCGTCGCCCGCTTAAAACCAATATTCTGTACATACCCTCGAAGGAAACGAACCTTTTCCCGGTAACTTCCCCGCAGCACATCTGCCGCCTGCCTGGAAACCGCAAAAAAATCCGAAGCATTGGCCTCAAATTTCACGTCGGACAAGGTATTGATTACCCAATAAAATCCAGCCGAGGTAATATTTTTGACTACCCCGGCAGACTCGTTACGGGTACGCACCATAGTAACGACCCCGCAGCCTTCCTCAAGCTTTTCCACAATCTCCGGCAGACATGACGGAGGATGCTGCAGATCTGCATCCATACACACAATGCCATCTCCTCTGGCATAGTCAATCCCCGCAATCATAGCCGCCTCATGACCAAAATTCCTGGAAAAGCTTACCACCTTCACATGATCATCCTGCGCCGCAAGCTCCAAAAGAACTTTGAGACTGTCATCCTGACTGCCGTCATTCATAAACCACAATTCATAATTCCAGGAAAGTCTGTCCAAAATCGGCTTTGCCGTCTGGTAAAAGATAGGTAATGCCTGCTCCTCATTATACACAGACACTACGACTGACAACATTTTCTCCATTATTTCCTCAATTCTGTGCAGGTTTCTTCCTCATCAAATACCTGAATCTGCGCCGTGGAATGGCCGGGAACCCGCTTATTTTTAGGAGGAAGCTTTTTGTAATCCCCATAAATCCAGGTCAGTACTTCGTCCCAATGCCTGGGAGCCATCAGCTTTGTATCACAAAATGCTACATCCTCCACCTGCTCACACCATTCTTTCTGCAGGGTCACATAAAGATAATCCGGCTGATAATTGCTGTAATACCGCAGATTGCTCCGGCATTTCCGATCCTTTAACGCCACGATTCGCTGCATCCAAAACAAAACCTTCAGCGGAACCAGACGGCCCGCCGCAGACAGACCGCCCACTGCCAGCTTATGGAACACGCTGTATTTTCCGAAATCCAACTGATACCGGTGTCCCATGGCCATACCATAAATGATCTTGTGAAGCAGCAGCGTCATCGAAGATGAAAGCTTATTTTTAGGCAGCACATCAAGGGTAAACAAATCCACCCACAAATGATTCATCTTCCCCTCATAATACCGGGTCTCAGGAGATTCCTCATGAATCCGGCTGTTTTTATAAATAATCCTGGCAGTAAAATCAAAAAAGGCCCGTCCCTTCTGAAAATCCCAGGGCATCAAAAGCTCCATGGTATCCGGCAGCTCTCGCCGCACCACCTTCATAAACGCCTCATAATTTTTTCTTGTAAATACTATATCCGCGTCGTCGTCCCAGGGGATAAAGCCCTGGTGGCGTATTGCCCCCAACAGTGTGCCTGCATCCAGCATATATTGAATCTTGTATTTACGGCAGATTCTGTCAATCTCCTTTAATATTTTCAAATTGACCTGATGTGCTTTTGTCAGATCATACTTCATCATTTCCTCACCGCCTCATGGATCGCCTGCGCCATTGTGTCAATCATAACATCTGTCATACCAGGATACACCCCCACCCAGAAGGTATCCTTCATAATCCGGTCCGTAACACTTAAATTTCCCACAACCCGATATCCGTCTCCTGTCATACGCATCGGATCAAAGCAGGGATGTCGCGTCAGATTGCCCGCAAACAGCATCCTGGTCTGAATCCCTTGTTCCTCCAGATATTGTACCACCTTGTTTCTGTCCACCCCTTCCCGGCAGGTGAGCAAAAATCCAAACCAGCTTGGCATGGAGCCAGGGCATGGCTCCGGCAAAATCAGCTTGCCGGAAAGATCCTCCAATGCTTTATGAAGACGCTCAAAATTATGGCGGCGGCGTTTAACAAAACCGGGAAACTTCTCCAGTTGGGCGCAGCCCACTGCCGCCTGCATATCGGTTGCCTTAAGATTATAGCCAAAGTGAGAATATACATATTTATGATCATATCCCAAGGGCAGCTCTCCATACTGACGGTCAAAACGATGGCCGCAGGTGTCGTCCTTTCCGGCAGGGCAAGAGCAATCCCGCCCCCAGTCCCGGAAGGAACGGATAATCTTATTCAAAAAAGGATTATTTGTATACACGGCTCCCCCCTCTCCCATGGTCATATGATGAGGCGGATAAAAGCTGGAGGTGCCGATATCTCCTATAGTACCGGTAAGCCTGTCCTCCCCATCCAGCGTATACCTGCTTCCCAGTGCATCGCAATTATCCTCAACCAGCCAAAGGCCATAGCGGCCGCAAAATTCCTTTACAGCCTTCAGATCAAAAGGATTTCCCAGTGTATGAGCAATCATCACTGCCTTCGTGCGTTCTGAATAAGCCTCCTCTAATTGAGTCACATCTATATTATACTGAGGGATTGTCACATCCACAAACACCGGGACAGCGCCATACTGAATCATGGGAGTTACCGTGGTGGGAAAGCCTGCTGCCACAGTGATAATCTCATCTCCCCTCTTTACCTGCCGTTCTCCCAAAAGAGGGGAGGTCAATGCCATAAAAGCCAGAAGGTTAGCCGAGGACCCGGAATTTACCAAGGAACAATACCGCACGCCTAAATACCGGGAAAATTCTTCCTCAAATGCCTCTGTATACCGCCCCGAGGTCAGCCAGAACTCCAGCGCACTGTCAACCAGGTTCACCATTTCCTTTGCATCATACACCCGGGATGCATAGGGAATCCTGTCGCCGGGTTCATACTTTTTCTTATTTTCCAAATGGTATTTTTCACAATATTCTGCCACCAGCCCCAGGATTTCCTCCCTGGCCTGCTGCTGTGTCTTTTCCTTCATCCCTGTCTCCTTTCTATATCCGAATCCTCCGATTGCGCAGGTTATCTTTCTGCCGCTTCTAATAACTGCCGATCTGCCTATCCATCACTTGTGCCATGTCCTGCCCTAAAAGATATGCCTTTGACCACTCGGCAGTCAGCTCCAAAGCCTCCCGGATCCTCCACCGGGGATGCCATCCAAACACCTTCTTTACCTTAGAACAATCCAGCTTTAGAAAGTTTGCCTCATGGGGACCTCCGTCGTGACGGCTGACCCACCGGATACCGTCTCCCCAAATCTCACAAAACATGGTAGTCAACTCCCCGGTCGTCACACAATCCCCGTCGTCAGGCCCTACATTATAATATCCCTGGTACGCTGCATCCTCATACTGTCTCTGCATAATCTCCAAATACACAAACAGCGGCTCCAGCACATGCTGGAACGGACGGGTAGCATAAGGATTCCTGACCACAATCTCCTTTCCCGCTGCCGCTGCCCGGACACAATCCGGAATAATCCGGTCATTGGCAAAATCGCCGCCTCCGATCACATTTCCTGCCCGTGCCGTGGACACCGGGCAGCCCTTCTTGCCGAAAAAGGATTTCTGATAGCTGTGTGTTACCAGCTCGGAACAGGACTTGCTGTTAGAGTAGGGATCATACCCGTCCAAAGGATCGCACTCCCGATATCCATACTCCCACTCCCGGTTTTCATACACCTTGTCCGTGGTCACATTGAGCACAGAACGTACAGAGGAGGAAAGCCGCACACATTCCAGCAGGTTCACCGTACCCATAACATTGGTTTCATAGGTATACACCGGATCCTCATAGGAATCCCGCACAATGGGCTGTGCTGCCAGATGAATCACCAGCTCCGGCTGTACCCGGTCAAACACCTGCCGCAGATGTTTCAGATCCCGGATATCACCGATCACAGAATCAATCCCATCCTCCAGTCCGGCTATCCGAAAAAGTGCCGGTTCGGTAGGCGGCTCCAGAGAATATCCTGTTACCTCTGCCCCAGCCAAAGTCAGAATCCGGCACAGCCAGCTCCCCTTAAACCCTGTATGCCCTGTCACCAATACCCGCTTCCCCTGATAAAATTGCCTGCATGCTTCCAGATTATACATATATGCACTCCTTATCTTTCCTTGCGTCCGCATCCCGGCGCATGGAGATTTATTGTCTTTCTATTCCTTTACAGCCTTACGTTGTCCACACCTTCCACGGCGCTTTCCCTGACTGCCACATTTTTTCCAACAGCAGCATTTCCCTCTGGGTATCCATACACTGCCAGAATCCGTCATGGAAAAAGGACATCAGCTGACCCTCTGACACCAGCCGCTCCATAGGCTCCTTCTCAAATACTGTGGCGTCATCCCTAAGATAACCGAAAATCTCCGGATTCATCATCATAAAGCCACCGTTGATCACCGCCCCGTCCGTGGAAGACTTTTCCCGGAAGGACCGAATTACATGATCCGGGCCAATATCCAGCACACCTTTCTGCTGGCCGATATTCACAGTGGTCAGGGTAGCAATTTTCCCATGCTGCCTGTGGAACCTGACCAGCGCCTCCAGATCCACCGTACACACCGCATCCCCATAGGTCAGCATAAATGTCTCCTCCCCGATATATGGCTGAATCCGCTTCACGCGTCCCCCGGTCATGGTATGAAGCCCGGTATCCACCAGCGTCACGCGCCAGGGTTCGGAATAATTATTGTGTACCTCCATACTGTTATTGGCCAGATCAAAGGTCACATCTGACATATGAAGAAAATAATCCGCAAAAAACTCCTTCACCACATACTGCTTATATCCCAGACAAATAATAAAATCGTGAAATCCAAATTCCGCATAGTACTTCATAATATGCCACAAGATAGGCCGCCCCCCGATCTCAATCATGGGCTTTGGCTTTAAATGGCTCTCCTCGCTGATCCTTGTGCCCAATCCCCCTGCCAGAATCACAACCTTCATCACAAACTCTCCTTTATTCTCTCACTGCCGTCTGCTGATTTTCTGCAGACAGCAGGACCTTATCTTCTCATTTTACCCCTGTGAGCTAAATGATTCGCCAATATACTCTCATCATTTCAGCACAGCTCCCAATCATTTGCCAAACACATTCCATCCATGTTCCTTTAAAATCGTCAGAGCACTGCGCACCTTGGCTCCGCTGTCCGGCCTCCCCTTCCTGTAATCAAAATTCTCCCGCAGCACGTCGTCCTCCACATCCTCAAACTGAACTGCAATCGCCTCGATCCGTCTTCCATATGCTTCCCTGTCCGGAGCTTTTTTCGCCTCTGCATAATCCGTATAACCATGCCCTATAAGCAGCAGCCCGCAAAACACAATGGCGGCAGCCCGGCTAAAAGCCTTTTGGCGGTCCTTTCCCCTCAATGCCTTCCAGGTCATGGCAAGGGTCAAAACAATCCCCAGGATTCCCGCCTGATACTGAAGCGCATAGCGGGAGCTCATCCCATAATTCTCATTGACAAAAATAAATCGGGAAATCAGCACGATCCCATGATTTCCTGCCCCTGAAAAAAGCAGCATCAAAGGAAACAAGGTCCTTTTATACAGTTCAAACCGGATATTCAGCCAAAATGCCGCCAGATACCCAGCCGCCACAATCAGCCCCATGGCATACACGGCACTGTCCTGAATCCTCCCGCTTTCGATCCATCCTGTAATGGTCTCTCCCCCCACCAGCATGGAAGCCAGGGACTTTAAAACAAACCGGACAAAAAATCCCGGCGCTGTGATCAAAAGCTCTGTCAGCCCCACATCCACTGCTCCCGCATGATCTTCCACCGCATAAGAATTACTCCACATATAAAGCAGCAAAGGAATCATGGTACAGGCAAAAACCAATAGCCACAGCCTTCCGTCCTTCCTTTTTTGCTGCCTGCCCATCAGCCATGCCACGCCGCAGGACAAAAACACCACCACAGAGTACACGGCACAGTAAGGCCCTGCCACCCCCAGCGTAATCACCGCAGGCATCACCAAAAGCAGCCTTTGATCATACCTTCTTCCCTGCCCGTAGAGTACCCGGTCAAACATTCTGTAATATCCGTAAAAGCCGGCAAATGCCAGAAAATGCGCCCACCCTGTCCCGTTGGTCATCATCTCCCATTTATTCAGACCAAACAAAAGAAACATCAAAAACACAAACCAGCCGGCTCCCACCTTCTGCTCCCGACAGTACATTCCAAGAACCAATCCGGAAAGACCCAGCCCCAGAATCCCCAAAACCATATCAAAGGTTGTGCTGTATCCAAAAAAAGTCACATTGATAATCCTGCTGAAATAATTAATCGGAATCCGCGTCAGCACATCCGGCACAAAAAATTTCTCCGGATTCCATACATCCGGCAAATAGGTATTTACCAGACGAATATAATCCGTATATACAATATCACAGGTCGCTTCCTTTACATACCAAAGACACAAAAACACCCCCAAAAGAGGTACGCCATAATATACCAGCCTTTTCCCGCCCTGACCATCAACCTTATCCATCATCTTCCTTTTCTGGTAACGGTTCCGTATCCTTACAGTTACCTTTTCTGTCCTATTTTCGTGATAATATATCTGTAAACCAAAGGATTTACCACCATAGCTTCATTATTTCAGTACGATTCCCGATTATTGGGCAAATAAGTATGCTCGTGAGTATAACACAGATTTTCTCTTTCTTCAACAGTTTCTATTTTCATCTGACAATCTTAGTCCGCCTTCAGAGCCAGCAGCACTGCCAGCCTGTCCTCCCCCCTCTGCTCCTGAGCATCCTCCACATAAAAATTCGTCTCAATCTCCAGCTTTACCCGCTCAAAAGGAAGCACCTGCACCTGCACCGCCTTCTGATTCTCATCCAGCTCCAGATACTGAACAGGCTCTCCATTTACATAAACCGTCAGCCACTGATCTGGCTTTAATTCTCTGGGATACAGAAAATCCAGCTCAATCTGCCCCGTCTCTCCGGCCATCAGCCGAATCTCAGCCCGCTCATCCATCCACCCGTCCCGATAATATCCATAGACACTTCTGCATCGAATATTCCGTACTGTCTCCGTAATATCCCGAAACCGGTCAAACTCCGGCTCCTCCTGAAGAATCAGCATATCCTCCGTGACGACCCCTGCCTCCCAGATATCCTCAATATGAACGACCTGCGTATTTTCCGCCTTCCGTTCCTTATCAAACACCTTAAAAAATGTATCTGCGGTAAAATCACTCATTTCGTACTGATTTCCTACTATATAAATGGTCTTTCCGAAAATACTTTGGCCATAAGTCCCATAAGTCTCCTCTGCCAAAGAATTATACCTCTGCTGATTCGGCCAATAATAAAGGTTAGGATACATTTGCCGGTAGTAAAGCTCCACCGGCGCCATCACCATCACATAGGCTGCAATCACGGCCAGATAAGGCACTGCGTGAAGCAGCATTCCCTTTTTCAGCAGAAGCTCTGTCATTACCCCATATATCCAGGATAAAAAAAGCAAAGCTGCTCCATAAGACACATAGACCCACCGCATCTCAACACGTATGGTCACACTGGAGCAGGCAATACAGCCTCCGATAAAGCCTACAAACAGCACACAGGTCTGGAAAATCCGGGGCCGCGTTATCCGATGCCGCACAAGGCTTACCACAAAAGCTGCTACCAGAGCCAGCAGCAGAATATCTGCAATCCCCACAAGTACTAAAATCCATATGGGCGACTGTCTGAAATTTTGTCCGTTTAAATGCTCTGGCCCTGCATTGATCCCAAACAGATAAGCAACCTGGCTGGCAGCAAAGCGAATTGCCGACCCCACAGACCAGGTATCCGCCACATTGGTTCCCCCGGTTCCTGCCGGCATCAGCCCGCCGATCGTTATCAGCCGCACAGCCTGAACCAATGCAAAGCTGACAGCAGGCCACAGCCACATCTTGATTTCCCGTGACCGATGAAACAAAAGCACCAGAAAAAACAGCGGAATCAACACCATGTAGCGCTCATGGACAAAACAGATTCCCACATACAACAGACATGCTGCCACAAAACATCGATCCTTTGCCCTTCCCTCTCCATTAAGATATTCGCAGAGCTGATATAAAATCCCCAGAGCCATCCATGTGGCCATTGTCTCCATCAGTCCATAAAGCTGTCCGATCTGGTAGTAGGCCATTCGGGAAAAGAGAAATGCAATCCCGGCCAAAACCCCGACACTGGCTGAATGACTGAACCGATGAGCCATCTGATACAAAGTAAAGGCAATCCCCACATTCAGCACAATATTAACAGGAACAATCAGCCAGACCCGGTTCCCGATCAAAGCCAGCTCCAGCCAGGCAAAAAGATAATACAGAAAACGGAACCGGGTGCTGCCCATAGGGAATACAAATTGGAAAAAGGATTGTTCTCCATAGCAGGACCACAAATACAGGTCATCCATATAAAGTCCTTTTATCTCCATCCCCTGATTAATCCAAAAGGCAAGGCTTATCAGCACAAACAGCACAATCAGATCGGTCTTCCATCTTAACATGGTTTTCGTCTGTTTCTCCATCTCTTTCACTCCTTGTTGTTCCTGTAAAAGTCCCATCGCCGGAGGCGATTTAAAATCGGGGATGCCAAATGCGTCCGCCAGACCTTCATGGTTGGCGGTGCGTCCGCAGACGGGCGCATGGAGGCTTCCTGTAAAAACCCGGCGTTCCGGCACCAGACTGTGTGAAACCGGAATCCGGCACATCGGCTCTTGTACTGACACCTTCATTTAAGGATGCTGAATATACCTTTCGTCAAACACCCATAAATTCCGGGCCGTTTCCTCCTTTGTATGTCCTGTGTCATCCCTGCAGACACTTAAAACCAAATTGCCGTTTTCATCCCGCACATCGCATAACCACCCCTCCTGAATCAAAGACCGTATGATCTGGTAGATTCTCACGCTGGTATCCACATACTCCCTTTCCATATACAGATAATCCACGTTTGCATACTGTAAATACCTTAAAAACCCAGGTGCATCTGCCACCACCTCAGGATTTCCCCAATATCCGGATATATCCACATAGGACTGAACCCAACAGGGAAAGGAAAGCACCCCTGGATGCTCTCCTAACGCAATCACCCTGGTTCTGGGATCTTCTGCAAAAATGTCCCATATGGCGGCACTTCCCTGCGCCGCCCGCTTCTCCCTCTCCTCCTGCACATGGGGATAATATCCTTGATTGATCGGATGAAGCCCTCCGCTGCCCAAAGCCCAAGCCCAGTTGGTCAGACCACACAGAATGGCGCCATAAAGCCATACAGGCAGAAAAGCCATGGTAGCTGCCCGCCAACCCTGGCGGCTCTGGCCGCTCATCCCGATACAACCCGTGAGAATCAGCACCCCATAGGTCAGCATATAGTAATTGCCATCGATCTGGGACAAGGAATACAGGCTTACCAGATCAATCAGCAATAGGGCTGCCAGCAAAAGCAGCAGAAACCTCATTGCTTTTCCCACACGTGCTCTTTTTCTCTTCTTTGCCAGCAAAAGCAAAAGAAGGATAAGCAATGCCGCAGGAAGAACGCCTCCCCATGCAATGATTACATGAGCCATATCATCCCCTTGAGGATTGAAAAGCACATGGGACACGCGTGTCACAATGAATGCCAACGAATCTCCCGCCGTCTCTTTGCTTCCTGCTGCCGGAAAGCCTGCCGCATAAAACGGATACTTGACCTGAAAGCCCAGCCTTTGAAAAATCCGGTAAAAAATAGAGGTCACAGGCACTCCCACCAGATACAGGGTCCTTCCCCATATTCCTGCCAAAGCGCCAAAAGAGATTGCCAGAAACAGGGGAAATCGCCGATATTCCTGGCCTGCCTTGCACAGGCTTTCTTCCTCCGGCACAAAACTGCTTTCCCGTACCCGGCCCAGAATCCGTTCCAGAATCAGCCAAAAGGCCGCCATCCCTGCAGCAGCCGTAGAAAACACCACTGCTGTCGGCTTCATTGTCAGACTCACACACCCTGCCGCCGCGCCCAAAACCAGCCATTTCCTGTTATGCTCTCTCTCATACCGGAATACGGTCTGTATCATTAAAATCTGACAAAACAAGGTTATCATATCCGCCTTGGCTGTCCCGGACATATTCATGATTCCCGGCACAGACGCCGCCAGAAAAGGCGCCCACAAAGCCTTTTTCCGATCCAGAAGGATTGCCGCCGTCTCATAAAATGCCATCAGTGTAAATCCTGCTGTCCACAGGTTCATAGCCGTGATAAAGCTGTAAGAGGGCAATCCCGCCAAAGGCAGCGTCAATACCTCCCATCCCTTTGAATAGGTATAAACCACTCCCAAGGTTCCCAGGTTTTCATAAATACCCCTGCCGCTGTCCAGCATTACATGAGAACGGACACCATACCACAGACTATCAAAATCCACAGTCAGGTTCAGCCTGCCTGCCTGAAGCATCACCAAAGCCAGAATCCCTGCCAGCATGGCAGCAGGAGCCAGAGACATGGCTGTCCTCCCGTCAAAAGCCGCCGCAACGGATTTTTTCCCTTTTGCGGCGCCCACCGGAAGGGCTGATATTTTCCCTTCCCCTGTTTCTTCCTGTCTCCGAACCGCTGACCGCTGCTTTCTAATCTGAAGCACCGTAAGCGCCCCGCCGCTGGCCAATACCCATATTCGCAGGATCCCAATCCTGCCAAGCCCTGCCAAAGACAAAAGGCAAAATACCAGAATGGTTGCAGTTGACCCTAAAAAGAAGTCCCAGCAAAGTCCCGCAGGTCTTTCCTGCGCCCCCTTCAGCCATCTTCCCAGGATAACCAGGTACACCACATAACAGCCTGTAAACAGAATCGGCAGAAAGATCATATGAAGCCAGGCAAACACTGCCCCAAGCCCTGCGATGCCGCCTATGCGCTGGATCCTGGTCATTTTTCTGCACAAAAGCAGCCACAGAGCCAGCCACAGACAAAATACCTCTGCCATCATGAAATGGTACTCTTTTTGGGCAATATGCCAGGACAGCACCCCTCTCCCGATTACATTCACCACCGAATACAAGATCACTATGGCAATGAGAATGACTGAACCCTTTAAATTGCTGCTTTCCCGTTCCTCCATATCTCATCACCATTCCTTTCGTTTAGACAATTTCAATCACAGTTTTAATCATAAGAGGCATAGGCTTTTTTATAAAAATGCATCAAAAGCCCTGCCATTGGCTCAGGCCATATTTTCCGGTACATGGCCAGTTCTTCTTCAGGACGCCTGCTGTCCTGAATACATGCCTTGGTCGCAGCCTGGTCATGAACCCGGTAGCAAATCAATGGTTTCTCCTCACATACAAATCTGCCCTTTTGTGCCGCCAGACGATACATGGTATCCCAATCCAATGCAAACTTGAAGGAGGAATCATAAAGAGGCACCCCCAGCGCCTTTTTATCATAGGTACAGGCCGGGCAGATCACCGGATTCCCCCACAGAAACACAGCCTGCTTCACTGCCTTTAAATGGGCAAGGCCCCGAAGCCGCAAGGGTACCCGCAGCAGCCGCTTTGTCTGCAGCACAAGACCCCTTCTGCTGATTCTTCCTTCCTTCCACACTGCACAGTCCGTGGTAAAGACCAAGGTATCCGGATACTTGCCCCAACACTGCTGCACATATTTCCCATAATCCCTGTGATAAATGTCATCCTGGTGGGCAATCGTCACCAGACGGGATGCCGCCTTCTCATATGCAAAATTCCAGTCATCCTGGATATCGCTCTCACCATCCCGCACAAAAAGCGGAAGCCCATACTTCCTTGCTGTCCTTTGAAGGTACGGGCTGGGTGTGGAGGTACATAAAATCACGGATGCCGGAATCGTCTGCCTTATCAAAGAACGAATGCAGGTTTCCAGGTAAGGCGAATCCTTATAAGCACAGATTGCATAGGTATGAGTCAGCATCAGGACTGCTCCTCTCCGAAAAACTTTTCCTCCAAAAGAAGACACAGCCCATGGTAAATAGGCAGATGCAGCTCCTGAATCTTAAAGGTCTCCTGCTCCGGCGCCACCACAGCCACATGAGCCCGTTTGGCCAGGCTTCCTCCATCCTTTCCCGTAAGGCCGATGACCTTCATCCCCTTCGCCTTTGCAACCGTCACCGCATAATCTATATTCTTGGCATTGCCGGAAGTGGAGATTCCCAGAAATACATCCCCTTCCTCCCCATATCCACAGATCTGCTGGGCATACACCATATCTGCATCCACGTCATTGGCAAAAGCCGTGGAAAGCCCCGGATGGCCATTTAAGGCAATAGCAGGCAGACCTTCCTGCAGACACTCAGCCAGCCTTGCGCCATTCTCCCCATCCTCGGCTATTAGCCGAGCCTGAAGCTCCTTTTTCAGCTCCCTGCGCTTTACAAAGCCTTTCATCAATTCCCCTACGATATGCTCTGCGTCTGCACAGCTCCCCCCGTTTCCGGCAATCAAAAGCCTGCCTCCCCGCTCATAGCACTCCTCCAAAATACGGTAGGCTTCCAGAATATCTCCACGAACCGCCTCCAGCGCCGGATACCGGTCTGTCAGCTCCTGAAAAATCTTTTCCTGTCTCTCATTCAAAACAGCCATATGCTCTCTGTCCTCCCATTGTTCCTCTGTCTTCATCTTCACCTTCAAGTATCGCACAGGCGGCGTCAGCAAGTGTCTTGGCGTAAATATCATAAGGAAGCTTCCCCCTTTCCCCATATCCTTCTATCCACTGTCCCCGGTTCATCCATTCCTGCCGGGCTTTTGCCCCATATCCGGTTCCCACCAGCACGGTACGGATGCCGAATCTCCTTCCTGCCTCCACATCAATCAGCTTATCTCCGATCATCCAGGAATGGGCCTTGTCCACCGGAAAATACTGTTCCGCCTGTTCCAGCATTCCCGTATCCGGCTTTCGGCAATGACAGCTTTTCTTATATTTTCCAATACCATGCTCCGGGTGATGGGGACAGTAAAAAAAGCAGTCGATCTCTGCTCCCAAGGGCCGCAAAATCTCATTCATATAGTCATGAAGAAGCCTTACATCCTCCTCCTGATAATATCCTCTGGCCACTCCTGCCTGGTTCGTCACCACCACAAGGCGATAACCGTTTTCCCGAAATCTGCGAAGAGCCTCCGGCACTCCGTCAATCAGTTGCAGGTCTTCCTTTTTATGCAGATAATGTACCTCCTCATTCAGTGTCCCGTCCCGGTCCAAAAAAATCACCCGTTCCATTTTGTCTGCTCCCTCCGAACTCTTTGTCTCCAGATTTCCGAAAGTGCTCTATATAGGGAACCGATACTCCCCATTGGCAGTCTTCACCTTTACCATATTATAGTCCCACCGGTTCTCATCCGCAATCCATGCCTGGGCGCCCCGCAGCTCAAAATTCCAGTCCGCAAGCTGTCCGCCTGCCAGCTCCAGCCGCTCCGCCACCTTATGACGCACATTATAGGGACAATATACCAGAAGATACCCGCCTCCCCCTGCCCCTAACAGCTTGCCGCCAAAAGCTCCTGCCTTCAATGCCTCCTCATACAGCTCATCGATCTGAGAATTGGTGATCTTGCTGCTCATCCGCTTCTTGCTCTGCCATCCATAATCCAAAAGCCGTCCAAAGCTGTGAAGATTCCCCTTTAAAAGCTCATCCTTCATGGCATAGGCCAATGCCTTCACCTCACACATGGCATCAAAGGCATCCTTTTTCTCATAGTTTTTGACCTGGTCCCGGATAATGTTGGCTGACACATGAATATTGCCTGTATAGCACAAAAGCAGGTTGTACTGCAGCTCATGAATAATATCCTTTTTGATTCTCAAAGGATTCACCACCACATTATTGCGGCCGTGAAACTCGATAAAATTAAACCCGCCAAAGGTAGACGCATATTGATCCTGATATCCGCCGTCAATTTTTAAATCCTCCCGCTCCACCTGATAAGCAAGATCTGCCAGGCCATAACCATCCAGTTCCACGCCTTTCCACCGTGCCATCGCGATCAAAAGCGCCACCATCACGGTGGAAGATGTCCCAAGTCCTGAGCCGGGAGGCGCGTCACACTGCAAATACACCTCACAGCCCTGGTCAATTTTCATGGCCTTTAATGCTGCTGTCACCAGGTCCAGCCTGCCGTCATAGACATAATTCTCTCGTGCATTATACTTGACTGTCATATCAAAATCCAGAGAGTGAACAATAATCTGGTCGTCCCTCCTGGGAACAATGGAACAGTAGGCATATTTATTGATGGTGCTTCCAATAATGGCCCCTCCCTGTTCCACACAAAAGGGAGCCACATCCGTTCCCCCGCCGCCAAAGCTGATGCGCAGCGGCGCCCTTCCTCTGATTACCATGCTACGATCCCCTTCCTTACATCCTCTGCAAACCGGAAATAATCCTCCGGTACTCCGATATCAATAAAATAACCGTCATTGACAAATCCTCCCAGACGTCTGCCCTTTGCCATCCACCTGGGAATCATCTCATTCTCCAGGGAAACCTTTCCCTCCGGAATCTCATCCAAAAGCTCCCGGCTCATCCGGTATACCCCTCCGTTGATGGTTCCCGGCCTGGCTTCTGTAGTCTTCTCGTTAAAGGCTGTCAGATACCCGCCCCTTAGTACAGCCTCTCCATACCGGGACACATCCGGAACCTGCCGCAGCACCAGAGCCATATCCAGCCCCTGCTGTCTCTGAAGCCGCACCAGCCGCCCATAATCAATCTGGTAAAAGGTATCTGCATTCAGCACAAAAAAGCTGTCCTCTGTCACCAGCCGCCCGGCATTTTTGATCGCTCCGGCTGTGCCTAACAGCTCCTTCTCATAGGCATACCGCACTTTCAGCCTCTGCCCGTCCGGGGACGTCATCCGGCTGCCGTCTCCAAAATACTCCTCCACCATGGTGCCCTTATATCCCACTGCAACTATAATATCTGTTATCCCATGCCGGGACAGCTCATGAACCACGTATTCCATAAAAGGCTTGTCCCCAATCAGCGCCATGGGCTTTGGGCGGTCGCTGACCACACTCCGAAGCCGCGTCCCCAGTCCGCCTGCCAGTAAAATCGCCTGCATATATCCTCCTGGTTTTCTTTGGTTTTCTGCGGAGATTATAGCATTTTCTTTCCAAAGAATCCACTATTTTCATAAAATAGTAATGTTTATGCAAAATCCTCTGCAATCACCCTCCAAGCCGCATCCACACTGAAATGCCCTCGGATATACTCCTGAGTCCTGCGGCAAAGCTCCCTGCATGCATCCGTATCCTGGTAAAGTCCCGCCACCGCATCGGCAAAGCCCTCCGGCTCGTCCTCCACCAGCAGCACATCCTCCACCATAGGAATCCCCTCAGCTCCAATGGCTGTGGTCACAATAGGTGCGCCGTTATAGATGGCTTCCACCACCTTCCCCTTGACGCCAGCCCCGTACCGAAGGGGAACCACCACGATCCGGCATTCCTCATACAGGCGGCTCAGCTCCTCCTCAGACACAAAGCCCTTAATGATAATGCCATTGCCCGGCTGCTCCAATGCCTGGATTTCCTCTGTGACCTTTGACCCCACCACCACAAATTCCGGCGCCTCCAGCCCGGCTTCCTCCAGCTTCTGACGAATCCGCGGATAAATCTCCCCGGCAAACCAAAGCACGGCGTCCGCATTCGGCGGATGGGCAAATCCTCCTACGAATAAAAGTCCCTGCCTTCTGGCAAAATCCTCCTGCAGATTCTCCTTAAACGCATCAAACACATAAGCCGTAATATCCTTCACACAAATGGTAGGATCCATAGCCCGGATCGCATCCCGCTCCACATAAGACGGATAGTAGGACACGGATGCCTTGCTCATCAAAGACAGCTCAATCGACTTCCAGTACTCTGCCTCCTCCCTTTTTTTCAAATCCCCCGTAAGCTGATACTCCCGCCCCTCCCGCAGAAAATGCAGGTCATGGCCATAGTAGATCACCTTCATATCCGTGTTATCTAAAATATAATCAATATATTTAGAAGCAATATGAGGCCGGTTTAAATACGCCACCGCGATATCATCCCCATGATCCCGCAGCCAGTCCCAGATCTTTACCTGGTACTCCGCCCCATACAATATTTCAATTCCCATCTGCTGAAGCACCGTAGAATAAGGCTCCTCATGAAGGAAATTATCCCCTAAAAACTTCACCACATAACCCTTTTTCAAAAACATCTTCAGATACTGAAAGGTGGTCTTAGAGCCTGCATCCCGATCATAAGTAGGCACATAGTGATCCACTACCAGGATAATCCTTTTCCCCATGCTTCGCTCCCTGGCCCGGAACGGATCCGGATTCCCGTTGTTCTCACACTGTGCGGCAAATTCCGAAGCCCACTTTTCCTTCAGCTTTTCACTGTTCTCTGCCTGATACCGCTTCAGCCCTGTTCCCTGTACATCCGTGCCATTGGAAACACCCTCAAAATGAATAACCTTGGAAAGAGGCTGATAGACCACCCGGTATCCTGCCTTCCTCACCTCAAAGGCCAGATCAGAATCCTCGCAGTATGCAGGTGCAAAACGGGTGTCAAACCCTCCGATCTGCTTCCACAGCCACACAGGCAAAAGAATCGCAGCCCCTGAAATGTAATCTACATCCTTCACATAATTATACTCCGGCTTGTCCGGATCATCTAACCGTCCGTAATTCCATCCGGACCCATCACTCCAGATAATGCCGCCTGCCTCCTGCAGCCGCCCGTCCGGATACACCAGCTTAGAGCCAACCATCCCGATGGAATCGTCCGACTCAATCAACCTTACCAGCGAACTGAGCCATCCCTCTGTCACCTGGGTGTCATTATTAAGAAACATGATATACTGGCCCCGTGCTTTCTCTGCAGCCTGATTACAATTCCTTAAAAAGCCCTGATTCTCCTTGTTCCGGCAGATCACCAGCCCCTCGGCAAAATCCCCCAGACGCGCCGTCGCGTCCGTTGACACATCGTCTGCAATCAATACCTCGTAGCTTACATCCCGGGTATGCTCCAGAATCGACACCAGGCAGGCATACGTGTAATTTACCTGGTTATATACCGGAATTACAATGGATACCTTCGGCTGCTTTTGCTGCTCAAAATGCAGCCTGCCATGCTGCCGGTAAAGATCCCCGATATGAAAATCCCCATCCCGCAGATTTCTTCCTTCCTCAGTAGAATACAGCCTTGCCGACCGAATCGGATGCAGCAGATATTCCTTCTTGTATTTTAACCTCTTTCTCTCCAGGGACCCAGGCGGATACCTTTTGCTCACCTGCTCCCCCAGCCTTCTCCTTGCCTTGAAAAGAAGGGCCTCATGGCGGTTGAGATACGAAAGGGTCTTCCCCATTTCCTCAATCTCCCTGCGCAGATTCTGAATGATAATCTCCAGGTTGGTCACATGATTATTGGTCAGACGCTGTACCTCTGTCAGTTTTCGGATCGCCACGTCCTTTTCCCTGGCATGGATCTTCATCTGCTCGATCCGCTCCCTGGCCCGCGCCAGATCGCTCTCTGTCTGCCGGATTTCCATGATTCCGCGAGAATAAACCATATAGTTTCCCAAATAGAGCTTCTGATTCTCCCCATGGACATAATTCTGAAAGCTGATTTCCATTTTCCTGTACACATCCGACTGCTCTGGCGTAATTCCAAAAGCGCCCAAAATCTGCTCCAGCTCAAGCTGCCCCATAAGGCTTGCGTACTGCTCATAAAAATAATAAAGCACCCGATACCATACAAAATGCTCCGGCACCGGAAATAAAAATACCCACTCATAGTCCAGACAATAATCCCCGGAATCCGTAGTCAGAATATTTTCCAGCAGAATATCAATGTTGGAAACCGGGCTGGCCAAATCCTTCTCCAGCAAAGCCAGATCCGGTTCCTCCAGACCTTCCCCGAATATTTCCATAAACTCCCCGGTTCTGACAAATCCACTTCTGCTGTCTTTATCCCGATCATCCAGCCGTTTCATGGCCTCCTTTAAAGTCTCCAACGGAAGCTTTCCCTTTGATATCTCCTGACCGATCTGCTCTGCCCAGGTAGCGCCCTTCAGATAGGGAAACAGCACTGCATTCCGATCCTTCTGACAGTCAGGCTCCACCATTTTGATGGTTTGGTGAAGCTTTGACAGTCTCTGATACTTTTCCTGAAAAGACCAGATGTGCCCCATTCCCTCCAGGCAAAGAGCCGCCTTCTCCACATAACGCTCACCGGGCCGGATGGCTGCCGCCTGCCAGCCTATCCCGTCGTTTTCTCTGTCAGCCGTCCTCCGTCCATCCATCCCATCCAATTCGGCCGCTTTGGAGCACACCCCTTTCGCACCCCGATCCAGCTTGCCTCTCTGGCAGATACACGTCCTGATCTGAAAGGGTTCTCTCCGGGTCTTATTATATTTTATAAAAATCTTCTCATTTCTCTCCAATTGTTCCGGATCCCTGCTCCAAAACACCAGATAAGAATTGGCATACAAATCAAACAATCCGTCCTCACACACTGCATCGAATCCTTCGCCCATATTCATCATATGGTAAGGCGGATAATCATAAGCCGGCGTCACCCTGGTCAGATCCCCTTTTCTGGGCAAATACTCATCAGAATAAATCGTCACCGGAGTTCGGAAATCCGGCATAGGATAATAAAAACGCAGATAACCGCCCCCGGCAGAATCTCCGCAAAGCAGCCGAATCAGACGCTTCTTGGACAGCTCATCCTCCTCCCGCCTGCTCCCCGCCCAATACTTCATTCCCAAAGCATTGGCCGCCGCCACAATAAGTACCCCATCTTCTTTAAGCATCGCTTTGGCTCTTGTAAGCTGCTCCCCCCATTCTCCTTCCGGGGTTCCTGCCAAAATCACATATTGAAACTTTTTCCCTTCCCCAGCCAGCCTTTTCCCATATTCCTCCAGAGAGCCTTTCTCATACACAATATTCTCCGCATTCGGATAACGAAGCTGTACTGTCCTAAGCGCCTTCTCGTCCCGGTCCAGCACTGTCACCGCCCTGACAGCATTTTGATAAAGCCCGGTCATTGCCCCATAGTCCGCGCCTATCTGGAGAATCTCCTCCTCCGGCTCAAAATCATACCATTCCAGCAGCAATTCCCGCTGCTTAGAAATGGCATATAAATAATCCAAACGAGTATTCTCCGCCAGGGCATGCCCTAAATCCCCGTCATATTCCCTGAGCAAAAGCTGGATTTCCTCATCAATCTTCTTCATTTCTGATCTCACCACCTGTATTTAATCTCAATCCACTGCCATTCATTCAGCCTGAGCTGCCAACGGATGATACTGCACCTCCACCTGGGATTCCATATCGTACACTCCCACGGTATTTTTATTAGAAATCACTGTAATATTTGCCACATCATAAAGTCGATGATAAACGGTGTGCTCCCCCTGCTCAAATCCTGTACAGCTCATCGAAAGCAAATACTCTCCTCCCTGTAAGGTCATTTTCTGCCGGAAATTCACCTCATACTCATCCCCTGCCTTCACAGAATGAATCTCTGTCCCCTCAAACATCGTATTGGTCCCAGACAGTTCCGCTCCCTTCTTATCCTTAATAGTATACGTAAAAATCGGAGCCTGAATCTCTGCCCGAAACCGAATCCTTTCCCGAATTGTAAAATACTCTCCCTTCAGCAGCAGATTCGTCAGATTCCCCCGCTCATCAAACATTCCCAAATCATAGATTTCCGCCCTGCCGTCCCCATACTCAGTACGATTGGGATTAATCGTCAAATGATCCTTCATCAATCCAGAAGAAGCTCTCCCTTCCGAAGCCTTTTCAGCACCTGCAGTCCTTTTGTCTTCCATGGCTTCCCCGCTCCCTGCCGAAGCCTTCCGCCATCCTTTGCTGTTCATGCCTCCGGAAAAGTCGTTCATCTCACCCAGCTCTGCTTCCAGATCATCCATCTGATTAGCCAGAATCTTTTTATACAAGTCTACCATTTTTCCTGGCGCACCTTCTGCCACATAATTCCCCTTATTCAGCAGAACCACCCTGTCACAATATTTTATCACACTGCCCATATCATGCGTAACCATGAGAATGGTAGTCCCATTCTGGCGGATCTCCTCCATTCTTCGGTAGCATTTTGATTGAAAAAATACATCCCCCACAGATAAAGCTTCATCCACAATCAGAATCTCCGGTTCCACATTAATAGCAAGCGCAAATGCCAGCCGTACAAACATACCGCTGGAATACGTCTTCACCGGCTGATACACAAAATCTCCAATATCAGCAAAATCAAGAATATCCCGGAGCTTTTCCTCCATATCCCGACGGGAAAATCCCATCATAGTCCCATTCATATAGATATTCTCAATTCCGGTATAATCCATATTAAACCCTGCACCTAACTCCAGCAGGGCAGAAATCACCCCGTCCACCTGCACGTTCCCGGAGGTTGGCGACAGCACTCCGGTAATAATCTTCAGTATGGTTGATTTTCCCGATCCATTGGTGCCGATGATCCCGACTGTCTCCCCCTTTCTCACCTTAAAAGAAATCCCGTTCAATGCAAAAAAATCCTTGTGATAATTCCTGTGGGACAAGCTTAAGGATTCCTTCAAACGGTCAATAGGCTTATCATACAGCCGGTACACTTTCGTCACATCCTGCACCCGGATGGCATACTCCATATTCTCCTCTAACGGCATGATCTTCCTCTCATTCTTCCCTGTATGCTCTGAGCATCCTCTGTTTTCCTTAAAGAATACCACAAACCTTCGCTGCTTTCAACCTGCCTTATAAAACCTCCGCAATTTTCTGAAATATCCGGGCCGTATCCCAAGCTGCCTGGCAGTTCTTGCATATAGCTCTGAGCACTGTCAGAGATGCAGACTTTCATTCTCCTGTTTCATGAATCTTTTGTCAGAACAGCATTTTCCTGTTTTAGGGAGAATACTTCTTCACGCAGGGCAGCATTTTCTTTTCGCAGGCTTTTGACTTCACCGGTAAGGCATCTGATCTCTTTTTTATCCTGCTTTTGTTCGGACTCCAGACCGTCAACCCTAGCCATGACTTCCATTAGCTGTTTATAGAGGTCTTTTGATAGTTGCCACCAATGAATGCATCTCCTGAAAATTTGATAGGATTTGTCAAGAAAAGCATCAAATCATCAAACTTTTTATTTCTTTATCACTATTACACTTTCTCGCAGCCCGTCAATAATTCCCTTTTGTTGGCTACTAGTTTTTACCCTTCTCGCTTCTCGTATTTCTTCAACCTTAAACCCATTATTTTCTGCAATTTTGCACACTATCATATCAACTTCGATTTCGACATTATAGTATGCCGAATTTGCAACATTAAAAAAAATCATACCGTTTGACGCCATTTTACTTTTTAACCCTTTGAACAAATTATTAATATCCAAAAAGTACCCTCTAATCATATTTCTTGAGAGTTGAAAGTTTTTAATAAAAAAATAACCCTTTCGCATGGATTTGTGGTATCTTTAAGTTCTCACACTTATGAAAGATACAAACCACT
>RAYY01000027.1 GCA_003611875.1 bacterium D16-56 | reverse complement strand
GACATAACAATCAAAGCCGCCGTTTTCTTTTTCAAAAATAGGAATACGGAGGGTGTGTTAAAGTCGCCCTTATTTAAGAATACGGCGGTATCAAGGAGGTATCGCCGTGTTGCTTTTGTATCGACATAATCCGACAACCTTTTTATCAAAAAAAGCCCGCCCCCCGCCACGGGATATTCCGGCTTTATAGATGATTACACATATCATCATAATGCTGTTTATTTTTCATGTGCGCCCGATTGCGTTTTGCAGTCGGGCGCATTTTGTATTTTCTCGAAAGTTTTTTTAAGAAATCCCCAAAATCTCCGTCCACTTTGGGGGTGTGCGGTTTTGAGGGTTTACGAAAGGGGACATTCCAAAATTCACCGCTTTCGCGGCAGCGAAAGGAGGTGAGAACATGAACGAGCCTATTCGTACCCAATGGCAAATCCGTTGCGTTTTTAACGGCTTTTGCAAACAGGCGTTGAAGCGGGAAGCTATGAACGCCCACAGGGACACAAAGCGGCAGCAATTACGGGAAGTTACTTTTTCCGATTTGTCGCCACAGGAAGAAAATCAGCTTCACATTTGCGACCAGTATTTTGCAGATGATGAAGCGGAACAGTCTTTCGTTGTCGGCGGCAAGGAAATTACCGCGAAGCTGCTTGCCGAAGCCCTGCACAGTTTGCCGGAAGAAAAACGCGAAGCGGTATTGCTGTACTATTTCTTTGATATGAGCGAACGGGAAATTGCGAAGTTCTGCAACATATCAAGGACAACCGTACAGTACCGCCGGACAAGCTCTATCGAGCTGTTAAAACGCTATTTGGAGGAACGCGCCTATGACTGCACAGATTGGTAACACCGATAACGACGAACGCGGCTTGTTGCCCTACCCGGTAATCATAGCCGCAACAAAGGGCGACCCGGAAGCTATGAACATTGTCGTGAAGCATTACGACAGTTACATAGCGTCCCTGTCTATGCGGAAGCTCCGCGACGAGCGCGGCAACACCTATTGGGGCATAGACGAGGACATACGCGACCGTTTGCGTTCGCGCCTTATGCGGGCTGTCCTTACATTCACGGTTTGAGCAAATAGCGGTTTGCGTTCCCCTTTCCGCAGATCGCCACAGCTCACCCTGTTTTGAACCTTGACAAAGAAAGCGGCGCAAGATAACGGCGGCGCAGCATAGGGCAAATCGGATACGTTCTTTTTGTGCCGAGCCATACGGCGGGTGCGCCATGACCTCCCCTTGCCGGGAACGAGCGACTAACACCGCGCCGGAAAGCAAGCGCAGCGGCTTGCGGGCGACGACCACACAGAAAGGCTAATGATACTCCCTTACAGCCACAGTCCGAGCGTTAGAAGCGTCGCAGGCAATGGGTAGGGCTGCATGAGAACCATGCAGGGGTGAAATTCCCGTGGAGCTTTGCCAAAAGCCGTCCGATTAAAGCCCTTTTTTACCTACCAACCTTTTTAGCATAGCCATGAAAGGGGGCTTAACTTATGACTAATGCTGATGTGCCTATCTGGGAAAAGTACACGCTGACGATTGAGGAAGCGTCTAAATATTTCCGCATTGGAGAGAACAAACTCCGCAAACTGGCAGAAGAAAACCCCACCGCAGGTTGGGTAATCATGAACGGCAACCGAATACAAATCAAGCGGAAACAGTTTGAAAAAATCATTGATACTTTGGACGTAATATGATGTAATTTTTCCTTGAATATGCTATAATAGATGTAGGCATATCAAGGCTTTTTCCGTCATGAAAGGAGCATGACGAAAGATGTCGGAAAAAAGACGAGATAACAAAAACCGTATCTTACGGACAGGAGAAAGCCAGAGAAAAGACGGAAGATATGCTTACAAATATACTGATACCTTTGGAAAGCCGCAATTTGTTTATGCTTGGAAGTTAGTACCCACGGACAAGACCCCGGCAGGAAAACGGGACGATATTTCATTGAGGGAAAAGGAAAAAGAAATCCAGAAAGACCTTGACGACGGTATCGACCCCATAGGAAAACAAATGACTGTCTGCCAGCTTTACGCGAAGCAGATTAGACACCGGGCAAATGTACGGCATGGAACCAAACAGGGGCGCAAACAGCTTATGCGGATTTTAGAAGAAGATAGTCTTGGAGCTTGCAGCATTGAAAACGTGAAGCTGTCCGACGCGAAAGAATGGGCGTTGCGAATGAAAGAAAAAGGCTTCTCTTATAACGTAATCAACAACCACAAGCGTTCCCTTAAAGCCGCCTTTTACACAGCCATACAGGACGATTGTATTCGGAAAAATCCGTTTGACTTCCAGTTGAACACGGTGTTAGAAGATACCACGGAACCAAAGGTGCCATTATCCCCTACACAGGAAGCGTCTTTCCTGTCCTTTGTGCAGAATGATGTTGTCTATCAGAAGTATTATGACGAGATTATCATACTGTTAGGAACAGGGCTTCGCATTTCTGAACTTTGCGGGCTGACTGAAACCGATATAGACTTTGAGAACAGGCTAATCAACATAGACCATCAACTTTCCAAAATTTCGGGGATTGGTTATCATGTAGACCCGCCGAAAACGAAAAGCGGTATCAGACAAATCCGCATGAGCGCAGCCGTATATGAAGCGTTGGGGCGTGTGCTGAAAAACAGAGGACGGGCAAAGCCTATCGTAATCGACGGTTACGGGAAATTCCTTTTCCTTAACCGAAACGGCTTGCCAAAGGTGGCGGCAAACTATGAAAGTATGTTCCGGGGGCTTGTGAAGAAGTACAACAAGAACCATGAGGAAGCACTACCGAAAGTGACTACGCCGCATACCTTACGTCATACGTTCTGTACCAATTTAGCAAACGCCGGAATGAACCCGAAAGCATTACAGTATATCATGGGACATTCCAACATCAACATGACGCTGAACTATTATGCTCATGCCACTTCTGACAGCGCATTAGCGGAAATGGAAAGGCTGATTGCGTAGTAGTAAATAGAGGTTTTACTACTCTTTCTACTACCTTTGAACGCAGAAACATGAGGGGATATGAGAATATTTAAGAACATCTTCCGATATGAAAAGTGCCGGAAAGCCTGTAAATACAGGCTATACCGGCATATAAGAGCTTCTAAAGAGATAATCAAAAAGTATAGTTTGATTTCAAGTCAAACTATACACATATTTCATCATTCATTCCTTTTCATTGAGAGCAGTTTTGATAAATTTTTTATCACCTTCCTTCTCTCTACAAAACCGCTCATCTCACGTGTCTCATTAGGTACAAAACCGTACTGCATAAAAAATAGGAATAAAATCAAAAAACCTCGTAAACATCGGCGTTTATCAAAGTTTTCTAACTTTATCCCTATTATAACTCCAGCCCCCTTTATCCTCTTTCCCTCCGCCATCACCAACTCCCTGGCGGTTCTGCTGCTCCCCAGCGTAGCCAGGGATCAGGCAGAAGGACGCAAGGGCAGCATTGCTGCCAGCATATCCCTGTCCCTGCGCTACAGCCTTTATATGGGCATTCTCTGTATCGGCATTTTCACCTTATTTGGGGAAGAACTGGGCTATAGTGTTTTCCATGACCCGGATGCCGGACGTTTTATCCGTATTCTGGCCTGGCTGTGCCCGTTTCTCTATCTGGCCACTACCATGGGCAGCATCCTTAATGGCCTGGCTCAGACCCGCACTACCTTTTTGCAGAACACTGCCTGCCTTTTGCTGCGCATCGGCTTTGTTCTTTTTGGCATTCCCTGGTTTGGTATTCTTGCCTACCTGTGGGGCATGCTGGCCAGCGAGCTTCTGCTGGCCCTTCTGCATCTGCGGTCTTTAAAAAAACTGATCACCTTTACCTGGAACGCCTGGGAAATGATTGTCAAGCCTGCCCTGCTTTTGATGCTCTCCATTGGAATCTTTTATTTTACTGACAGCCTATATCCATTTTCCGGCTTTCTTCCTCTGTTTTTTGAGACGACAATACAAATTTTATTTTTATGCTTCTGCTATGGAGGACTTTTACTGGTTTTTCATTTTGCCCGAAAAGGAAAAGATCAACTGGTTCGCTGCTTAAAGCATTCTGTGGAAAAATCTAATTTCCTGTAAAAAAATCTGCCAGTCTCCTCATATATCGGAGACTGGCAGGTCTATCCATCCGATTCCGTCAGCCCACAGTCATTTTTTAATCTGTTCCTGACAGATACCTAGTACATCGTTCGGAAAATAA
Source organism: bacterium D16-56 (assembly GCA_003611875.1). GTDB lineage: Bacteria > Bacillota > Clostridia > Lachnospirales > Lachnospiraceae > Brotaphodocola. The sequence goes on along the minus strand of RAYY01000027.1, from coordinate 66,784 downwards.
CTGGACCAATCACGCAGAATGTTTTTTCGAGTGTGCAGGTCAAAAAACGCGGGCGTAGTGGGGCTGCGCTGAGGCTTTTTGGCCTGCACAATCGGGAAAACAGGCAAGCGATTGGTGTAGTTATTTGCAAAACGATGGACTAGTACCCCAGAAAAGGTATTCGCTTTCCGATTTTAAAAAAAACGTTTCACCACTTCCGCGATCCCGTCATGGTCATTATCCCTTTCGGTCACAAAATCGGCCACCACCTTCACACTTTCCGGAGCATTTTTCATGGCAACCCCCTTGCCGGCATACTGTAACATCCGGACATCATTATAACTGTCGCCACAGCATACCATCTTTTCTCGGGGAATGCCAAGAACGGGCAGAAGATATTTAAGTCCATAGGCTTTATCCACATTTTTCGGGCTTACTTCCAAATAAAAGGGCTCGGAATGAAAGATCTCCGCCTCATGGAAATATCGATAAAAAAGTGTGGGCTCTATTCTGTCCAGAACATCCGGATCCCCTGTAAGGATACATTGATTTACCACAAGATCCCTCTCGTTTCCCAGATTTCCATGGTATTCGATGGGCATCCGGCTTACACTGGACTCTAATTTAAGATAGCGGTCAGGCAGGGTTCCAGCCAAGATCACCCCTTTCCCATAGGCAGCCATACCGATCCCCTGTTCCTTCGCATCCTTCCACAGCCTTTTTGGAATATGTGCAGGCAGATGCCTTTCAAAAATACATTCCTCGGTCTGCAAACAAATGATCTTTCCTCCGTTAAACGCCAGCAAATAGCTGTCATATTGATCTAACTGCAATGTCCTGGCTACCGGCAAAATCCCTTCCGGCGGCCTTCCCGAAGCCAAAACCACCTTAACCCCCTGCTTCTGGATGCGGATCACTTCATCCCGGGTTCTGGACATCACCTCTTTTTCTGAGTTTGTCACCGTCCCGTCAATATCCAGAACCAGCAATTCATAATCCATCAATCAAACCCCTTATTCTAATCCCATATTCAGATAAGCCCTTCTCGTTTCTTCTGGAACCATATTTCCTCCGGTAGCCCATGCAATATGGGTGGCATTTTTCATTTTATCCGAAAGCCCTTCTTTTTCCAGGCAGCGCTTTAGGTGGGCCGGATGGATCAGTGCTCCAAAAGAAGCACAGGCACTTGGCTCAATAAAAATATCCTCACGGTCAAGCAAGCCTCTCATTAAATCATATAGCTTTTTATCCTCTATGGTGGCTATACCAGAAAGCACAGGCTCCACAACCTTTCCCACAAACGCTGACGGGCGTCCCACAGCCAGCCCATCAGCATCCGTCCGTCCGTCAATGCCAAAGTCTTTTACGCTCACCTGATCCTGCAGTCCGGTAGCCATCCCCAACAGCATACAGCAGGCATGAACTGGTTCTGTAAAAAAGCAGTGTACATGATCACCATAGATCTGTTTCAGGCCATAGGTCACTCCACCCGGAGCGCCTCCGATCCCACACGGAATATAGACAAACAGCGGGTGATCACTATCCACGGGGATGTTCTGCTGGTCAAGCTGCTTTTTCAGCCTTTCTCCGGCAACACTGTATCCCAAAAACAGATTTCGTGAATTTTCATCATCAACAAAATAGCTCATCTCATCGGCATCCGAATTTTTCCGTCCCTGTTCCACGGCTGCACAGTAATCATCCGCATATTCAATCACTTCCACCCCACGTCCTCTCAGCAGATCCTTCTTCCACTGTTTTGCATCTGCAGACATGTGGACAATCACATGAAATCCCAGCTTTGCACTCATAATTCCAATGCTCATGCCAAGATTCCCTGTGCTCCCCACCTGCACCGTATAATTTCCGAAAAATTCTCGAAATTTTGGCTCTGCCAGCATTCGATAATTGTCCGTTTCCTTCAACAGCCCTGCCTCTAAAGCCAGATCTTCCCCATGCTTTAATACTTCATAAATGCCTCCTCTGGCTTTTACGGAACCGGAAATGGGCAGATGGCTGTCCATTTTCAGCATCAGCCGTCCCTCGATCTCTGCCCCATAAGCTGTGTTTAAAAAATCCTTCATCCCTGGAATGTCCCGCAGCTCCGACTCGATTATTCCTTTGGTTTCTCTCAGTTCCGGGAAAACTTCTTCCAAATAAGGGGCAAATCTTTCCAGCCTGTTCCTCGCATCCGCAATCTGATCCGGATGGAGCATGGTGATCCTTTCTTCTGCCTGGGAAATCATTCTGTCATTAATCCAAAACGTCTCTTTCAGCCGAGACGCATCCTTTACAGCCGGAATTGTATCAATAAATTTCTGAAGATCCTCTCTCATCTATGTATTCTCCTTTTTTGCGTTCAAATATCCATTTGCTGGGTTCATAAACTCTTTCACTGCTCTCCTCACCTGAGGTCCCAGGAAGAAAAGCGCCACCATATTGGGCAGAATCAGCAGCCCAAGGGCACAATCCTGGATATACCAGACCATATCAATGCTTCCTAAACTTCCCAAAAGGATAATCACCGGAAACAGAAACCGGTAAGCTGCAGCCAACCCCGGTTTTTCAGATAAGTCAGACTCACATGGCCAAAGTACCACTGGCTCATCAGGGAAGTACTGGCAAACAAGATCAGGCTGATATAAATCACATACTGCATTCCCGGAAGCACATGCTTAAATGCCGCTGCTGCCAGGGTAGATGCATTCTCATGGAACCCGTTTGCACCAGTGATCAAGATCGCAAAGCCAGTGGTGCTGCTGATCAGCATGGTATCAATAAACACCTCGATAACTCCGTACAACCCCTGCCGTACCGGATGATCCACCTCCGCAGAAGAATGGAGAACCGCTGCCGAGCCCTCTCCTGCCTCATTAGAATACAGACCTCTGGCCACACCAAACCGCAAAGCCTCTTTCATAGTAATTCCTGCCATAGCCCCAGCGCCTGCACGCAGGGAAAATGCCCCCTTTAGTATAGAAGCTGCCATAGACGGAATCTGCCCTGCATTCAATGCGAGAATCACCACACCGCCCACCACATAAAGCCCTGCCATCACAGGAACCACCCGCTGTGCCACCTTGACCAGCCCCTTAAATCCTCCCCGGATAATCAGACTCATCACCACTGCCATTACAAACCCTGTCAGAATAAAAGGCGCCTGAAATGCCTCTTTAACCACATTGGAAATTGTATTGGACTGAATCAGCGTACCCCCGGCATTTTGAACAAATAGCATCACTGCCACAAAAACCCCTGCCCGCTTCCATCCCATGCCGTATTCTATGTAATACATTGGACCGCCGGCAATATTGCCTTTGTCATCTTAACCATGGTATTGGATGCCCATCACAATCTCGCCAAATTTCGTAGCCATCCCTAAAAAGGCGGCTCCCCACATCCAGAATAAGGCACCAGGTCCTCCCGACAAGATAGCCGTTGATACCCCCACAATATTACCACTTCCCACACAGCTTGCAACAGCTGCACAGAGTGCCTGATAGGAAGAACATTTGCTCTTGTCCTGTATCTCCTTCTTCCCTCCAAAAGGCCGAAAAAGTCCTTTCCCAAGAAGTCGGACAAACTTAATCTGGATACCTCCCGTCAGCAAGGTATAAAAAACACCCAATCCCAAAAGAGCTGATAAAAGCCAGTCGCCCCAAAGAAGATTTGCCAACGATTCAAACAAATACTCTGCTTTTTCCATGAGCCCTTCCCTATTTCAGTACGTTTCTTCCTTCTGCCTCCGGTAATTCCACCCCCATAATATCAGCCAGCGTAGGCGCCACGTCAATCAAGCAAACCTGTTCCAGGCTGCCTGGCACAATCCCTTTTCCGGTCAGCATAAAGGAAGCCCTCATCTCCGGAAATTCCTCATTGTAGCCATGCTGGGCCTTTTGCGTCAAACGGGTGCGGCAGTATTCTCCATCCACGTCATCGCGTATCTCATAACCCTTGTCTGATATAAGCACATAAGCCGCTTCTGGAAATCCCCCTCTTTTCTTCGCGCCCTCTGAATCCATAACTTCCATAATCCCGCTTTCCGGGTCTGCCTTCAGACGTTCCACAATATCCTTTAAGATCGCAGCCGCCTCAAAATCTTTCGGGTCTGCTAAACGAATCTCTGCCGTCCCGCCGGCTCTCTGGCTGAAAGCCCTCCAGCTTATCACATTTCCATTTTCATCGGTTTGGATCAAACCTGCTTTTTTCAAAAGAATGTTGGGAGAAATATTATGGGTATTGTCCAGTGTCCCATGATCAGACACAACACAGACCACCAGATCACCGCCGGTAATCCGTTCTGCTTCCTGTATCAGCTCTCCTAACATACGATCAATCTTTTCAAGACTTTCAGCTGCTTGTTTGCTGTAAACGCCGTTTTGATGAGCACTTTCATCAAAGCTGGCAAAATACGCAGACATAAAAAACGGTTTCTCCGCAATCTGAGGCGCAAGCTTCTGTCTCAGCATCCACATTGCCGCTTTTCCCCTCTGGGCATCCCCTTCATCCGAGAGATCCAAGCCGCCTGCATAAGTGCCGATATCTTTCTCCATCTCCTCAATCAATCCCTGGGGCTTTGCCACTGCATCGATGAGTCTGCTGTCCAGCTTGCTTCCATCCCACCAAAATTCCGGTGCAATATAATCTCCTTTTGCTGCCACAGAAGTAGGAAATGCTACACTGGCCGAACAATATCCCCCATCCTTTGCCGCTTCCCACAATGTCTTTACCTTGTTATTGGCAAACCAGTGCCAGGCCCCTTTATGTTCCCCTACCGGATCAAAAATCCCGTTATTGACGATCCCATGTACCGCCGGATTGGTTCCTGTGATCATACTCTGATGGCATGGATAAGTAAAGGTAGGGAATACACTTTTGCTCCCCGCTCTGGCCGTAAGACCGTTTTCCAAAAAATAGCGGGTAATATTAGGGAGCCGGATTCCCAAACGCTCCTGTTCAAAGACAAATTCCGGTTTTAATGCATCCACGGAAATCAACAATACACTTGGCCGTCTGATTTTCTGGTTTTATGATAAAGTCATGATGCTCCATTCCTTTCTTTTGAGATAATCATGCTTACTCCTGCGTTCTGAAACGCTTCCATCTGTTTATCGGAAACATCTGAATCTGTGATCACCATGGAAATTTTTTCAATCCCGCACATCTTCACCAAGGAATTATTCCCTATCTTGGTACTGTCTGCCAATACAATCGTGCGGTCTGCTGCCTCCATCATCTTATTCTGGACAGAAATCTCATCCATCCTCTGATATGTGATCCCCCGTTCCACCGATATGCCGCAGGTAGTGAGGAAAAATATGTCCACATTAATCTTGGAGAAAATAAGTGTTGCAACATCTGATACAAATGCCTCCTCATCCGCCCGGTAGACTCCTCCTGTCAAAACCAAGGTGATACCCTCGGCACCTGCCAGCTCCTGCGCCACGGCAAAGGAATTGGTGACGACCGTTAAAGAACGAAATCTGGCTTTAATCGCCCTTGCCAAGGAGAGAGAGGTGGTTCCTGAATCCAAAGCAACCGCCTGCCCTTCCCGGATATAATTCACCGCCTCCAGGGCAATGCTTTCTTTACTGGAAAAATTTTCTTCTCGTCTTTTGCTGAAGGAAGTGTAAGTTGAATTTTTATCCTGGGATCCTTCCAGCTTCATGGCTCCACCCCGGATCCGCCTTAACATTCCCTTTGCTTCCATATTTTCCAGATCTCTTCTTATGGTCTCTCTGGAGGTTTGTAAAGCATCACAAAGCACAATGGTCCTCACGCTGCCTTCCCGCTCCAGCAGATTATAAATTTCTTCATATCTTTGTTCTGTTAACATTTATCTTCTTCCCTTCTGTCTTGTCAAATCCATTTTTCAGTTGTAATAATACCACATTTTTACATAAATTGCAATATGCTATTTCTTTTTTTACACACAAATACAACTCTTTCCTTATATACATCTTTTTCTTTTCGCTATTTTTGCATATTTTTACAACTTTTTGCACATTTCTACTTGACATTACACAAAAACACAACTATACTTAGAGTTGTCAAATCCATTTCATTAAAATCCAAGAGAACGAGGTAAGCCATTATGTCTGAACAACGAAAAGGAACTGTCGATAAAAAATGGATCTCCTTCGGGATCCTGATGCTGGGAGCCGGCACCATCTACAAGCTGGGCTTTTTAAAAGATGCTTTTTATGTGCCAATGCAGGAATTTATGGGACTGTCCCATACACAGATCGGAACTGCCATGAGCATTGCCGGCCTGATCTCCACCTTTGGTTTTTTGGCTTCCATTTATCTGACAGACCGGGTCTCAAAAAAATTATGATTCCTCTGTCCCTGATTAGTATCTGTGCATGTGGGATTTGCCTTTCCACGTTTCCGTCCTACCCTGTATTCCTTCTGATTTACTGTCTTTTAGCTATTTGTGCCGATATGCTGTACTGGCCTACCATGCTTAAGACAGTCCGTCTCCTGGGTAATGAAGACGAACAGGGACGCATGTTCGGCATCATGGAAGCCGGAAGAGGATTGATGGACACCATTATCGCTTTTGGTGCTCTTGAAATCTTCTCCGCACTGGGAAGCACGGCAACCGGCCTTAAAATGGCGATCCTATTCTACTCCATTGTTCCCGGTGTGATCGGCGTCATCATGTATTTTCTGCTGGAACCAGACAATGCTCCTGCTACACAGGCTGACCATACGGTAACAAAAGATACTAATGCAAACAAACGTGCCTGGGAAGGTGTGGTTCGTGCCCTGAAAAACAAAAACATCTGGTTGGTATCTTTCAATGTGTTTTTTGTATACAGCGTTTACTGCGGACTTACTTATTTTATTCCATTCCTGGAAGAAGCCTATGCCCTTCCCGCCGCCCTGGTAGGCGTTTATGGAATCATCAACCAGTATGGACTGAAAATGCTAGGCGGACCCGTTGGCGGTTTTATTACCGATAAAGTCCTCCATTCCGCCACCCGGTACCTACAAATCGCATTTGTGATCGTTGGAGCAATCTTAGTCATTTTTTCCATATTACCTCACCAAACCATGGGAATCTTTTTGGGAATGTTTATTACCCTGACCATCAGCGCCTGTGTTTACAGTATGCGTGCCATTTTCTTTGCTCCTATGGATGAAGTTCATGTGCCCCGTGAGATCACAGGTTCTGCCATGTCAATGGGTTCCTTTATCGGATATCTGCCCGGTGCATTTATGTATGCCGTATATGGCGGAATCCTAGATAAATTTGACGGTCTGACCGGTTACCGTATCGTTTACATCATCATGGCAGTCTTTGCAGCAGGAGGATTTTTGCTGAGTACTTATATTTTAAACACCATCAAAAAGAGCAAAAAAGAACATAACTAAAATTGTAAAAGGTCTGTCGCAAAATAGCCGCTATATACAAGATACCATGCTGAAACCAGAGAAGTTTCATCCATATATTGTATATAAGCTGCATTTTGCGACAGACCCTTATCTTTTTCCCTTGTTTATTGAGACAACAATACAAATTTTATTTTTATGCTTCTGCTATGCCAACAATTATATGGCTTTTATTCTACTTAAGAATACCCTAAATCCTCTACAGCACCTCCACCTTACAAGAATGTTTCTTCGTCTTTTTGTTATAGCTGATCCCGACTGCCAGAACCTTCCCTGTATATTTAGGTTCCTCCCCCAGCTTTCCTCTCAGCCGCAGCACATAATTCTTATCCCTTATCTGCTGAATTGCTTTTTTAGGTGTACCTCCTGCTTTCAACTCTAAAATCATAGCAACTCCACCCTTTATCTCTGGATAAAAGATGAAATCTACATACCCTTTTCCTGCCTTATCCTCCCGCTCCACACGATATCTGTCCCGTGCTGCAAGATATACAAGATTAATTACAGCAGCCAATTCAATCTCACTATTATAAGAGAAGATTGGCGACTCTGTATTGTGAGCAAACTCAAGGATATCTGCCATGGTATCTGTATCCCCTGCCAGCGTAGCCGCCAGCATCCGTTCCGATTCTCTAGCCAGGCTGTAAACATATCCCAGACTGTCATTATTTAAAAGAAGCTCATTAAACTTATCCATCAGCTCTTTATTGGGAACAGAAACCGTCTTATTCTCATAGGTTAAAAGTCCGTACACCACCATGGCTGAATAAATCTGATTTTTTGTTTTAAGCTCCGTTCCTGTGACGGCATACCCCTGAAGGGCAATCGAAACCGGTTCTCCTGACACCATCAGGACAATATCATCCCTTACATCCCGGATATTATTACGAATATAGTAAAAGATTTCATCATAGGGTCCTGAGCTGGTCCAATAATTAGACAATTCATTGTCCGTCAAAGCGCATACAACTGACCGAGGGTTATAAATCCGTTTCCCTTTTGCCGTACAATAACCATCATACCAGATTCTCAGTTCTTCTCTGGTGATTGCAGGTTCATCCGTTTCTTTTTGATATATTTCAAACAATTTATCAACCTCGGAATCTAAGAATCCAAAATATTCACTGAATTTCTTTTTGGTCGCCATATCATATTCTAAAAACATATTCAGCTCTGAACCGCCGGAGTATTTAGCAATTGGCAAAACTCCTGTCATATAAGCCAGCTCCACATAGACTTTTCCTTTTAATAATGATTTCAAAAACAATAAATATGCCTCTTTATCCTCCTGAGTAATGAATGACATATGAAACATTGCATCCCACTCATCCATTACAAAAACAAATTTCTCACCTTTTTCCTGAAAAATATCTGACATAATATCCCAGGTTGCTCTTGTTGTGTCAATTGACAGATCAACATACACTCTGGCAAGGTCCTTGTTGACCCCGTCCTGTATGCGGGCAATATACTGTCCGTAATTTGTACAATCCCTTGGAACTTCGCTGAAATCAATGTAAACAACATTATGTTGATTCAAATGGGCCTTATAGCTTTCATTCCTGGCAACCGCCAGCCTTTCAAATAATTCTCCCGCATCAACAGCCTTTCCAAAAAATGCAGCAACCATATTTGCCATAACACTTTTTCCAAACCTTCGAGGTCTTGTGATACATAAATATTTCTGGCCGTCTATTTCCACCGCACTTAAGATATCTTCAAGGAGCAATGATTTATCCACAAAAAACCGCGTTCTGGCAATTTCTTTGTATGCTTCAAACGGTACTCTGCTATTCAAGTATTTTCCCATATCCGCATTCCTTTCTCAAAGTTTCATGCATCACCTGTGAGTACAACTCTATTTTATCATAAAAAGACAGCCAATACAATTTTTCTTTATGGGTTCTAACCTGCCTTTGCTATAATAGGAAAAAGCAGCCATAAAATGGCCGCTGTCCCTCTGCTGGAAAATGCTAATCTACGATAAGATGACACAAAATTTTAAAAAGCAGCTCAAAAGCGCAACATATGCTTCAGAGCTGCTTTCCAAAATTTATGCTGACATTTAATTCTCATTTTTCCTGGCATAATACGCATCCAGTTTTGTCAAAAATTCCTCCCTCTCGCTGTCTTCAAATCCCTTGAAATACACCTGGGCAATATCCTTGTGATTGAATAAAAACTGTCCCTGATTCCCCACATTTCCCTCTGGGTAAATCACACCGATATAATCAAATTCTTCCCCTGTATCCCCCTTTTTCTGCTTCACGCCGAAAACCATCAGCCTTTTTTTTCCACCCTTCAAAAGCACTACAGAACCGATTGGCAATAATTCCTTAATATTCATTTTTTAATCTCCTTTTTAATTATGTAGTATTCTATTTTTTATACCGATTCGAGCATTCCTGCATTAGCCCCCACACTCTAAGAGGTATGGCATCTCTGTCACCACAAGCTTACCCACCAGTCCGATATGGTGCCTACGGTCTCTGATAAGCCGTCCCCTATAACACTGACAGCCTCTGTACCTATATCCCATTTTATTGTTTTCACATCCAGCGCTGCATCCGAAATGGTTTCTGTTAGACCCTTTCCGGTAATGCCTTCACAAACACAATCTGCCAGCCATGTTACCCCTGCTGCCACTGCCCCCACTGCTACGGCAGGTGCGCCTACAGGAAGCACTGCTGTAGCCAAAGCCGTCATACCAATTCCAATTACCCAATCAACAGCAACCTCATTGATTGTTTCTGCAACGGCCCTCTCTACAGTGATTTCCCCAGAGTCCCATTCCTTGTAATTGTCATATGCTATAGTTCCTACTGTAATGACTGACCCGATAATCCCCAAAGCCTTTGACCATCCAGAATCACTTACAAAGCTTATAGAATCTTCCATTTCATGCTGAAAACTGGTATTAAACTTCTTTTTAAAGCTGTTCCACGTACCAAGATCTGATAAATCATCTGCAAAATCGCCCAATCCATCCCAATCCCAATACTTGCCTGCCCCAAACCAGTCATCAATCGATTTCCAGTCATCCATATCAATCACAGAACTAACAAAATCAACCACAGAACCTGCCGTATCCAAACCCCACTGTATCGGATCATCCCAATTGTCTTTATCAAACCATTCTGGAAGCGAAGTTACAAATGAAAAAACGGATCCTGCAAAACCTACCTCTCCCACCAAATCACTAAACAGACTCCACAAATCCCAGGGAGATTCTTCCTTCTCTCCCAGAATATTCTTCTCCGCCTGCTCATACAACCCGGCAATCACATCTGCTTTTTCCCCCATAGTGTCAAAATGAACTGCCTGTTCCTCCATAATGGTTGAAATCGTCCGGATGCGTTCCCCAATCTGTTCTGCAGAACTGATTTTCCCACGCAAAGCGTTCCGAATACGATCCAGGTCATTTGCCTGGTTCCGCATCGTTTTTGCATAACGCCCCATAGCGTGCTGGCATCCTCTCACCCTTCCTGATTTAATTCTAAATTCCTCCAAAACATTTCCTCCCTCCTTCATGATACTTAATTACAGACTAATGCATATTGATACCCCATGAGCCAAATGATTTGCTAACATATTTCCATTATTTCAGGACACTTTCCAATCCTTTGGCAAATAAGTATACTCTTTTATGGGACCGATACATTAGAATCCTGCCATTGACAAAAACACCCCCGCAACACCAAGAACATAAAATCCCCCAAATAAAAGCTTCATCAAAAAAACTACTCGATTTTCTGCCTTTCCATAAAGAGTCAGGCTTGCAAATCCAAATACCAGGCTCGTCAGCATCCTGCTGCCCAAAGTCATCCAAAACCCTTCCGGCTCGCCTTTGCCAAGATAAAAACACGCCGGGAATCCCAATAAAAACACCAGTACGCCGGCTGACAGCCAAAATTTACCTATTGGCTTTTTTCTTCCCTGTAAAATATACTCACTGCAAAAATATTTTCCCGAATCATCTTCCGACTGCCTGCACACCACATCCAGCCCCTCGCCATCGCACCCAAATGGTTGAGGCATAATAATCAACTTTCCATCCCACACAATTCCCGTGGTACTTTTCATCCTCACTCCCTTCAAAATTCCAGGGGTGAGATGACAATCCACCTGATAGGTACCTGCCGGAATCTGGAAATGCACCTGTCGCTCACAATGTCTCTTTTCCTGATAAACTTCATACAGGGAGCTGAATAAAACCACCAACGGCACCAAAATGCAGGCAAGAACCAGTTCGTTAAAATTTACTGATATCACAGCCAGCAGTACCGCAATATCAATCAGGGACAAAACTGCCATAAAAGAACGACGTGCTAAATTTGTCTTTGCAAAAGGGAACACCCCAAATGCAGCTAGAAGGATAAAGATAAATATGTAAAATGCTATTAATTCCAGGATTCGTATCATCTCCATTCTTTCCTGTCGTACCCTCGAAACTCACAGCCATTGAAAACACCACATCCCATTCAATATCCAGTTTCGATTCTATATTTACCTCCTTGGCTAGTTGCCCCAGAAGAACCCTGCGGCACAATATCCCACAAAATAGGAACTGGCATCAATAGCTCAAGAAATTTTAAAAGATTTTCAGTACTTTTACCTTCTGTTAAAAGTTCTGCAGCAAACTCTATTACATCACATGGCCACTCAAACACGCCTGTAATTGCAGATAAAATTTCGTTTTTCTTTAATCTACTATCTATATAATTTAAAAATTTGGCTACAGGTCCATTTGGATCTATCTCAGCATAATCAATATGCAGTAATTCACAAATAGAACCCCATATGTTTTCCAATGAACGATGTATCGTATTATCCCAAGCACTATTGATGGCATTTCTAACCTCATTTACAATACTATCTGAAGCACTCTTAAATAATTTCGCTCCATACGATGTCCCATAGCAATTAGTAACTGCCATAAAGGCCATCTCTCCCCCGCCATTTCTCACCGTATTTTCATATTTTAATGCCTCCTTCTGCAAATCTGATAACTGACTTCCTGAAATACTGCCTGTTCCAAAATCCATAATACCTCTTTCCGAAATTCTTGTCCGGCATCCATACTAACCATCCTAACCAGACAGCCCAATTCTGATAAATTTAATTGATATTTGAATGCCATGATTTGACCCTCCTCCCTGCTTAATTTGTCTACTTAATGTCTTCTCAGTAAACCTCATACTTTATCTTTTCAAAAGAGACTGCACCAAACCTCTTTTCTAATTTCCATTATCATTAAGAATACGCATAAAACTCCATGCTTTCACATTCCTTTGGATCAAGGTAAAACTTTCCTCCATTTGTTGATACAATATAACGTCCGTCAGATGTTACACCTGTTACTATCATAACATGTCTCATTTCTGTACCCACACGCTCCCCACCAGTAGCTGAAGAATTATCTGAATTAAATAATTCAAAATTCTTTGCTGACACTACAACATATTTTCCATCTGTTAGCTGCGTATATTGAAGATGGTCAGGAGAAAGTTCCACGTTTTCAACCTTGACCTTTCTATCCACCCCTTTTTCTTTCATATATAAATTCATCCTATAGGCCATGGTTTCACAATCCTGGCCGTTTCCCGTTTCGTCCAATTTACGTCTGTTTTTAAAATTCAACCAATAGAAGAATCCATCCCCCTCATCAGTCCCATAAGTATAATCTTCGTTTTTATAATATTTATCTTTTCCTAGCCAATTCTTATTATGATTATCCGTCCTACAATATATGTCAACAAGTAATTCGTTATAGTTCAATTCTCCATTTTTATACATAGGAAATCCAAAATCTTCCTCAAACTCCTTTTCCCTTCCCTCATATTCAATAAAAATCATATTAACCATTGCTACATAACCACAGCCTTCGCTTTTTAACTTTTGCATAAGAGCCTCTGTTTCCTCTGGATCTTTTATGTTGGGATATGTATTTTGGATAATTGCTACTAAATCCTTCCATTCGTCACTTTCTTTATCTTCAGCCAATGCCGCTGGTGCAAACTGATCTCCTCCATAACTTCCATTCTGATCGAAAATCTTCGTATTCCCATACGATACTGTTTCAGTACAGCTCCCTGCTATCCCTTTCTCTGTCTTGTCATATAAATAACAAATAGTATCTAATTTTTCCCCCATTGTTTCCATATCTTCATAACTCTTTTCCATCGCTGTGGAAAGCTCTCTGAGACGTTTTCCAATCTGTTCCTCACAGACAATTTTGCTCCTTAAATTTTTATAAATTGTCTCGATGTTGCTTTGACAAACTGAAATTTTATCTCTGTATCCAAACAATTCATTCCCAGCTGTCTTCACCTTATCAAGTTGCACTTTCAATATTTCCATTATACTCCCCTTCTATATATCATCCAATACACTGTAATGATTTAAAATAAATTTAAATTACACAGGCAAAACTGTTATGAGCAAGTCATGCCCTCTATGGTTGAAGCGGTTAACAGCATAAACAAAAAGAGCTTCCAGCTTTGTAAAACAAATGCCAGATATTTTCTTTGATTGTACCTTTCCTAAAATATCTGGCATTTTCGCAGTTAATTAATATTTTCCAACGGACTTTCTTTAATCTGATCTGATTATTCTTTACAGCACATTCCCGGACAAAGCCCCGCTGATCTCCTGGCTCTTGGCCTCTGCCTTCTGATAAATTGCTGCCATCTCATTCAGATCCGTTACATGCTCGTTAATCATGGTATGAACTCTCTGGATATCATCCTCCAGCTCATTAAACTTATTCAGATATGCCGTAGCCGCTTCGCCTTCCCAAAAGCTTGACATGCTGCGAACCTGCTCCATCATGCTGGACGTCAGATTCTGTACCTGTGACATACAAGTGCTGAACTCGGATGAAGTCTCGATCAATTTCTCAGGGGTTACTAATAAGCTGCCTTCCATAATAATTTCTCCTTTTCGCTGTTTATTTTTTATTGATTGTTTTTTACTTTTTTATTTTGAAGATTACCATCTGGCGCAAGAAATCGTCCATAAGCGCCTAACCGTCAAAGCCCTTAGAAGCTCCTTCTAGTTGCTGTATCCAGATTAATATTCTCCGCATTCTCGTACTCTGTAGCAATGCTGTCTAAAGCCTCACAGTACTTATTAATCAGATTATAAAACTGTGTCATATACTCTTTATCACTGAGAAACGCAGCATGAAATGCATCATTTGCCTGGCCGTCCCACATTCCATTTAAGCTTTCCTCCGCTGCCTGCAGGTTTTGCACCTGGCTGTTAAACTGCTGGTTAAGCCCCCTCAATGATTCTGCGCTGTTTCTCACCTGCGATGCTGTTACTCTGATCAATGCCATTATGATTTTCCTCCTTGAATAATGTTGTGATATATGTAATTTTTATTACAATCTTTAAAAATGGTTATTTAATCTCGATTATGGGCACGCTCCCATGCCTCCATCTCAGCCTCATAAATAGCCTCAGCAATATCCCGAATCGCCTGCGCCACCTGACGGATTGCCTGCGCCGTCTTGTCGATATTTCCCTGCAGAACCTTCCCTTTTCCAATATATTTCAGGGAATTATCTCCGGTCCAGTTAGTACCCAGTTGATTCAAAGTCTCCTCAAGCTGTGTTCCTGACAGCTTTTCCAGATTGCCGGCTACCTCGTCTAATTCTCTGGCCTGCCTTTTTGCTTTGCCAAAATCCATCTCAATACTGCGTAAACTCCGCGCCATGGCCCTTCACCTCCTCTTTCCACACCTACAGCACATCCCCGGGAAGTGACTGGATGATGTTCTCTACCTTCAGCTCTGTAGCCGAATATGTCTGTGCAATACTCCGTAAATCAATCGGATGCTCTGACAGACGGTTTAAGACCTGATCAATATTGTCCTGCTGCTCCGAATAATTCTGCCGGTGCATATCCCCGGCTTCTCCTATCCAATACCCCTTGCTCTTTTCCACCAGGGTCTTCATGGTGTCAAACCGCTGACGCATATTGCTTATGTTCTTCTCTACCTCTACTGCCTTCTGGTTCAGCACATCCGGTGTCACCAAAAGCTCTACAGCTCCAATGATTGCCATTTTTGTCTGGTCACCTCCTTATATTCGTATGGAATCAATCTCTGACGAAACCGATGCTTCGCATTTCCGGTATTCATCTCTGGCATTTTCCATGTACTGGATCAGGCTGTCAATGGTCTTGCACATTCCTTCCATGGCCTCGTGATCTGACCGAAATGCCTGGTTAAAAGTATCATTAGCCGGTCCGTTCCACATGGCATCCAGCTCTGTGATGGAGTCAAATGCCCTCTGCATTTCTTCGCGGAGCATCTTCACCTCTGTCTGCATCTCCCCAATGTCATTTGCCAGAGTGCCGATATTGATCTCAATAATATCCGCCATCTCTCTCCTCCTATCTGATTTGATATTCCTGGATGCTGTCCCGTATATCTCCCAGACTGACCACATCCATGTTCCGATAATAATTGACTGTGCGGACCTGATCTCCATAATCCGTGATATTACGTTCACTTTGATGGTACATCAACTGGATCTGGTTCAAAGCCGCCATCATTTCCATCATACTATGTCTCTCTGTATCCAGATCCTCCAATTGGCGCCGCAAGGTACGTCTCACATCATCATAAGCCGACATCCGCCGAATCGAGGAGACAATGCCTTCTACTTCCTCTGCCTGTCGGTTCAGCTTCCGAACCATCTGCTGCAGCTCCTGGGAGGACTCTGCCAATGCTCGTATGGCTACCGTAAACATCGTCTTCTCCTTTCTGATATCCAAAGTCTACCACATATTCCGGCACTTTGGTACATTTTCTGACCAATAACCTGTTTAGATGGCTGAATGACCTGTTTTCCCAGACAAACAGCCTGTCCTGTCAGGCCAGGCTGCCTTTTTACACAATGTCCGATCACCTGCATCACTGTCATTTCCTTATTTTCCATCTGTCTACACCAGCATCAGCCGGTCTCCCTGGACAATCTTATAGTGAGACAGGGTCAGGTCAGAGTTCAGAACCTTTTTCTGATTCTGGCTTACTAAAAGCATCTCTTTTATACTTCCGCTTAAAGTACAATGCTCCTTCTGGCAGATCATCCCGCTGATTTCTTCCAGAAGCAGTTCGATCTTCACATTCTCATCCAGGTTAAAATCATAGGTCTGATTTGCCCCGGGCACATAAATATCTACCAATATCATCCTTCATTCCTCCACCAAGCTTTTAAAATCTCCCAGGCCTTTTCTCGTATATATGGCTCCCTGACAGCCGGCTCGCCAGGCTTTTTCAAAATCATGCAATATTCCAGAGGCAACTCTGCCAGAATCATCCTGGCAAGAATCCTTCCGGTCTCTTTATCCCGCAGGGTAAAAACACTGTGTACCTGGCTCCATTCCGGATATTCCTCTCTCTCCTGCCCCTCACCCTGGGATGATATTTCCCTCAGCTCCTCCTGAAGGTGAGATTCCCAGTATTCCGTAAAATTATACGAGCCGGTTTCTTGTGTCAGGCGAGGTTCCGGAAGCTGGTTCAGCTCTGTTAACTGAAGAAAAAATTCTTCCTCCTCCATCCCGCACATACTGATCCGATCCTGATCCGTGCTGCAGTACTCTATGCATAGGTACTGTCCGCCGCCAAAATAAATACATTGCCGAGGCAGAACATATCCTCCCCTGTCAATAACCAGCACACAGGAGGATTTCTTTATTTCATCAAAAAATCCGGAAAACGGCGGCTGAATCACCAGCTCTCCCTTCTCCTGCTTTAAAATTCCGGACCGGGTCATCTGGTATATTGTATAGTATACTTCCTCCCTGGCAGCTGCCTTCTCCCTGGCAAATCCATAATAGGAATCCATATTTCTGGCAGATGCCAATACCTGAAACTCCAACAAATCCAAAATATAGATCATTCCTGCTCCTTAAATGCCGGTTTATAGCTGCGGGAAAGGGGGATCTGCATCCCCTGTTCCAATTCGATCAGGCTCTTTGACAGCATTACCTTCCGAATCCTCTGCCTGCTGACAATAAAGCTGCGGTGACAGCGGACAAAATAATCCGGGAGACGTTCCTCCAAATGCTCCATGGTCTCATAAAAAGCCATCTCCTGCTTCTTTAAACGCACATAGACCCTTTTTTCCCTGGCTTCAAAATAGTAGATCTGAGCCAAGGGCACATAGGTCCTGCCCTCCCTGGTCTCAATCACAAGGCTTTCCTCCTGTCCATGAAACGCCTGGTCCTGAAACTGCTCCACCAGCTCCATAAGCTGTTCCCTTGCCTGTTCCGGAGAAATTGGCCGAAGCAGCAGGGAAGATGCCAGAATTGTGGGACGGATGTATTCCATAGGGGACATGGAGGCATCTGCAATGAGCAGAAGCCGCATCTTTTGATAATCCCTCCGAATCCGTTCCAGATCATCAATGCTTCCCTTGGGGGATACATCATAACAGGCCAGATCCAGCAAGGGCCGGTCTTTTAAAAAAGCAGCCACCTGCTCCCTTCTGGTAAAGAACTCCATCTGCCATTTTTCCTCCGTCAGCACTGCAGCCGCCTGCCGGACAAGCTTTTTTATTAATTCCATCTCCTCTGCATGAGGATCATATACTATCATGGAAACCATCTGTCTTTTGTCCCTTATCCCTTAACCAACGGCACCACGACCCTTGCCACGCTGTCGTCATTGCCCGACGGAAGCTGACCGATGCCTGCCTTGAATGTCTTTGCCTGTTCTGTATAATTCATATATCCAAAATCCATATAACGCAGGTTAGAAACATTGCCGCCGAAGTGGATGCCGGTTCGATATCCGGTCATATTCTCATAAGCCCGCAGTCCGATAATGGAAGACAAGGTATCTGGATTGATTCCTGCAAAGAAATATACATTCAGCATTTTCCCCTTTTCTGTAATGTTCTCCAGGAACGGGCGGATATTCATCACCCCCTCCTCCGGCTTATATACAGAAGTAATAAAGGATACTATGTCTGCAAGGAAGATATAATATTTTTCCTCCCCCATCAAAGACTCATACACATCCTCCTCCCGTCCTTCCTCGATCAAAGCCTTTTTAATCTGATTCCGCTTTTTAATAGGCTCCAGCAGGCTGGCAAAAAATTCAGACTGCGCGGTCTGGGTATCAATATACTGCGCCTCCATCTTAGCTGCTGTCGCTTTCAGCTCATCTGATCCATGCTCAATCACCACAAGCTTTCCGCCTCTTTTTCTTGCAGAACGGATCAGTGCCTTCAGGGCATTGGTCTTTCCGCTTCTTGCCCTTCCGGATATCATATAACAATAGATCTTGCTTAGGTCAATGCCAAAGGGCGAAGCACTTTCCATATCGTATCCGATCGGCAGATATCGATCCCCGCCAAACAGCTCCTGGGTGTCTGCCAGCTCCTCGAACTCGGACCACACAGGCTTTTCCGGAATAACCGGAATCTGTTTGGCCCGTTTCCCGGTCCATACCCCATGCATCTCTCTACACTGTTTCTCGATTTCTTCCATTCTCTGATAGTCATCCTCTGCCTCCAAAGAAAGAGCGGTCTGAAACTCCAGAATCCTCTCTCCCACCTTTGCCAATCCGCGTCCCTTAATATTGGACTCTGGCAAGGTCTCGATTCTGGGAACACGCATGGCGTCCGCATACTGGAACTTATCGTTCATCTGCAGACACAGCACGGTCTTAATATTGTCTCCAACCTTACTCTGAATCTCACTGGAGCCAAACCCTCCTGCCGTAATGGCCAGGAAAATACCATATCCCACACCGTCATGAGCCAGGTGCAGCACCACATCCTCATACTTGTTGTCTGTCTTCTCTCTAAAATTGGCATAATTGTCAATGGCCACAATAATGGCCGGAACCTTCACGCCATTGGCCCGAACAAACTGGCTGTAATTTCCTCCCTTAAACAGCTTCTTGCGCTCCTCCAGCGTCTGTTCCATCATATGGAAGAATTTTTCCATCTTCTCCTGATCATCCTCATAGATCACCCCGCCGGTGTGAGGTGCATGTTCAAAAGCAGATAACATATGGCTGCTGAAATCAATGGCATACAGGTTCACATAATCCGGCGCATATTTATGAATCAGCCCATAGAATAAAGTCTGCAGCAGAGTACTCTTTCCGCTGACGATCATGCCGCAGAAGGCATGGTGGCCATTCTCGGAAAAGCTGATCACAAGGGGCATCTGGGCCTGATTCACCGGATCGTCACACAAACCTAACGGTACCTCCAAAGTCCATTCCTCTGAAGGCTGGGGCCAAAATCTCCCGTCAAACAAATGCTCCTTGTATCCGGCTAACTGCTCAATAGGGAAGGACACAGGCAAAAGCGGCATCCAAAGCTGGAAATTGTGATTGTAGCCATGCTCCCTGGCGGTCTTTGCCAAATACTCCACCATGGCATCCAGCTGGGTCTTCATCTTCTGCTCTGGCAGCTTTACATTGTTCTGGTCCACATATTTTAACAGCTCCCGTACCTCCTCCTCCAAACGCTTGGGACTGTCCTTGCTGACCAGATCGGAAATCTTCATGTAGTTCCTGAAAAGCTCCTCCAAACGCCTGCTGTTATACTCGCTTCTGGGATAATCTATGCCAACCTCCTCAAGCTTTGCGTAAATAGCTTCCACTGCATCCGAGCTTTCGGAAAGCTGCTTTAAGGTCCAAAGACGGCTTGCTGCGGTCTGCTGTATGATCTTGACCAGGCTGCAGATCCAGTTAAGACGCAGCTCGGCCTGCTGCTTTCTTTTTAAGTTGCTTCCGATCAGCGCCTCCTTTCCGGTCATGGAAATCATAGACGCAATGCCGGACTGGAAGGAACCGGCGTTCTCATCATACACTGCCCCGCTGTAGCCAGACTGGAACAGCTCATAAAGCTCGTCGTTTCCTACCTGAAGATAGCAGCGGCCTGCCTGAGTAATGTAGGCGGCATCCGGCTTATGAAGCATGTCGTTACTGTCCTGACGATCCTGAACCCGCAGACACAGACGGAATTTGGAGTTGCTCCAGATATTGTCGTCCACGGTTCCGCTGGGCTTCTGTGTCGCCAGAATCAAATGCACGCCCAGGCTTCGCCCTACCTGGGCCACACTGATCAGCTCTTTCATAAAGTCTGATTCTTCCCGCTTCAGCTCTGCAAATTCGTCAATGATAATAAACAGGTGGGGAACCGGCATTGTAGCCTCCCCGTTCTTGTATAGCTTGGTATAAAGGTTAATATTATTTACATTGTGCTCATTAAATACCCGCTGACGGCGCTTATTCTCACTCTTGATGGACACCATGGCCCTGCGCACCTGGTTCCCGGACAGATTGGAAATCTGACCGATCAGATGAGGCAGCCCGTCAAACAGGTTTGCCATACCGCCGCCCTTGTAGTCAATGATGAAAAAGCTGATATCATCCGGGCTGAAGTTCAAAGCCAGGGACAGCATATAAGTCTGAAGGGTCTCGGATTTTCCGGATCCTGTAGTTCCTGCTACCAGGCCGTGAGGTCCGTGATATTTCTCATGGACATCCAGATAACACATCTCTCCTCCGGCCTTTACCCCCACCTCAGCCTTCATGTTCTCATAGTTCCGGTTCTTTCTCCACCGCTCCTCAGCCTTTAATTCCTCTGGGGAATTTACATGGAACATCTCAAAGAAAGTCAGGGAATTGGGAATGTCCCCTCCCTTTTCTACCTCTTTTACCTCAATACCAGACAGCCGCCTGGCCAGCTTTTCCATGTTCTCTGCGCCTGCCTGGTCGAACCGGACCGGATGACGCTCTGCATCAGACAGCCGATAGCTTCCCTCAAACTCCCCATCCTTCTGGATGACAAATTCGCAAAGATTAGGAAGCTGCTCATAGCTTTCTGCCATAATGCAGGTGGTAAGCCCCACAGACTCCTGTCCGTCATAGATGTATTTTGTGATCAGCTCTCCCTCCAGCACGGAGGCATCTGCCACAAACATAATATAGTATGGTTTGGGAAGGGTATTCTTTTTCTGATGCTCATCCTCAGACCGCATACGAAAAATCTTCACCAGCTCATAAAATACATCGCTGGCTTCCTCCTTATTAGATGCCACATAACGGGCCTTCTTATCCTCTGCCCACACATGAGGCAGCCACTTAGCAAACTGCCACTCCTCCCCATGGTTCTTTCCGTCATAAATATAGATCAGCTTTACGTCTGTGTAAGAATTGTTGGCCGCAATCTGAGCAGACAAAACATGCATAATCTCTATAGCGCCCTTTTTCCCCTGGCCTCCTACAAGACCGATCACATGAGAATCTGCCAAATCCACCTGTACCGGCACATCGTAAAGGGTGTCATATTCCTTTTTGATCATCCTGGGCTTTTCCATCAGATTGTCGTCGGTCATGCTGAACCGCTCCTTGGGAGCGTCAATGGTAATCTGAAAAGGAAGGCTTCCCAGCCCCAGCCTGTGAGACAAAAAATCCTCATGCCGTCTGTTCCGGCTCCACAAGGCCGGGTTGGTTCTGTCATATTTCATGCAGGATTCTGCATCCGGATACAGCTCCAGAAGATTCTGCCTGGTTTTTTCGTATTTCTCTTTTATCACTTCCACCTGACGGACCAGATAGCTGCTGTAGGCGTCAAAGCGCTTTTGTTCTTCCTCCACGGTAATTCTCTTTTCATACCGGATATTCATCAAAGCCCAGAACACCCCCAAGACAGCAGAACCTACAGAGGTAATAATGCCTGTATACATAAATGCCCCGGAATACGAACCGCTGCTGGACCGCATATACATGGTCAGCATGGTTCCCAAAAGCATGGGAATCATCATAGTAAAGGACGGCCCGATCACCATCAAAAGAGGCTTCCGGTTCATGACCTTGGCATTGGGCGGTGCGTCGATAACAATCTGCTCCTCGTCTAAAGGAGCCACATTTCTGGGAGCACGATGAAAGTAATTCTTCCCTCGAATCCGCCTGTCAGCTTTTGTCCCCTCCTGAGACTGGGATCGGACATAATGCAGCGGAAGAATCTTATTATTAAGACTAAGCTGACGGTTCACTGCAGCAACAGCCAGCCTTCCATCTAAGAAAATAATTTTCAGACCATAGATATTAATGCAGTCGCCTAATTGGAGCACTGCACGCCCGGAAATCTTCTTTTCATTGAGGAAAATGCCGTTGGCGCTTACATCCTCAATGATCCAGTCCTTCCCGTTCTTTTTCAGTACTGCATGCCGTCTGGATACCAGATCCAGAAAACGATACCGGATATCATTCTCCGGTGCGGAACCCACTGTCACCTGATTCAGAGAGGAAATACTATATTTGTTCAGCACCTCAAAGGTACTTTCCCTCTCTGTAACCACC
Organism: bacterium D16-56; assembly: GCA_003611875.1. GTDB lineage: Bacteria > Bacillota > Clostridia > Lachnospirales > Lachnospiraceae > Brotaphodocola. The sequence continues at coordinate 44,067 of RAYY01000027.1, read as the reverse complement.
ACCGTGATTTGTTCCTCCAGCCAGGTAGTAATCCTAAGAATATCATTTGATTGGAGATAATCGTAAGGATCTCCGCCTTCCTTCTCTAAAGTGTACGCCCGACTGTGGCGCAAACGCCAGCTCCCTTCCACAGCCTCCAATCGAAGGGTCAGATCCTCTTTCAGCGAAAACACCTGGCTTGAGATTCCGATATCATAATCTGCGTTATTCGACGCAGGGAGCTGAAATTCTTTATATGCATTCTTTGTGTATACGGATAGTACTATGCTCATATTGTCCTCTATTCTGTATCTGTTTTTTTGACGGCAGTCTGCATCTTCTTTTTTGCTGCACTCCGCGCCTGCTTTTTTATCTTTCTGCTGCATTTATGACGTTTTTTACTACATTTTTCACTGCGTTTTTCACTTTTTACTGTGTTTTTCACTTTTTTACTGCATTTTCACTGCATTTGTCACCTTTTTCTATGTTTTTCACTTTTCCACTGCATTTGTCACCTTTTTGCTGTATTTATCACTTTTTCACTGTATTCATCACCTTTTTTACTGCATTCCTCACCCTTTTACCACATTCTGCACCTGCCTCTGCACTGCACCCGGCACCTGCCGCTTCTCAAAATGCCGCACATTCCAGGCTGCTGTGTCCTTTCAGCACACTAAATCAGATTTCCTTTATAATCCATGAGAGAAATCTGAATGATATGTACACCGATTCGAATCTGATCGCCGGTCAGCACTCGAATGGCCTTATTTGTCACTGCCGTTTGGCGTACCTTTCTCCGCAGCTCTACCGGAAAGCTCAGATCTAAGCTTTTCACATAGACCTGATCCTTATACTGAAAAATGTCACACTGCTTCGGCGCCACATCCTTCCCCGGAAGTACAATATCATTTCCGTCTTCCGAGCTTCCTAAAAGGATATGATCCTCTGGATTCAGCACATAGCTTCCGGACTTTTGTCCCACCAGGGAGAGCTGCACTACAAGACGGCCCCCTGGAACCGTTTCCTGTCCCTCTCCGGGATTCGCCGTCTCCATAGGCGCTGCCTGATTATTCTGGGCAAATACATTTTTCCTTCCCCGGCTGTTCTTCAAGGCTTCACTTAAAGCCTGCTCCTTCAGCCGTTTTTGATACTGCTCCTTCTTTTCCTTATATTTCTTCAGATAACGGTTGGCTATCAAGATCACAGCCAGCAGCACCACGGCCGCAGCCGCAAAATACCATTTTTCTTTTATGATGTCCAGCATCATCTGCCCCTCCTGATTCTCTTTATGCCTTACCCATTGATCTGCCTTACCTGAACCCGAAGTCTGGCTGAACCCATTCCGATAATGCTTCCCGACTTCAGTTCTGCCTCCGTAATACGGTTAGGATTCTCATTTAAAAAGGTTCCGTTCTTAGAATCCAGATCCCGCAGATACATTCTGCCATCCCGAAGTACGATCTCGCAGTGATGGCCTGACATAGTACGATTGTTGGAAATACAGACCATACAATCCCTGCTTCGTCCGATGGTAATGGTGTCTGTCATATTCACCTGATACACCAGATCCGGAGAATCCAGGTCAAACAGCTCAAGCTGATAGGTCTTCAGTCCCATCTCCGGATAATCAAAAAGTCTGCGGGTACAGTCGTCGTCATCTAAAATCAGTGACACGGTAGAATTACTGACTGCAGACGATTCCTCCTGAGGCGTCTCCAGGGTCTCAAAGGACTCTACCTGACTGTCTTTGCGCTTTTTCATAACAACCACAACAATAGCCGCCGCCAAGGCTGCACCTATAACCAAAAGAATCCACAGACGTTCTTTAAGCCCGCCGGCAAGCTTTTCCCACTTTGTAGGCTCTGCCGGAATTTCCTCTGTTACCGGCGCCTCGATCTCAAATTCCGCGGTGTTGGATACTGGATTGCCCTCCATGGACAGGTCATAAATATTGGTGCAGGATATGGTATATTTTCCTGGCTTCAAGTCATTGGTAAATGTCAAAAATATTTCATTGGCATTATCTATGCTCACACTGACCCCTGCTACGGCCGCTACCTTTTTATCATCCCCGCTGGCTTGCTCCTGCCATGTGACCATATAGGCTGCCGCCGTGTCTGCCCCTTTTACCGGCTCTGAAAATTCCAGCTTCACCTGATTCTCTGCAATCTTATCTACCCTAAGAATCGTGGGAGCCGTCACATCCTCCATATGCCTGGCCGCCAGCACATCCCTGGTAATCGTCTGATTGGAGCCGGTTTTGATGGTAAAGGTCTCCATACTGTTGCTGGCAATATTGCTGGATGCCTGAAGCTTCAATACCTGAATCTCATCCATCTCCTGTGCAAAGCCATCTAAAAGAACACCAGCCTCCTCCTTGCCGAAGACCACAAGCTGTCCACCAGATGTTCTGGCAAATTCACCGAAATTATTAATATTCTCCCGGGCCGTATCCTGAATCCCGTATGCGTAGGCCGGAATCCCCTTGCGCTTAAGATTTTCCTGCGCCTCCTGGGCCACGGTCTTTCCAATGGTAAAATCCTCTCCATCCGATATGACAATCAGTACCTTTCTCTGGCATACATCCCAAGGAACCTGCTCCGCCCGGTCTGCTGCCATGCTGATAGCCTCAAACAGCAGCGTCTTATTATCCACATTATCAATGGTCTCCATCACAGCCAAGGTATCCTCCTGACTGTGTTCCTCCGGAAGCTTTAGCTCCACCTGCTCTCCAAAGGTATAGAGGGCCATCCGGTCTTCTGATCTTAACGTGCCTTCAAAAGTCTGAATGGACTGTTTGATATCATCAAAATAAGCCTCCGGCATGGAATTGGATACATCCAGTAATACATAATAATAGACGGGCTGCCCTGACTCGGAAAAGGGAACGTTCTCCACCAGCTCCAGCTTCTCTTTTCCCAAGTACACCTCTGCCACGTCTTCTCCAATTCCCCATCCATAGGCTGTTACCTCGGGCATATTGACATATACCTGCTCCAAAGAAGGATTTTCATCAGCCGAGCTTACCATGCCAAAAGCACACATACCTGCTGTAAATAATACTCCTGTCAACAAACACCGTAATTTCATCCCCTCTTTTATCCTCTCAGTTTCATAGTTTTCGTATCTGATATCAACCAGATTCAATAGTCTTTCATATCGATGGCAATAAATCTAATGAGCAGAACCATCCACCCCTAAACATGCCAGAATCATCCGTACACACTGACTGGTTCCCAGCTTACCGCTGTTCAGGCTAAGATGGTAATTTTTGGGGTTTCCCCATTCATTTCCGCTGTAATACTGATAATAATCCCGGCGTCTCTGATCGATCTCCCGGATTCGCGTCTCCATTTTCTTTGAGCTTTCCCCTGTCTCTAACCGGCGCATGCGCTCCACCCGCTTTTTCATGCCTGCACAGATAAACACATGAAATCCATTCTCCACAATAATATCAGAGCACCTTCCGATGATTACACAAGGACCTGTCTGCTCCAGCCTGCGGATAATCTGGGACTGTGCCATAAAAAGCTGATCCTGCACAGGAACCTCATAAAGCACGGAAAAAGGATTTACGGACACATATTCATGATCTATCCGATCCTGGTGCCGGATAAATTCATCATGAGCATGAAAAACATCCTCTGCAATGTTGCTGTCCTGTGCTGCCATGGCGATAATTTCCTTATCGTAAAACGGAATCCCAAGCTTCTCTGCCAGACAAAACCCGATCTCCCGTCCTCCGCTTCCAAACTCACGACTGATGGTAATCACTTTTTTCATAAATCATGCCTCCTCTTTCTGTGAAGTCCGGATACATCCCCGTGCCGATTATCTTGTACATAATATTCGCGAAGTTCGTGCAATGCCTTGCTAGGTGTTCCCTAACACCATGTCCATTAACCTCTCTATTCATCTCCGCCTCCGGCTCGCTAAGTGGACAGGTATATGTTCTCACTAAGCTCATGCAAAACCTCGCTAAGTGTTCACATTATACCATATCCAACTCTTTCCTTCAAGATGACTTTCTTTTTGTTCTCTTGCATTCTTGTGCCTAATTCGATACAATAAGAACATCGTGAATGATAGAACAGGGAGGTTTAAATGGACATCAGAAAAACTACAATGGAAGATTTAGATATGGTATTAGACCTTTATGCCAAAGCGCGGCAATTTATGCGGGAAAACGGAAATCCTCACCAGTGGGGCCAGAACCATCCGTCAAAGGAACAGGTTATCAACGATATCCAACGGGGATGCAGCTATCTCTGTATAGACGACGGACAGGCCCTGGGAACCTTCTACTATGCCAAGGAAATCGAGCCGGACTACGCTCAAATCTATGACGGCGCCTGGCTCAGCCATGAACCTTATGGCGTCATGCACCGGGTAGCTTCACCTGGAATCAAAAAGGGCGCCGGCACATTCTGCCTTCTTTGGTGTTTCAGGCAAAGCGGAGGCAATCTCAGAATCGACACTCACCAGGACAATATCCCCATGCAGAACATGCTGGAAAAAAATGGATTTCAGCGATGCGGAAGGATTCATTTAAAAGACGGAAGCCCGCGGCTTGCTTATCAAAAAGTAAATGCTGACGAAACACCAATAATATGAGCGGTGCCGAAACTTTCATAACCAACAAAAAGATCGATCTGACCAACGAAAGGATAGACCAAAAATGGGCCAATGCAGCGAAAGCATAGACCAGGTCAAGAATATGGCCCTCCAAACCCAGCTGCTGATCGAAAACGAAATCAGCAAAAAATCAAAGCCCGCTTTAGCATTGCATAAGCCCTATCCTTTCTGGTAAATAAACACGGTCATTAGCCCGGCAAAACCGGCAGAGTGCGCTCTTTCATGCGCCTTTGCCGGTTTTTTGCCTCCCTGCTTTTATCCCCCACCCTTTACCGCCCCTTTATTACCACGATTTCATGGTTTCACAAGCCCTGCCTCAATCGCCGCCCCAAGCCGCCTTGTCATCTCATCCACATCCTCCCGTTCAATTACCAGAGGCGGAACAAACCGAATCACATTACTGCCTGCACTGATCAAAACCAACTGCTGCTCCATCAAAGCATTCATCACGATTGATCCCACCGGCGCCGTAAATTCCAGGCCCTGTATCAGTCCTTTTCCCCTGTGAGCCCTCACACAGTCATATTGATTCATAACCTGATCCAGCTTCTCCCAAAGATAATCCCCCACTTCCCTCACATGCTCCACAAGCCCCCACTCCTCAAAAAGATCCAGCACCTTAGAGGCTGCGGCACACACAAAGGGATTTCCGCCATAAGTAGTTCCGTGATCTCCCGGCACAATGGCTGACGCTGCCTTCCCCTGTGCCAGAAATGCCCCGACGGGAACCCCGTTTCCCAAAGCCTTGGCCACCGACATGCCGTCCGGCCTCACACCATATGCCTGCCAGGCAAACATATGGCCGCTCCTGCCCATGCCACACTGAATCTCATCCAGCAGAAGCAGTGCGTCATAGGTATCACACAGCATGCGCACCCCTTTTAGAAATTCCTCTGAGGCAGGATAAATACCGCCTTCTCCCTGAATGGTTTCCATCACCACCCCGCAGGTTTTCTCGCTCCATACTGCCTTCACACTGTCCAGGTCATTAAAATCTGCAAACCGGATTCCCGGAACCAGAGGCGCAAAAGGTTCCTGGTAATGATCATTTCCTGTTACCGAAAGCGCTCCCAAGGTTCTCCCATGAAAGGAATGCCTCATGGCAATAATCTCATAATCCTTCCCCATTCCTTTGTTATAAGCATGACGTTTCGCAATCTTTAACAATCCTTCGATAGCCTCTGCGCCGCTGTTGGTAAAAAATACCTTCTCCATGCCGGAAGCCTTTAAAAGCTTCTCCCCGGCCTCAATAGCAGGGATGTTGTAAAACAAATTGGAGGTATGGCACAGCTTCTCCATCTGTGCCTTCATCGCCTCATTTAATTCCCGGCAGCCATATCCCAGCCCCATAACGGCAATTCCTGCCCCGAAATCCAGATACTCCTTCCCGTCCGTATCATACAGGCAAATCCCCTCCCCCCGGTCAAACACCACCGGAAAACGGTTATAAACCTTATACAATGCGTGCTCTGCCCGGTCTATATAATGCTGTTTTTCCATCTTAACCTCCATCCTTTTCGTTTCACTGTCAATATCCTCTTCACTCTCCAGGATGATAATATCGTTCATCCCCGTCTCGCAAAATGGCCGTACCGATTCCCTTGTTGGTAAAAATCTCCAAAAGCAGGCAGTGAGGAATCCGTCCATCCAGAATATGTACCCGGTTAACCCCGTTTTGAATCGCATCAATACAATTCTGCATTTTCGGCAGCATCCCGCCTCCCAAGCCGCCTCCATTCACAAATGCCTGGGCCTCATCCACCGTAATCTCGGAAATCAGTGTGCTTTTATCCTGAAAATCCCGATACACTCCCTCCACATCGGTCAGAAATGCCAGCTTCTCTGCATTTACTGCCCTGGCAATGGCACAAGCGGCATCATCTGCATTGATATTATAGCTCAGAAATTGTTCATCAAATCCAATGGGGCAGATGATCGGCAGAAAATCCTTTTCCAGCAGATCATAGATCACTTTGGGGTTTACCTCTTTGATCTCTCCCACAAAGCCTATATCCTCACCACCGGAATATTTCTTCTCACACCGAAGCATCATTCCATCCTTGCCGCTGATTCCCACTGCCTTCACTCCCAGCTCATTCACCAACTGCACCAGGCTTTTGTTCACCTTATTTAACACCATCTCAGCGATCTCCATAGTCGGCTCATCTGTCACCCGCAGACCGTTGACAAAATGGGGCTCCATGCCCACCCTTTCCAGCCATTTGCTGATCTCCTTGCCTCCCCCATGAACAATGATCGGCTTAAACCCAACCAGCTTTAAAAGCACCACGTCCTGAATCACCTGGTGCTTCAGCTCCTCGTCTACCATAGCGCTTCCGCCGTACTTTACCACAATGATCTTCCTGTTAAACCGCTGAATATAAGGAAGCGCCTCAATCAGCACTTCTGCCTTCTGCATCACACTTTTATCCATTTCCATCATCATCTCTCCTCAATTCCTAAGACCGGTAATCCGCATTGATCTTCACATAATCAAAGGTCAGATCACATCCCCAGGCTGTTGCCTCGGCATTCCCCATTTTCACATCTGCTATGGCAGTCACCTCTGGCTCCGATAAAATCCTGGCAGCCTCCTCCTCGCTATAAGGCAGGGCAACCCCATTCTCAATAATCTGCAGCCTTCCTGCCTCACTTTCAAAAAACAAATCCACCTTCTCCGGATCAAACTGCGCCCCTGAATATCCCATGGCACACAGAATCCGCCCCCAGTTGGCATCATGGCCAAAAATCGCCGCCTTTGTCAGATTAGAGGTAATAACAGCCTTAGACAAGGTCACTGCCTGTTCCTTGCTCTCAGCCCCCTTCACCTTCACCTCAAACAAAGCCGTACATCCTTCTCCGTCCCCGGCCATTTTCTTTGCCAAGGTCTCATTTACCACATTGAGAGCCCTGCAAAATGTTTCATAATCCTGATTTTTCTCCGTAATCTCCGGATTGCCTGCCATACCATTGGCCAAAAGCAGCACCGTATCATTGGTGGAGGTATCCCCATCCACGGAGATCATATTATACGTATCCTTAATGTCATTACTTAGGGCTTCCTGCAAAAGCTCCCTGGAAATAGCCAGATCCGTTGTCACAAAAGCCAGCATGGTGCACATATCCGGGTGTATCATGCCTGAGCCCTTGCACATTCCTCCCACGGTGACGGTTTTTCCGCTGATCTCCACCTGCACAGCCGCCTCCTTCTTTTTGGTGTCCGTGGTCATAATGGCCCGGGCCGCCGTGGTGCCTCCTTCCAGAGCTTCAGACAGACAAGGAACCATAGCCTCCACCCCTGCCTTGATCCGGTCTATGGGGAGCTGCATTCCAATGACCCCTGTAGAAGCCACCAGCACAGCTTCCTCTGGAATCTTCAGCGCCGCAGATGCTGTCCTGGCAGTCTCCCGGCAATAATCAAACCCTTCCTTGCCGGTGCATGCATTGGCAATCCCCGCATTTACCACAATCGCCTGGGCATATTCCGACTCTCTCACAATCTTCTGATCCCATTTGACGGGAGCAGCCTTTACCACATTTCTGGTAAATGTCCCTGCAGCCCGGCATGGCGTCCTGCTGAAAACCAACGCCATATCCTCCCGGTCTTTATATTTGATTCCTGCTGCTGTACAAGCCGCCAAAAATCCGACTGCTGCCGTCACACCGCCTTCAATCCTTTTCATATCCTGCCTCCTGCTTAAAATCCAGCAGCACGAATGACAAAACTGCTGCTTACAATTGATTCCTTACTTTATAAAATCCGTTACATTCTTCTCATTGAGGGTATAGTCATAATAATAAATATCCTCTCTCTTGGTCCAGCCCACACCCTGCCAGAAAGCATTACCCACCTCATTGCTTTTAAATGCAATCAGGCTCACCTTATTGATCCCTTCTGCCAGCAGCGCCCGCATACAGTGCTGGGCCATCCGGTGTCCCACCCCATGCTTGCGGTAATCTCTTGCCACACACACATGGTAAAAGCAGCCTCTCCTTCCGTCATGCCCGCAGAGAATTGCCCCTACGATTCTGCCATTCTGCTCTGCCACCACACTGGTCGTAGGATTTCGCCGCAGGAACCGTTCCACACCTTCCCTGGAATCATCAATCGACCGGATTCCAAAGCCCTGAATACTGAGCCACAATGCGTAAACCTTATCATAATCATCCATCGTCATTTCCCGGACGATGACGCTCATAGTCCCACCCATCGCTATATCCTGCTCCTCCTTCGTCCCATTTGATATCCCGGCCATCCGGCAGCCGCTCGTTTCTTACCAGACACCTTCCTCTGCACACAACCCAGCCGATTTTCCCTCTTATACCTTCATGCTCTCATGCAGGCCTACTGCTCCACAAAAAAATCCCGGCAGGTACATTTGAAATACCTGATTGAAATTATACTCACGGGCATACTTATTCGCATATTGAAGATATGTTGGCAAATCATTTGGCTTGCGGGTATATCTGCAGCAAGGGTCCCCCGACAACTGTTACGGAAATACCGCAATCTGTTTAAGCCCCATATTCTCCGGCAGTCCAAACATCAGGTTCATATTCTGTATTGCCTGTCCGGCTGCTCCCTTTACCATATTATCAATGGCCCCCATCATAATCAATCGATTGGTTCTTGGGTCAATCTGAAACGCAATATCCGCAAAATTGCTTCCTTCCACCCAGCGGGTCTGAGGCACCATCCCCGGCTTCATTACCCGTATAAAATACTCCTTTTCATAATACCTGTCATAGATCTCTTTTACTTCCTCTGCTGTCACTGGTCTAGTCAGAGTTCCGTAAGCTGTAACCAGAATCCCTCTGTTCATGGGAACCAGATGGGGGGTAAAGCTGATTACCACCGGTTTTCCCGCCACATAGGAAAGCTGTTCCTCAATCTCCGGCGTATGACGATGACTGGTCACCCCATAAGGCTTCATACTCTCATTGACTTCACAGAACAGGCTGGGTACCTTAGCACTTCTGCCCGCCCCGGATGTCCCCGACTTGGCATCAATGATAATTGTCCCCACATCAATAATCCCTTCCTTCACCATAGGGTAAAGGGTAAGAAACGAACAGGTTGGATAGCATCCCGGATTGGCAATCAGCCTTGCCCCTTGGATCCTGTCCCGGTTCACCTCCGGCAGTCCATATACTGCCTCCTTGATAAACTGAGGCGCAGAGTGCTCCATGTTATACCAATGCTCATACACCTTCACATCCCGAATCCTAAAATCTGCGCTCAGATCAACAATCTTCGTCTTTGACAAAATGTCCTCCGTCACCTGAGACGCACAGTAGCCCTGAGGCGTAGCCGTAAAGATCACATCCGCCATATCCGCCAGCCTTGCCATATCATCATCCCTGCAAGGCTCATCCTTCAAAACATGGGATACATTTCTATAAATAGAGGCAAAATCCTCCCCTACATAGCTTCGGGAGCCATACCATACGATTTCCACATCATTCCTCTGCAGAAGAAGCCTTGCCAGCTCCGCCCCTGCATATCCCGTTGCCCCGATAATCCCTGCTTTTATCATTGCTCATTCTTCCTCTCTTGAATTTTCTCCATAAAACGGTCAAGACTCTCAAATTCTCTATCTTCCGGCGCTGCCTGCTCTGTTATCCCCAAGCCGGCCGCCGCTATCCATTATAGTAACTTTCCTCCAATAAGAAAAGCCCTTTTTTCATCTCCTCTCCCAAAAACTTTTTCTGTTCCCTCATTTCTGGCATACCATAACGCCGGCGCTGCATTTCCTTCAAATTTTCTCCCCGCTCCAGCGTTTCATAATTATACATTATAAATGAATATTATTCAACCCTGTTTTTCCTCTTTTCTTTGCTTTTCTCATTACAATTCACAAAGTTCCACAATCTTCAAAGATATTCCTCTTTTCCTCTTGCATTTTTCTCAAAAATATTGTATATTTATGAACGCTGTTATAGTTTAAGCCCCCTGGCACATACCTGTGACAAGGCGGCCCTTCAAAATTCTGCAGCCGTCCCATAACCGCCGGCTGCCCAAATACAGACAATATTCAGGAGGAAACCAACATGAAAGAAAAAGTCGTCCTTGCATATTCCGGCGGCCTGGATACCACCGCCATCATTCCCTGGCTGAAAGAGCACTTTGACTACGAAGTGATCTGCTGCTGTATAGACTGCGGACAGGGCAATGAATTAGACGGACTGGAAGAACGTGCTAAGCTGTCCGGCGCATCCAAGCTGTACATTGAGGATCTGGTAGACGATTTCTGTGACAACTATATTATCCCCTGCGTACAGGCCAATGCAGTATATGAGAATAAGTACTTACTGGGTACATCCATGGCACGTCCTGCCATTGCCAAACGTCTGGTAGAGATCGCCCGCAAGGAAGGCGCCTCTGCCATCTGTCACGGCGCCACCGGCAAAGGCAACGACCAGATCCGCTTTGAGCTGGGCATCAAAGCCCTGGCTCCTGACTTAAAGATCATTGCCCCATGGCGTATGACAGAGATATGGTCCATGCAGTCAAGAGAAGATGAGATCGAATACTGCCGCCAGCACGGCATTGACCTGCCCTTCTCTGCAGACAGCAGCTACAGCCGCGACCGCAACCTTTGGCACATCAGCCATGAGGGCTTGGAATTAGAAGATCCGGCCAGTGAGCCCAATTATGAGCATCTGCTGGTTTTAGGCGTCACCCCGGAAAAAGCGCCTGAAGAAGGGGAATATGTGACCATGACCTTTGAGAAAGGGATTCCCACCAGCGTCAACGGCCAGCAGATGAAGGTTTCTGACATCATCCGCAAGCTTAACGAGCTGGGCGGCAAGCATGGCATTGGCATTGTAGATATTGTGGAAAACCGGGTGGTCGGCATGAAATCCCGCGGCGTCTATGAAACTCCCGGCGGAACCATCCTGATGGAAGCGCATCAGCAGTTAGAAGAACTGGTCTTAGATCGTGCCACCATGGAAACGAAAAAGGACATGGGCAACAAGATGGCCCAGATCGTCTACGAGGGCAAATGGTTTACCCCTCTGCGGGAGGCCGTGCAGGCATTTGTAGAATCCACCCAGCAATATGTAACGGGTGAAGTCAAATTCAAGCTTTATAAAGGTAATATCATCAAGGCAGGCACATCCTCTCCCTACTCCCTGTACAGTGAATCCCTGGCCTCCTTCACCACCGGAGAGCTTTACGATCATCACGATGCAGACGGATTCATCACCCTGTTCGGTCTTCCTTTAAAGGTACGGGCCATGAAGATGGCTGAGGCCAAAAGCACGCAAAAATAAATTCTGTCACAAATCTAATACCATTATAATAGGGCTGCTGCAAAACGCAATCGTTTTACAGCAGCCCTTCTCTTTCATTTCCCGCAGTCTGCCGGCTCATTCAAGCTGTCGCCGGCTGCAGTCTTTTATAAGATTTAATCCGACACATACTTTTCAAATCCCGAACTAAATACCTCCCGTCCATCCTCACAAACCCAAAAAGCCTCCACATCTTCCGCCGATTCCACAAACCTCATACCTTCTTCCAAAGGCATGTTAAATACTGCCGTGGAGAGAGCATCCGCCCTCCCCCCATCGGGGCACAAAATTGTGACAGAAGCCAGCTCCTGCCGCGGCATCAGCGTCTCCGGGTCAATAATATGATGATAACGCACCCCATCCACCTGATAATACCGCTGATAATTCCCGCTAGTCACCAAAGCCAGATCCTGCAGCTCAAGCACATGCAGATAAGATATGGAAGCCAGGGTATCTGGATTCTGTATGCCTACCCGCCATGGCTTTCCATTCCCCTTCAGGCCAATTATCTGCACATTTCCTCCAATGCTGACCAGGGCCGAGCTAACCCCCTCCTCCTTCAGCCTTTCACAAATTCTCCTGGCCGCATACCCCTTTGCCACTGCGCCCACATCCAGACGCATAGAAGGATCCGAAAGATACACGGTTGATTTTTCCCGGTCAATCTGGATATTTTCCAGATCCATATGCTCTGCCGCCTTTTGAAGGTTTCCCATATCCGGTATCTGGGCTCTGTCAGGATCTGACAGTGCATATTCCCGATACTCATGCCAGATAGAAAGCACACTCCCCATGGCTACATTCACCATACCGCCGGTCTTTTCATATTCTTCCAGGGAAAATTCCAAAAGCCCCAGAATTTCCTGGTCTGCCTGCACCGGCGTAATCCCGGCGTTATCGTTAATCGTCTTAAGATTGTTCAAACCGTCATAGCTATGATAAATATCAAACATTTGGTGGTAAGCCTCCAGCTCTGACTCAAACAGCCTGGCATATTCCTGAAACTGCTCCTCATCCTCCGCGTACACTGTAAAGCTGGTAAAGGTATCAAAATATTCAAAATACTGAATGTCAAATTCCTTTCTTTGCTCTGCCTGTCCACATCCTGTCAGCAATAATGCCAGCAATACGGCAGTCACAAACCCTTTCATCTTCGTCCCCTTTTTCCCTGGCTTCGGAAGATTTCTAAATAATTATTCCGCACTCTTAAAGCCCACGCTTTCCAGAAACCGTCCAAATGCTTCCCGGCCTTCTGCCGTACATTTGTAAACTCCTGCATCCTCCAAAACCCGGGCAAAAACCTTCCCTACCTCATCCTGAAGAATCTTCTCTACATCTTCTTTCGTTATCTTCCCATATTTTGGCAGAAATTCATCTACCCAGTCCGCATGCTTCTCAATCATCTCATTGCTGCGGACATCCTTTCCTTCCACGAGATATTCTTCTAACAGAGCCAGCTCATCCTTCAGCCTGGAGGGCAGAACTGCCAGGCCCATCACCTCGATCAGCCCAATATTCTCCTTCTTAATATGATGCAGATCCTGATGGGGATGGTACACCCCCAAAGGAAATTCTTCTGTGGTAATATTGTTTCTCAGTACCAGGTCAAGCTCATACAGCTCCCCGTTTTTGCGGGCAATGGGGGTGATGGTATTGTGAGGCTCTCCATCCGTCTCCGCATAGACAAAAGCAGCCTCATCCGTATACCCTCTCCAGGCTCCCAGCACCACATCTGCCAAATCAATCAGCCGATCCGGATTCTTTCCCCGCAGCCGCAGAACAGACATAGGCCAGTACACAATGCCAGCCTCCACATCTTCAAAATCCGGCATCACAAACCTTTTCTCAATCCCGGCCTTAGCCATGGCAAAGGTGTAATGCCCGCCCTGGAAATGATCATGGCTTAAAATAGACCCGCCCACAATCGGAAGATCCGCGTTGGAGCCCAGGAAATAATGAGGAAACTGCTTTACAAAATCAAACAGCTTCACAAAAGCCGCCCGCTCGATCTTCATAGGCGTATGCTGTCCGTTAAACACAATGCAATGCTCATTATAGTACACATAAGGAGAGTACTGGAAACCCCACCGACTGTCATTGACCGTAATCCGGATCACCCGGTGATTGTTCCTGGCCGGGTGGTTCAGACGGCCTGCATAGCCCTCATTCTCCATACACAAAAGACATTTGGGATATCCGCCCTGTTTGGCAAGCTTTGCCGCTGCAATGGCTTTGGGATCCTTCTCCGGCTTCGAAAGATTAATCGTAATATCCAGATCCCCATATGGCGTCTTTGCCATCCATTTCTGATCCTTGCATACCCGGTATCTGCGGATATAATCGGAATCCTGGCTCAGCTTGTAAAAATAATCTGTAGCAGCCTGTGCTCCTATTTTCTCATATATCTCCCAAAACCGGGCTGACACCTCAGAAGGCCGCGGCATCAGGCAATCCATCAGCTTTGTATCAAACAAATCCCGATATCCGATGCTGTCCTGTGTAATCCCCTGTTCGCAGGCATAATCCAAAAGCTCCTTTAACGTTTCTTCCAGGTTTGGATTCCGGTAATCCTCCTCCGGCTCCTCATACTCATCCATATGCAATGCTTCTAAAATTCGGTTTGTCACATAAATCCGATCCGTCTCCTGACAAAGTCCTGTCTCCACTCCATACTGCACAATCTTCTTAATCCCGTCATATACCATTTCCGTCCTCCCAGTGATTTATATTTGTCAAATGAATTTCTTAGATTATAGCATTTTCACAGCCGGAATACAACAATTCCCCCAGAATTTTCTTCACTGGCATCTTCCCTTTGCGGCCACTACGCTTTTACACGGTCAGCGCAGAGAGTGCGCAGACCTATCTGAACTGTTACTCCCGCCGCCCAATCAGCAATATCCCTTGATCCGCTCTACCACCATGCCTCCCAAAAGCCCGATCACCCCGCCGGTCACCACCCCTGCAGCTAAAAGCACAGGAAAATAAGAAAACACTCCTGCTGTTCCAGTCACAAGCGCTGCCGACAAAAGCTGTCCCACATTGTGAAAGACGCCCCCCAAAATACTGATCCCGGCCGTTCCGAACCATCCGCACCGTTTTGCCCCTGCCATAACGGCCATGCTGAGGATTCCTCCTGCCAGCCCGTATACCATGCTGAAAGTATTTCCAAAGGTAAAACCCACCAGCACGATTCTCACCAGCCCCACTGCCGCTGTCCCGGCCAGCCCTACTGTATACAGCCCTACCACATTCACCAGATTGGCCAGCCCTAACTTCACCCCCGGAACCGGAACCGGCATGGGAATCATGGCCTCCACATAGCTGAAGATAAACGCCAATGCAATCAGCATTCCATACAGCGCAGCCCTTCGTGCCGCATTCTGCCTTTTTCCTCTCATTCATTGTCCCCTTTCACAACACAACATCTCCCGCAGTCAAGTCAATGTCATGACGCTGATGTATGGTTTCTCCTGCAACTGCAGCCTTATTTTTCCTATAAAAGCCATCCTGCCAGCAGAATCATCAGAGGAATCGTCAACAGGGATAAAACCGTGGCCATGGTAAACAGTTCGGAGGCATACTGGCTGTTCTTATTATACTGAATCGCAAACATTGAACCTGTGGCAGCAGTCGGACAGGAAATCGCCGTAATAATTGTCATTATATAAATCTTCTCAACCGGTATCCTGGACAAAATCAGGATACTCACTGCCGGAATCAGCAGCAGCTTTAAAAAACAGATCCAATAAATCCTCTTTTCTTTTAATACCTCCACCAGATTGCTCTCTGCCAGACTGCATCCTGCCACCAGCATGGCCATGGGGGTATTCATATCCCCTACCATAGTAAGAGGTGATGCCCCAACCTCCGGAATCCGTATTCTCAGAACGTAAAAAAGGATCCCAAGACCAATAGCCACGGTACACGGCTGAATAAAATTTTTCACCAGTCTCTTTCCATCTACCATCCCGCGGATAACCGCCTGCCCATGGGACCAGATCATCAGATTCAGAGCCGTAATGTAAGCTGTCAGATAAAACACCCCTTCTGTCCCCAATATCCCGTTAACCAACGGTATTCCGATAAAACCGCAGTTAGAATAAATAACTGCCAGCTGCTCAATAGCCGCATCCTCTCCTTTTTTCAGAGGAATCAGGAAATTTATCAAAATCAAAACCCACACATAGCTGGCTAAAGACAGCGCCAGCGTAATAAGCAGCCCTTTAAGACGCTCCGGCTGAAATTCAATCTGATATGACATAAAAAGCGTGGCAGGTGCCACTACATTTAACAGAAGTCCCGATAATCGCTTGTTGGAATAGCTGTCTAGAATTCTCCAATGATACGCCGCCACGCCTGTCATCATGATCAGAAACATCCCTGTGATCTTTTCGATTGTAATAAGTGCCAAATCCATTTTATTTGCCTGCCGCATCTTGTGGCCAGTACATCGTTGCACTAATCTCTGCGGACTCTCCCTGTTATATTCAAATGCCTATTTATTTGCCAAATTCAACCAGTTTTCTTTTTACCCTCCCTATCTCTCAAAAAACCTGGACAGTTATCAAAGTCTCTCTTACACCCTATCCTTAGATTCCTCATACTATAAGATATGGTAATTCAAGGAGGTAATATATGAAGCCAAAACTGGAGGTATGCGGGGTCAGTTATTCCTACCACTCACCTGACGGTGAGACCCCCGCCCTTTCCCATATATCATTCATTGTTTCTGCCGGGGAATTTCTAGCAGTGGTCGGTCCCTCCGGCTGCGGCAAATCCACTTTGCTCTCCCTGCTGTGCGGACTGATCAAGCCGGAAGACGGTTCCATCCTGATTGACGGAGCAGCAGCTCCAGAAGGACATACCGGCATCGGCTACATGCTGCAAAAAGACCACCTTTTTGAGTGGCGCACGATCTATGATAATGTAGCTTTGGGTCTGGAAATCCAAAAAAAACTAAATAAAAGCACCCACAGCCAATTAAAAGAAATGCTGCAGTCCTACGGTTTAGGCGGCTTTGAGAAGGCCCGTCCGTCCGAGCTGTCCGGAGGTATGCGCCAGCGTGCCGCACTTATCCGCACCCTTGCTTTAAAACCGGACCTGCTTCTTTTGGACGAACCATTCTCCGCCCTGGACTATCAGACCCGGTTGTCCGTCTGTGATGACATCAGCAGCATTATCCGCAGTACAGGAAAAACAGCCATTTTGATCACCCATGATTTATCCGAAGCCATCAGCGTAGCAGACCGGATCCTGATTCTGTCCAGCCGGCCCGGCAGGATCAAAGCCATACTGCCCATAGACTTTCCTCCAGAATACGACAGTCCCCTAAAGCGCAGAAACGCAGGGGAATTTTCCGCCTATTTCAATCAGGTATGGAAACTGCTGCAGGAAGATGTCTCCTTAGATTAAAGAATAATCTGTATCCGCGCCAGGCGGGTTCCTGTTAACTGAAAATCAGGAAACAGGAACCCGGCGTAAAATCTGAAATCTCTTAAAAAATCCGCCCTCAGCTTACATGCAGACCTACTCAGACAACTGGGAGGTGCAGTATGCACAGCGGGTTGCCTCCAACGGAATCTCACTTTTGCAGAACGGACAGACCTTTACTGTAGGCGCTGCCTCGGTCTTCTTTTTTCCCAGGCCCGCTGCCTTATTGATGACCTTCATCAGGCAGAACAAAATAAAAGCCATAATAATGAAATTCACCACAGCAGACAAAAATGCCGAGGCAAAGCCTGCCACATCCTGCAGGTTATACATCTCATGTCCCGTACACACGTTTAAGATCGGATTGATAAAATTGTCTGTGAGAGATGTGACGATCCCGGAAAAGGCTCCTCCAATAATCACGCCGACCGCCATATCCATCACATTTCCACGCAGGGCAAACGCCCGGAATTCCTCCATAAATTTTTTCACAATGTACCTCCTGATATTTTAATACCCACATCATCTTTTGTCCTGCTTTGTTTTGCAGTATTAGTTTAACACACCATCCGCAAACTTTCAATTATCCGTCTGAAAATTCTTCTGCGCGATGCCATCCGACCGTTACGACATCCTTTTCTCCAGCCACGTAATTCCTTGGTACAGCATTGCCGACAGGATGCAAAGGATTACGATGCTCATCATGACCAGGTCAAGCTTAAACACCTGACTCCCATAAATAATCAGATACCCCAGCCCCCTTTGCGCTGCCAGAAACTCCCCAATGATCACCCCCACCAGGCACAGTCCGATATTGACCTTCATATTGCTGATAATCAGCGGCACCGAGCCGGGCAGCAGCACCTTTGTCAGTACATCCATCTTCGTCCCTCCCAGAGAACGTATCAGCTTGATCTTATCCTCGTCCATGGACGCAAATCCATTATAAAGCGTCAGGATAGATCCAAACACTGCTACAGAGACTGCTGCCACCACAATAGTGTGTACATGGTTGCCCAGCCAGACGATCAGCATAGGAGCCAGCGCTGATTTAGGCAGGCTGTTCAGCATCACAAGATAAGGCTCCATCACCTCCGAGACACTGCGGCTGGACCAAAGCACTACGGCGGCCAAAAGCCCCAATACCACCACCAGTGCAAAGCTTACAAGAGTCTCAAGTAAAGTAATCCCCATATGTCCAAAAATACTTCCATCTTGTACCATTCCCCAAAAACAAAAAAACACCCTGGAGGGAGAACTGAAAATAAAATCATCAATCATTCCCAGTTCGGCACAGAGCTCCCACACTGCAAGCAGCAGCACCAGAAGCATTACCCGGATCACTGCCACCTTCCCCCTATGAAATTGTTCTCTCTTCATGTATTCCTGCTGGGCCGCAGATGGCGTCAGTCTCTCCTGCTCCATAAAATGATTCCCCCTCATATAGTGAATACTTATGTTGTACACTCTACTATATGCAGGGGAATCAGGGTCTGTCACATTTGCCGGAAGCTCTCCGCCTTTGCACCGGCCTTCTATCCTTCTTGCGGCTCTAAGAAACAATTCCTAATTAGTCAAAAATCCTTTCCCGATAATCTCACTGGAATTAGAAATCAGAATAAACGCAGTAGGCTCCACCCTTCGAATATAATTCCGCAGCTTGACAGCCTGCACCCGTTTCATGGTTGTCATAATCACCGTCTTGTTGTGATGGGTAAATGCCCCCTCTGCTTTGTAAGTCGTAGCACTTCGATGAAGCTCGTTAATAATAAAATCACAGATAGGCTTAGGGTCGTCACAGATAATATTAAAGCATTTACATAAATTCATATTTTCAATCACGTCATCAATGACCAATGACTTTGCCATCAGTCCAAGACTGGAAAACAATCCGGTTGTGGGACCGAATACAAAAAAAGCCATGACCACAGATGTCAGGTCCACCAGCAGCAAAGCGCTGCCGATATTCATGCTGGTATGCTTCTTTAAAACCATGGCCACAATATCGGTTCCTCCGCTGGATGCCCCGATATTAAACAGAATGGCTGACCCAAAGCCCGGACAAAAAATTGCAAAAATCAGCTCAAGCAGCGGCTCCTGGGTAAGGGGTCTTGTAAGGGGACACAGCCGCTCCAATGCCGAAAGGCTGAAGGACATCAGCATACTGGCATAAACGGTTTTAACCCCCACATCCGTGCCAAGAAATAAAAAGCCTACCACTAAAAGTGCAGTATTGACAAAAAATGTAAAGTCACCGACAGACCACCCGGTCATTTTAGCTATTACCGTAGAAAAACCCGTCACCCCACCAAAAGCAAAATTGTTAGGGAACTTAAAAAAATAAATGCCTACTACCATGATCCAAATACTCATGGTAATCAGTCCATACTCCGCCAGCTTCCTTAATATCGGATTTTGAATTTCTCTCGTAGCCATATCAATCTTAGGACTGGCACACAAAAAGCACAAACGAAACAGCCGTTTCCGGGGTTTGATTGTGTCATGGTGCAACTCCCTTGTTACCTCCCTTTTTGGCAGAGGAACCGACACTGCCGGATTCCTCTGTCTCCCTTATTCTGTCACTCTCAATATACCCCGTCCTGCCTGTAAAATCAAACACCCTTCTTCTTGGTTTTCTTACAATGAAAATGTTGTGCAGCGATTCATACGGCTGCCAAAAACCGCAGGCCATAACAATATCATTGTTTAGCCAGCTCAACCAGCTCTAAAAACTCCTTCCGATAATCGTCAGAATCCCCATGAACACAAGGCTCTGCCAACTCCATTACACTTTCTAAGGTAGCGCTTCCCTTATTTTCACTGTCCCTCAGCACCATGCCAAACTCTGCCACTGCTGAGGCAAACATCATATTCTCTGACATATCCTGCCGGTAGCTTTCAGACTCCACCGGATATTCGATCAGTCGGCTCTTGTCTCCGTTAGGAGCCTTATAGCGCAGACTTACGGTCAAAAGCTCCGTACTTCCTACTGGCTTTGCTTCCTTTTGATACTTCAGATTCTGCCCCCCAGCCCCTCCGGGAATAATCTCGTACAAAGCTGTGACCGTATGGCCGGATCCGATCTCCCCGGCATCTACCTTATCATTGCTGAAATCCTCATTTCTCAGAACACGATTTTCATATCCCACCAGCCGATAGCCAGCCACATATTCCGGGTTAAACTCTACCTGGATCTTCACATCCTTTGCCACTGTGATCAGTGTTCCTCCCATCTCGTCCACCAGCACCTTTTTGGCCTCATAAAGACTATCCAGATAGCTGTAATTGCCGTCTCCGTTGTCTGCCAAAGCCTCCATCTTATTATCCTTAATATTGCCGGTGCCTACCCCTAAAACGGACAGATGGACCCCGCTTTTTTTCTTCTCCTGAATCAGACGAGTCAGGCCGCTCTCACTGCTGATCCCCACATTCAGGTCTCCGTCTGTGGCAAGAATCACCCGATTATTGCCACCAGGAATAAAATTCTTCTCTGCCAGCTCATATGCCTTCTGAATCCCTGCAGCCCCTGCCGTAGAACCTCCTGCTTCCAAGTCCTCCAGGGCTGCCGCAATCTTTGCCGTCTGATTTCCCGGCACACCGTCTAGGACTACCGACTCATAGCCTGCATAAGTGACAATCGATACCCGATCCTTTTTGTCCAGATTCTCTGCCAGCATAATGAAAGCCTTCTGCACCAGTGGCAGCTTGTCATCGGAATACATGGAACCAGACACATCCAGCAAAAATACAAGGTTGGATGCCGGACGGTTTTCAAAATCAATTTCCTTTGCCTGCAGTCCGATCATCAAAAGACGATGCTCCTCATTCCAAGGACAATCCGAATATTCTGTTGTCACAGAAAACGGCTCATCTCCCCCGGGCTCCGGATAATCATAATCAAAATAATTGATCAATTCCTCAATCCGCACTGCATCTGCTGGAATACTGCTTCCGGAACGAATCATCCGACGGACGTTTCCATAAGAAGCAGTATCCACGTCTACAGAAAATGTAGAAAGAGGACTGTCTGCCACATTCCTGTAGCCGTTCTCCTCAATATAGCTGTATTCTTCTGTATTACCATCCTCCGCTCCATATGCTTTCTGGTATTTTCCAGCCATTCCTCCGTTTTCACGGGCTGCCGAGACTGCTGCTTCGCTTTTCATCTCATTTGTCATTTCTCCGTCTGCACTGTCATCCCAAGCTTCCTCGGCTGCCGGAGCATCTTTTGCCTCTCCCTCCCAGTTTTCAGCCATGGTTTCCTGCACTGTCCCTTCATAATAGGATCCTGCTTCCATTGCAGCCTCTGAGGCGGCTGCGGCAGTGGTACCTGCCGCCCCGGAGGAAGCCCCTCCCCCAGCTCCACATCCGCCAACCATGGACATAGCTGTCAAAATACTGATACCTTTCCATATCCAACCTATTTTCTTATAATTTTTCTTCATAATTTCCTCCACACTGTTCATACTTCGGATTTTAATGATCCACCAGAGCAAGAAGCTCGGAAAGAAACTCTGCATCCTTTCTTAATACCATCCGGTCATAATAATAGTCATTTCTTCCCTCCTGACTGCCAATCACCACGGAAGTAGAATCATTCACCAGACTGGAATAACCGGAATGGAACAAATATGCCCCATCTCCTGTCACCTGAATCTGAGGCGCAAAAGGATACAGCAGCTCCCATTCTCCGTCATTTTTACACAGTGGCAGCAAATAGGTCCCTTCCGGCTGAAGCTGATACAGGATATACATCTCATCTCCGTCTGTCTTGATAATCGGGCTTTTTACAAAAATCCGATCCACGCCTGTAATATAATCCTCTGCATAATACACCTGATCCAGAATCAGTTCATACACCACCTTCACCGCTTTTCCGGATGCGTCCTCCTCAAAAGACACACTCTTCACCGTACCGCCGCACAAAAGCTGGGCATCTCTTAAAACCGCCTCTGAAAAATACTGTGTATCCTCTGGTATGGTCACGGCATTTTCCGGAACTGCTACTGGCTGATAAGCTGCCAGACTAAGCTGTCCATAATCCACCACGCCATCCGGAAGCTGGACTTCCCTGCTGCTCAGAGAAGCCCCCATGGCTCTCTGTGCTTCTCCCCCGGCATCTGCGGCATCTTCCTTTCCCGTTGTCCCGAAAAGCATACCTGCGCCTGGTTCTGCCTCTTTCTCCAAAAGCATCTCTGTTTCTTCTTTTGCACTCTCCTGTGCACGATCCCAGGCTGCACCTTCTGATTCTGAGGTCTTTTCGCCAGACATTCTTGGAAATACAACCATCAGCGCCAGCATGGCTGCCGCAGCAGCAGCCATACCGCAGAATCTGCTTCGGTTTCTTTTTGCCGTATTGAAGGTTTCTTCCGGCAGCTCATCTGACTGTCTTTTTATTGTCATCTGACGTTCCGGGTGCACCTTTAATCCTTCCTCAATCCGGCTCCAGAGATCCGGCGCAGCCTGCCGCTTCATTTCCCGATATTCCTGTTCCAGTCGTTTTTCGTCCATCATAGCTGCACCTCCTTCAGTTTCCGAATCGCCGTCCGGTAACACCATGCCACGGTTCCCTGGGGTTTCTTTAGAATCGAAGCAATTTCCCGAAAGGTCAGCTCTCCCATGATCTTCAGATTGACAATCTGCCTTTCCTCCTCTTTTAATGTCATAAGCGCCTGCTCAAGGCCAAGCTTCTGGCACATTCTTTCTTCACAGGAGCTTTCCCCTGCCTGCAGATAATCCGGAATCTCTGCAGTAAGGCTCTCCCTCTTTCGTTTCCGCAGATAATCTATGGCCAGGTTGCGGGCAATGGTGATCAGCCAAGCCCGATGTCCCTTTCCAGTCCGATATGTATCTGCAATGTCCCACAGCCGGATAAAGAAATCCGAGGTAACATCCTCTGAATCCTCCCGGTTTCCCAGAATCTCCCAAGCGACCGAATAAATCAACGGACAATAATCCTCATAAATCTCCCGAAGCCCTTCTTTGTCGTTTTTGCAGATTCGGCCAATATTTCTCTCAAACTGCTGGTCATTCATAATCATGTCCTCTCTGCCCTTGGCCTTGTATTAACAATACGGCCGAGAACGGATAATTTATGGTAAAATGGAAAACTTTTTAGTTTCCAAACCTCATCTTGCAAAAATTTTATCAAATTATATCTGCTCCGGCAAGAGTAAAAGCTATGATTCACAGAATATACCACACTCCAAAAATTTTCCTGTTGATTTTCCTTTCCATCTATGCTACTCTTTATTTAGATATTTTACTAAATATCAAATTATTCTTAGGAGGTGTCTATGGGATTTGCCGAAACCTTCAAAGCCTTGTCTGATCCTACCCGCCGGGAGATCTTAGAGCTTCTTAAAGGAGGACGTCCGCTGACTGCCGGGGAGATTGTGAACCATTTTAACATAACCGGAGCCAGCATTTCCCATCATCTCTCCATCTTAAAACACGCCGGAGTAATTGACGACGAAAAAAAGGGGAAGTATATCTACTATTACTTAAACAGCTCTGTTCTGGATGATGTGCTGAATTGGATCCTGTCACTGAGAGAAGACTGGCCTTCGGAAATACCGGAAAATTCAAAAAAAAAGAACAGAAAAGGAGAAACAGCAAATGAAAAATAAAAAACTTCGGATTCTCAACTATGTTATTGCAGCGGCAGTCCTGCTTACGGTAATGCTGCTTTATCCCAGCCTGCCGGAACAGATTCCTACCAACTGGGGCTTTAACGGAATCACTCACTATAGCTCCCGAAATACCATCTGGGTCATTGCCGGGATGCTTCCTTTATTTGCCGTGCTATTTGATGTAATGCCCCACTTAGATCCCAGGCAAAAGAACTATCAGAAATTCAGCCGTTTTTACGATGGCTTTTGTGTAGGAATGCAGCTCTTTCTGACCGTCTTCACGGGAATCATCCTTAGGGAAAGCTTTTTCCCCGGACAGATCCATACTGCCAGAATCATCTTTTTTATGCTTTCCGTCATGTTTTTGTTAATCGGAAATTATATGCCTAAAATCCAGAGCAATTTTTACATGGGCATCAAGAACCCATGGACCTTAAGCAGCGATCAGGTCTGGAGAAAGACCCATCGTCTTGGCGGAAAGCTGTATGCCGGCTGCGGAATCCTGACCATGCTGTCTGCTCTGCTGTTCTCCGACCAGTTCACGGGAATAATGCTGATGGTTTTGGTAATCGGCTCTACACTTATTATCTCTTTGGCCTCCTGGCTCTGGTGGCGCAACGAATCCTCCTGACCCTCTCAGTCCCTTTACCTCAAAGCCCCAGAAAATATAACAGCAAAAAGGGCTGCCGCAAAACAGCACACTGTTTTGCGGCAGCCCCTTTTTGCTGTCCGGACAATGGGAGGCCTTATTTCCCGTAGCTTACATCCTCCAGACGCAGATGTCTGGGAAGACCATCCACCATCATAGGAGTCAATTCTGCCTGGATCAAAGGCCGTACATAATTAATGAACTCTTGCGTCACATAGCTGCCGTCCTCATTGATCCACTCTCTTGGAACCTTTTTCTCTACATTGGCAATCTTATGTACATCATAAATATCCGTAACACACAGATAAGGATCATCGGAAACCCGTTTCAATATAATCATCCTGCCGGTCTCGCCCTCAAATGCGGCCTTCACCGCCGCGCCTCCTACCTGATAGGCTTCCGTAATGTCCACCCGCCCTACAATATGAGAAGCACATCTTTGGAGGGAATTAAACTCAATGGCCCTGGTCTTGCACCCTACTTCTTTGGAAATCTTTTCTGCCAGATATCTGGCTGTACCTGTAAGCTGACGATGGCCAAAGGCATCCACATAATCAATATTATCTGTCAATTCACAGACATAACGTCCATCTGCCACCTTGACTCCCTCCGAAATCGCAATGACTACAGACTTTTTCACCTTGTGAATCTCCTCCACCTTTTTCATAAACCGGTCCACATCAAACGTCAGCTCCGGCAAAAACAACATATCCGGACCCTCACAATCCTCTCCCTTTGCCAGGGCAGCCGCCCCCGTCAGCCATCCTGCATTGCGCCCCATGATCTCCACTAAGGTCACATTCTGCTGATCGTACACCAATCCGTCCCGAATCACTTCCTTTGTGATGGATGCAATATACTTGGCCGCACTTCCAAAGCCAGGAGTATGGTCCGTCACAGCCAGATCATTATCAATGGTCTTAGGAACTCCCATAAACCGGATCCTGCTGCCGTTCAAGATCGCATAATCTGACAGCTTTTTAATGGTATCCATAGAATCATTGCCGCCGATATAGAAAAAATATTCGATTTCCAGCTTATCCAAAATCGCAAATATTTTGTCATAAACCGCCTGGTCATCCTTGATCTCCGGCAGCTTAAAACGGCAGGAACCCAAGAAAGAAGACGGAGTCCTTTTTAAAAGGTCAATGTCAAGATCACTGCGGATATGCTGAGACAGATCCACCACCCGCTCCTCTAAAAGCCCCTGAACTCCGTGAAGCATACCAAACACCTTTTTGGCTCCCCGATCTCTGGCAGTCTTGTACACCCCTGCAAGACTGGAATTGATTACTGCCGTTGGTCCTCCTGACTGTCCTACAATTACATTTCCCATAACCTGTGCCATATTTTTTGTAAATCCCCCTTGAATTTTTATCGTCGAACCTACGGCCTGCCCCTTCCCGGCAAGCGCTGCCGTTTACCGACAGGCTGACAAGCCGCAGATTACCGTGTACTGCTTTTTGTCTGTCATGCTATTTTTCTCTGTCATACCGTCTTTTTTTAATCGTGTCATTCTTCATCTGTCATGCCGTCTTCTCTCTATCATGATATCTTTTCCCTATCACGATATTCTTTCCCTATCGTGCCATCTCAAGCTGAGGACCCTTATGATTGTGGGCTTTAATGATAGTATTAATTTCCTCTAAGTCAGATGACGGAAAATCTCCCGGAATCGTATTCTTCACCGCGCTGGTAGCATTTCCATACTGCATGGCCCTCTCACAGTCAAAGTCACTGGACAAAAGCCCGTAAAGCGCCCCTGAAATATAAGCATCGCCGCTTCCGATCCGGTCCACCACATCAATATCCCGATATGGCTCCTCCTCATGATAAGTATCTTTTTTAGCATCATAAACCACAGAACCAAACGTATGGCGTTTGGGACTGTGTACGACTCTTTGGGTAGATGCCACGATGGAAATGGGATAATCCTCTGTAAAACTCTTCATCATTTCCTTGGCTGTACCGGTCTTTAAAAATGTCAGACGAGCTGTATCCTCTGAGCAAAAGAAAATATCCACATAAGGCAGAATTTTTTCGATACATTCCTTTGCCTCTGCCCCGGTCCACAGATTCCCCCTGAAATTTACATCAAAGGATACCAAAGCCCCTGCCTCCTTAAACCGTTTGATCATCTCAACCGCCGTCTCCCGAAGCTGAGGACTTAAGGCCAAGGTAATGCCGCTGGTATGGAAGCATCGCGTAGAACGGTATGCTTCTTCCGGAACATCCTCAATCTTTAAAGAATAAAAGGAACTTCCTGACCGGTCATAAATAACCTTGGGTTTTCTCGGGTACGCACCGTTCTCGTAATAATAAATCCCCACACGAGCTCCTGGAGAATTGTCATAGATAAAATAATCATCGCTGACTCCATAAGAACGAATCTTCCCCTTCATAAATGCCCCAATATCATGGGACGGCAGACGAGAAATGATGCCCGTATGTAACCCTAGGAGCGCCACCCCTACCGCTACATTCAGCTCCGCGCCGCCTACCTGCTTTACAAAGGTATCCCCTCTCATAAGCCGCTCATTATTAGGCGGCGACAGGCGCAGCAGCACCTGCCCAAAGGTCAGAAGATCAAAATTTTTCTTTTTTTCCATGTTCCTCTCCTTTCATGCAGCCATTCTTTTCCGATTATACTCCTATGATTACTGCCTGTGAAGATCCTGTCAATCCCTATGATATATAAAATGGCTAATTTCATTTTCGGAAATTAGCCATTTTGCATCTGTCCTACACCGGCAGTGATCCGTCTGTAAATCTCCTGCTGTCTTCCTATAATGTCTTTTATCCTGTCAATTTTTATTATCTCTGGACACGGCCTGAGCCATCTCCACCAGCCAAATTCTCTACATCTGCCCGTGTTACCAGGTTAAAATCACCAGGAATGGTATGCTTTAATGCAGAAGCAGCTACCGCATACTCCAAAGCTGCCTTCATATCCTTGCCGTCCAAAAGCCCGCACACCAGACCTGCCGCAAAGGAATCGCCGCCTCCTACACGGTCCACAATAGGCGTGATGGAATACTTTTTAGAATGATAGAACTCACGGGTCTTTCCGTCCATAATACATGCAGACCATCCGTTATTGGAAGCGGAAAAGCTCTCACGCAGGGAGCTGATAATATACTTAAAGCCAAACTTATCTGCCATCTGATTAAAGATATCCACATAACCAGCCAGCTCCAGCTCTCCGGAGGTAACATCCGTCTTGCCCGGCTTAAAGCCCAGAACCTTCTCTGCATCCTCCTCGTTGCCGATACATACATCTACGTACTGCATCAGATTGGTCATAACCTTCTGTGCCTTCTCTGAGGACCACAGCTTCTTCCGGAAATTAAGGTCCACGGATACGGTCACACCATGAGCCTTTGCCGCCTTACAGGCTGCCTCTGTCACCTCAGCCGCCAGATCCGACACAGCCGGAGTAATGCCGGTGAAATGGAACCAGTCTGCCCCCTCAAAAATTGCATCAAAGTCAAACTTATCAGCAGTAGCACAGGCAATGGCAGAATCCGCACGGTCATAAACCACATTGGAAGCTCTCATGGCTGAACCGGTCTCCAGGAAATAGATCCCCAGACGATCACCGCTGCGGGAGATGAACTTTGTCCCGACATTATATTTTCTCAATGCTGCCACCGCACAATCTCCAATGGGGTTGGCCGGAATCGCCGTGACAAATTCCACATCATGCCCATAATTTGCCAGAGACACTGCCACATTAGCCTCGCCTCCGCCATAATTTACATCAAACTCGTCTGCCTGGATAAATTTCTCATTATTGGGGGTGGACAGCCTCAGCATGATCTCACCCATGGTTACTACCTTTGCCATTATCTTCTTCTCCTTTTATTTTTTAGATACAGCAGTTCTACTGCCCAAACTGCTGCTCTTTTCTTTTTCTTATACCCTTCTTATACTCGTGAGTCAAATAATTTGCCGACATATTCTCATGATTTCAGGACAATATCCCTTCATTTGGTAAATAAGGCATGCTCCCCGAGTACCGCTGCTTTGAACCTTGAATACCTTATTTGGCACGAGCCGCTGCCACAGCATCCACAAATTCCTTCGCCTTTGCCGTAACTGCCGCAAAATCGCCGGTCTTAGCGCCTTTTGTCAGACTGCTTCCGGTTCCCACTGCATAAGCGCCTGCCTTGATCCACTTGTCCACGTTATCCACATCCACACCGCCGGACGGCATAAACTCACCCTGGGGCAGCGGACCCTTAAAGGAGCTGATAGCAGCCGGTCCCACAATGTTGCCCGGAAAGATTTTAATAATATCGCAGCCAGCCTCCAAAGCCGTAATCGCCTCAGTAGGAGTCATCACACCTGGCAGCATAGGAACACGATAGCGGTTGCAGAGCTTAATGGTATCCACATTCAATCCCGGGCTTACCACATAATTGGCTCCTGCCAGGATAACCGCTCTTGCTGTCTCCGGATCCAGAACAGTGCCGGCTCCGATGACAACCTTGTCATTATTCTTATATTTCTTTGCCATAGCGGCAATAAAATCAACAGGATTCCCTTCATCCATGGTCATGGTAATCTCAATAAAGTTGATACCGCCCTCAATAATGGCGTCTACCACCTTCTCCCCCTGCTCCATGTCCTTTGCGCGGACAACTGCCACCAGGCAGTCCTCCTTCATTCTTGCCAATACCTGTTCTTTTTTCATAGCGTTTTCTTCTCCTTTTCTTTTATTCGTATATACGATTCTATTTCATAAATACGAATTTTATAATTACATATTAATAGTTACCAACGGATTTGTCAACAGGAAAATGCTATTTTTCACCGCAGCTGTTCCGCGTTCTCACCGTTACGAGCAGAAATCCATCAAAAATCGCCTGCAGCCAGGGATTTTACG
Source organism: bacterium D16-56 (assembly GCA_003611875.1). Classification (GTDB taxonomy): domain Bacteria; phylum Bacillota; class Clostridia; order Lachnospirales; family Lachnospiraceae; genus Brotaphodocola. The sequence continues at coordinate 14,555 of RAYY01000027.1, read as the reverse complement.
CCTGCCATTCTGCGTTTTCTTGCAATCAGCGCAGGGAATACGCAGATCTGCTGAACAGTTGCCTTTCATCTAATATATCCCAGAAGCTTTGACAGCCCGGCAGCCTTCTCTGCCACAATCTGACCCAGCTCCTCATAATCCTCTGTGGGCTTATAAAGACTGGATACGCTGATGGCGCCCAGCACACTGCCGTCTGCCCCGAACACCGGCGCACCTACACACTCCATATGATCCTCCAGCTCTCTGGCGTCCAAAGCATATCCCTGTTTCCTTACTTTATCCAGTTCTGCCGTCAGCAATTCTCTATTCAAAATCGTTTTCTCAGTTTTTTTGCGGAATTTGATCCTTGCCATAACCTGACGCCTGGTATCTTCATCGCTGTATGCCAAAATCGCCTTCCCCAGGGAGGTGCAGTATATGGGATTTTTCGTACCCACTGTGGCTGTGGTAATAATCGGGTTCTCTGGCTCTGACTTGCAGATATAAACCACCTCATGATCTGACCGTACCCCAAAGAATACGGTCTTTCCCACCGTCTTTGCAAATGCCCTCAGCTCTGGTTCTATCACTCCGATCACATCCAGATTATTGGTATAATGAATCCCGATCCGATAGGCCGTCAAACCGATGGTATAGCGCTGACGGACCCCCTTGTCTACGTTGACCATCCCCATCTCTGCCAGCGTTGTCACAATATCATAGGCACTGGTCTTGGGAAGCTCTAATTTCTCACAAATTTCATCTAGTGTAATTCCTTCCGGATTTTTTGAGACCAGCTTAAGAATCTCCACTGTCCTCTGAGTCGTCCGATTCAGCTTCATATGCCCACACGCCCTTCTATTCTATGCAGACAGCCATTCAGCCTATACAGACCGCTGCCTGTACTGTAAAATCCTCTGACAGCCAAACCCTACAGAGTAACGCCTTGTTTAAAAATCGCCATATCATGAAATCCAGCTTCCTCTGCCTTCACCTTCCGCCCGGAGGCAACCTCCAGCACATAGTCAAACAGCTCCTGGGCAAGCTCCTCCTTTGTCTTATCCTCCACCATGCGCCCTGCATTAAAATCAATCCAGTTATTCTTGTGGCCTGCCAGCTTAGAATTACTGGAAATCTTCACTGTAGGCACAGGAGATGCAAAGGGGGTTCCCCTACCGGTTGTAAACAAGACAATATGCGCTCCTGAAACTGCCAGGGCTGTGGATGCCACCAAATCATTTCCCGGCGCTGACAAAAGATTCAGTCCCTTGACCTTCACCGGCTCCCCATATGCAAGCACACCTTTCACCGGGGCGCTTCCCGACTTCTGGGTACAGCCTAAAGACTTGTCCTCCAGGGTGGAAATGCCGCCTTTCTTATTCCCCGGCGATGGATTCTCATAAATAGTCTGATTGTGACTGGTAAAATAGTTCTTAAAATCATTGATCAGGGAAACCGTCTGTTCAAACAGCTCCGGCGTCTCGCAGCGATTCATCAAAATCGTCTCCGCCCCAAACATCTCCGGCACCTCCGTAAGAATGGTAGTCCCTCCCTTGGAAATCAGCAAATCGGAAAAGCCTCCCACAGTGGGATTTGCCGTAATGCCTGACAGCCCGTCAGAGCCGCCGCACTTCATGCCGATAATCAGCTCGCTGGCATCGATCTTTTCCCGGCTGAAAGCGCCTGCATAAACCGCAAGCTCCTCCAAAAGCCTCATAGACTCCTCCTGCTCGTCCTCTACATCCTGACACTGAAGAAACTTCACACGCTGTTCGTCATATTCCCCAATATACTCCTTTAATACAGGAATATTGCTGTTCTCACAGCCTAAGCCCAGTACCAGCACACCGCCTGCATTGGGATGATGAACCATGTCCGCCAGTACCCTTCTGGTGTACTCCTGGTCATCGCCCATCTGGGAGCAGCCGTAAGGATGAGGAAATGCAATCACCTCCTCCACGGTTCCGGTCACAAGCCTCTGCGCCTTCCTCTCAAGCGCCTTGGCAATCGAATTGACACAGCCCACTGTGGGGATGATCCAAATCTCATTGCGGACTCCCGCCTTGCCGTCAGCCCGTCTGTAGCCGTCAAAAAATGCATGCTCCGATTCTTTGAGTGGAGATGCTGCAGGCTCATACTGATAAGTGAGAAGATCTCCCAATGCGGTTTTCAGATTATGCACATGGACCCATCCTCCCTCTGGAATATCTTCTTTGGCATTGCCGATACAAAAACCGTACTTGATCACCGGCTCCCCTGCCGCTACCAGTCTTAAGGCAAACTTATGCCCCTGAGGGATCTCCTCCAATGTCTTCACCTTATGGCCTCCCACTGCCAATTCCTCTCCCTTTTTAATAGGGCGCAGCGCCACTGCCACATTATCCTTCTCGTGAATCCTGATAAAATCCTGCATGGTTCTTCTCCTTATTCAGATTTTAAAATGTCTGTGTTCCTGATACTGCTGTCGTACCATTGATTTTCATGGATTGTAATGAACGGTATGATTTATTGTAAGTACTTACACGTATTTTACATAATTCTTGTGCATAAGTCAAGTAAAATAAAGGTTTTGTTTCTAAAAATCATATAAATTGGCAATAAAACCCTTGCATTATTCCAACAGGCTGGGTATAATAAGATTGATTTGTAAGCACTTACAGCAACAGCAACCACCGCTCCATCCCCATTATGTACAGTCCAGCGCCTAAAATGGCGCAGCGGACTATGTTGACCGAACAAGGATCGAATCTGTCGTCATGTCCTTTGGATATACCGCAAAGCAGAGCACATACTTGGCAGTAGGTAATCGGGTGATTTATTCCCTGAAATTTATACCTTGCCGAAGCATCTGCCACGCGGGAATGCAAAGAGACGAAAAGACGAAAAACATTTCACCCATACTGGTTAGTGCTGTGAAACGTGCGCAGAATGGCAGACGGGTAAAAAACACTTCACCCATACCATGTTTGTACTCGATAAAGCGGGACATACAATACTGACAGAGTACGATATGCTGCGAAGCGTACACAGCGTGGAGGAAATCATGAACATTTATGACGTATCGAGAAAAGCCGGTGTTTCCATTGCCACGGTTTCCCGCGTCCTCAACGGCAGCCCTAATGTCAGCGAGCGTACCAGAGCCCTGGTGCTGGAAGTCATGGATCAGCTGGGCTATACTCCCAATGTATTTGCCCGCGGACTGGGATTAGGTACGATCCAGACCATTGGGATCATGTGCTCCGATTCCTCAGATCCATACTTGGCCCACGCCATCTATTATCTGGAGCAGGGACTGCGCGGCTTTGGCTATGACTCTATCCTTTGCTGTACCGGCAGTTCTTTAGAGACCAAGCAGAAATATTTTGACCTGCTCCGTTCCAAAAAGGTGGATGCCATTATTCTTGCAGGCTCCAAATTTGTGGAAAACCGTCCTGAAGATAATGACTATATTATCCATGCAGCCAAAGAGCTTCCCATCATGCTGGTCAATGGTTATCTGGAAGGAGAGAACGTTTATTCTACTCTTTGCGACGACCGCCTGGCCGCCCATAATGCCGCAGGGCTGCTGATCGCCTCCGGCTGCCGCAGCATCCTGTATCTTTATACCAGTCATTCCTACAGCGGCATGAACAAGCGCAGGGGCTATGAAGATGCCCTGAAGGGCTGTGGTCTTCCTGTTCGTGAAGAATATATTTATCAGTGTCCCAAGGATATTCTTTCAGCAAAGGAGCTGCTGATTAAGCTTCACACAGGCGGCCTTGTCTTTGACGGAGTCCTTACATCAGATGACACCTTGGCAGTGGGTGCAGTCAAGTATGCCCATGCCGCAGGCAGAAGCATTCCGGACGATTTAAGCATTGTCGGCTACAACAATTCCAGCTATGCTGTCTGCACAGACCCAGAGCTCACATCCATTGACAGTAAGATCGAAGCTTTGTGCACTACTACTATCAACACTCTTATGGGAGTTTTCAACGGAGGCAATGTTCCAAGCCGGACCACCATTGCCGCCGATTTGATAAAAAGAGCAACCACGAAATTTTAATTAAAAGGAGGATCATCCCAATGAAAGCATTTATGGACAAGGACTTTTTACTGTCAACCGACTCTGCCAGAAAGCTGTTCCACGACTATGCGGAGAAAATGCCTGTTCTGGACTATCACTGCCATATTAATCCGCAGGAGATCGCAGAAGACCGGAAATTCGACAACATTACCCAGGTATGGCTCGGCGGAGACCACTACAAATGGCGTCAGATGCGCTCCAACGGTGTAGAAGAAAAATACATCACCGGCAATGCCACTGACCGGGAGAAATTCCAAAAGTGGGCCGAGACCTTGGAAAAGCTTATCGGCAACCCGCTGTATCATTGGAGCCATCTGGAGCTTCAGCGCTATTTTGGCTATACAGGCCATCTCTGCGGAGATACTGCGGAGGAGGTCTGGAATCTGTGCAACGAACAGCTTCAAAACAAATGGTCTGTCCGCAGCCTAATTAAAGCCTCCAATGTAACCTTGATCTGCACTACGGATGACCCTGTTGATTCCCTGGAATGGCATAAGAAAATCGCTGAGGATTCCTCCTTTGACGTACAGGTACTTCCGGCCTGGAGACCAGACAAGGCCAATAATGTAGAAAAGCCTGATTATGCCTCTTACATGGCAAAGCTTTCCCAGGTCAGCGGCATCACCATAAAAGATTTCTCCTCCCTGAAGGAAGCCCTGAAAAACAGGCTGGACTTCTTTCATTCCATGGGCTGCCGTGTATCTGACCATGCCTTAGAGTATGTCATGTACTCCCCTGCCTCAGACCAGGAAATCGATGCTGTTATTGCAAAAGGACTTGCAGGAGAACCGATCAGCAAGGAAGAAGAATTAAAATACAAAACTGCCTTTATGCTGTTTGTAGCAAAGGAGTATCATCGTCTGGGCTGGGCTATGCAGCTCCATTACGGCTGCAAGCGGGACAATAATGCCTACATGTTCCAGCAGTTAGGCCCGGATACCGGTTTTGACTGTATTAACAATTATGCTCCGTCCGCACAGATGGCAGATTTCCTCAATGCCCTCAGCGCTACCAACGAAATTCCAAAGACCATTATTTATTCCCTGAATCCCAATGATGATGCCTCCATCGGCACAATCCTTGGCTGCTTCCAGGATCCGTCTGCGGAAGGCAAGCTGCAGCAGGGTTCTGCATGGTGGTTCAATGATCACAAACAAGGTATGACTGCACAGATGACCAGCCTAGCAAACCTTGGCTGCCTGGGGAACTTTATCGGAATGCTCACGGATTCCAGAAGCTTCTTATCCTATACCAGGCATGAATATTTCCGCAGAATTATGTGCGAATTATTAGGCGGATGGGTTGAAAATGGAGAATACCCGGATGATCAGAAGGCACTGAAAAAGATTGTGGAAGGAATCTGCTATAACAACGCAGTAAAATACTTCGGTTTCAACCTGTAAATTCTGCTGCGGTTTGTCTTAACTTTAAACCACTGCGGTTTCTGCCGGTTTCCATTGCTGGCACAGCATTGCAAAAGCCATTCGGCAGGGCAAATACAATCTTCTGGCCTATTTTCCCTGCAATGCCTGAAATAAGTCTAAAAGCCGGCCGGATACGACTTTCCCGTATCCGGCCGGCTTTGTGTCTTTTTTGCAGATCTTTTCGTTTTCTCTTTAAAAGCTATAATACTGCTGCTTTATTCCTTCAGAGCCTTCCTGCTAAAATCCGGTTCATGTTACATTCCTGGAGCTTCCACTACCCCGGACCCATCTCCTGCGCCCTCTCCGCCAGGTCCTTCCGGCACACCGGGAGAAGCCGGCTGCGATTCGGGCTGCTGCTGCGTATCCGGACCAGGCAATCCCTCCGTCTCCTGAACCTGAACCACAGGCGAAGGTGTGGTCTCCTGCACTGTCGGCTCCCCAGGTCCTGCCACCGGTGAACCCGTTCCTTCTGCCGGAATTTCCGTGGCGGATCCAACGGTCTCCTCTGAAGGAACACTACCTGGATCTGATGAGGGATTTTCTCCATTTCCCGCTCCAGGATTTCCATTTTCTTCTGCTGTGCTTTCCAAAACACTCTCTCCCTCTGCCGGTGCAGGAGCAGCAGGAGCAGCGGCAGCGGGCGCCGCCGCAGGAGCTGCGGAAGCCGTGCGGGGTGGTGATGAGGTCTTGCCTTGGTTTGTCCCATTTAAATGATAGCAAAGCACCGGTACTCCGGAAGAAATATTTTCAAAAATAGTCCTGGCTGCTGAAGACGGCAGATTAATACAGCCATGGGAACCATTGGTCTTGTAAATCCGCCCGCCAAAGCTGCCTCTCCAATTTGCATCATGCATTCCGATACCACCGTTAAAGGGCATCCAATAAGTAACTGGTGTGGCATATCCTGGTCCTCGAAGCGTCGCATTCCTCTGCTTATAGGTCAGCGGAAAAGCTCCTGCCGGTGTACCCATTCCTCTGGCCTCATTACCCGAAACAAAATCCGATTCTACCAGCAGCTCCCCATCTATATAATAGTATAAATGCTGAGCCGTCAGATTAATCTCCACATACGTATTGCCATAATCCGTCTCTCCCCGTGAAGCTGCTGTCTGCGAATAAACCGGCTCCCTCTCCTGTCCCTTGCCGGAACGGATTATCTCCGACAATGCGGCTGCCTCTGCCTTTCGGTTAATCCGCCACCCATAGTTGCCGCCGGTAATTGTCACCGAGTCTCCATAGGCTGTCTTAAGAGTCTTAGGCTGGTAAGCCGTATCATAATTCTTTGCCAGCTCTCCTACATACTCTGCCACCTTATCCTCATCCAGAGACAAATTCCCCTCCTCATCCTCCAAGATCCAGGTATGGATGGTATCTCCGTCTAAGACCTCTGTCTTATCTCCAAAACGGTAAGTGACCGTCACATTTGTAAAAAAATTCTTTTGTTCGGCCTGTGCAATCAGCCCTGGATCCTGAGAAGTAATCTTTGCCTTTTCATAAGCATCCAATTCATCCAGAGAAATTTTGTCCTTTAAATTTAAAATAGCATCTGCCACACCCTGCCGAACCTTGTCCTCTACAACACGGGTTCCTCCCTGCTCCGGGATAATCTCATACCCCACACCTTGCTGGTATTCGGAAAGATACGCATTCTTCGGCAGCTCTGTCTTACTCTCGTCCATACAAGAAAGCCCGTCAATCACCTCTGCCAGCTTTTCATGATCATAGGCGATCATCGTCTCAATGGTGTGATCAGAACCTTCCAGAAGATGAAGTCCCCATTGCATCGGTTCCTGCCCTCCCAAAAGCTGTTCCAGAGAACCATCATACTCTGAATGAAGATCAATCTGATCTCCGCCGATCTGCTCGCTTACACCACCCCGTTCCTCCAAAACCAGGGTGTATTGTTCCATGCCATCGTCGATCATCTGTTTTACCTGATCCACTGACTTTCCTGAAGCGTCCAGCCCGTTAATTCTTGTATTCGGAAAAAACACATCCCGGTACTGCATGGCCATATATGTATAAGCAGCAGCCGCTGAGACTGCCAAAAAACAGGATGCAGCTGCTGTGATCCAGGCGATCTTTTTTACCTTACTGGCCTTTTTAAGTTCTTCTCCTATGCTGCCGCCAGAGCCTGTGCTATGCGCCGGCACGTCGGTTCCTCCATATACTTGTACCGTTTTTCCTCCTGTCTTCTCACCTCGTTTTTGTCTTCTTTTTACTTCATGCTTTTCTCCCATTACTAAAGCTGCCCTCCGAAATTATTTCCAGCCTTCGGCGCTTTTTCATGCGCCTGTCTGTCTGATGTCCATGCAGACACTGCTGATTATCATTATATAACAGGAATCTGGTAATTTACAAGTAGAAAACAGAGGAACTTTCCTGTCTTTTTTACACAAATCAGAGCACATCCGAATCTTTTAGCATATCATCTAGTATTAATGCTTTCATTTCAGGAGGATTTATGAAGAAAAAAGCGATCAAGAAAATCATTGCCCTGTCCCTTTCTGCGGTATTATCTGCAGTTTCTCTGGCAGGATGTCAAACAAAAACCTCTGACTCTGGCCTCACGCCAATCACCTTAAACGAAGTGGCCCATTCCATTTTTTATGCCCCCCAATATGCTGCCATTGAATTAGGCTATTTCGAAGATGAAGGCATTGACTTAACCCTGGTAAACGGCGCCGGAGCTGACAAGGTTATGACTGCCTTGATCAGCGGCGATGCCGATATCGGCTTTATGGGGTCCGAGGCAAGCATCTACACTTATGCCGGCGAAGCTGAGGATTATGCTGTCAATTTCGCCCAGCTAACACAAAGAGCCGGCAACTTTTTAGTAGCCAGAGAACCTGACCCCAGCTTTACCTGGGATAAGCTAAAAGGAAGCAAAGTATTGGGAGGCCGTGCAGGCGGTATGCCTCAAATGGTGTTCGAATATATTTTGAAGAAAAACGGCATTGACCCCAAGCTGGATCTGAATATTGACCAAAGCATCAGCTTCGGCCTCACTGCTGCTGCTTTTACAAGTAATGATTCTGATTACACCGTTGAATTTGAACCATTTGCCACCGGATTAGAATTAGAAGGCAGCGGCTATGTAGTAGCCTCTCTCGGAACCGATTCTGGCTATGTACCTTACACTGCCTACAGCGCGAAAAAAAGTTACATGAAAGCGCACCCAGAAGTAGTCCAAAAATTCACCAATGCTATCCAGAAAGGTCTTGACTATGTTAATTCCCATTCAGCTGAAGAAATAGCCAAAGTAATTCAGCCCCAGTTTAAAGAAACTCCTCTGGAAAATATTACAAAGATCGTAGAACGCTATAAAACCCAGGACACATGGAAAGAGGATACTATCTTCGAAAAAGACAGCTTTGAACTGCTTCAGAACATCTTAGAGGAATCTGGAGAACTTCCTAAAAGAGTACCCTATGAAGATCTTGTCACAACCGAATTTGCCCAAAAGGCCAAAACAGGGAAATAATCCCACATTATAAAAAAGCAGGAGGCAAAATAATTCTGATTCTCTTTAGCTTTATAAATTTTTAAATTGTCCGTTTTGCCTCCTGCTTTTTATGATCCGCACACTAACGGATCCTGCATTCTGATTCGTCACCTGCAAACCACGGCTCCTGTCTTCAAAAAAATTCTTCCACACTATTTTCGGAAACTCTTGTATATCCTGATTAAACTATGTATAATAATTTTATTTCAAATATTTATTCATAGAAAAATCAGGGAGGAATGGTGTGAATAGAGAAAAAATCTTAGTAATTGATTTCGGTGGCCAGTACAACCAATTAGTGGCCCGCCGTGTCCGGGAATGCAATGTATACTGTGAAATTTATTCCTATAAGACTGATCTGGATACCATCCGAAAAATGAACCCCAAGGGTATTATTTTAACCGGAGGACCCAACAGTTGTTATGAAGAAGGCGCAGCCACCTGCGATCCCACATTATTTAAACTTGGGATCCCTGTGCTGGGGCTGTGTTACGGCGCACAGATAATGATGCATATCCTGGGAGGCCAGGTCTGTAAAGCACCGGTTCGCGAATATGGAAAAATTCAGGTAACAGTGGACCGATCCAGTCCTTTATTTCAAAATGTATCCGAGCAGACAATCTGCTGGATGAGCCACAATGATTATATTAAAACGGCTGCCCCCGGATTCCAGATCATTGCCCATACTTCAGACTGCCCAGTAGCAGCCGCTCAGTGGGAGGAACGACGTCTGTATGCCATCCAGTTCCACCCTGAAGTGCTGCACACAACGGAAGGCACAAAAATGCTGTCCAATTTTGTCTACCAGATCTGCAATTGCAGCGGAGGCTGGAAAATGGATGCTTTTGTAGAAAACACCATAAAAACCATTCGAAAAAAGGTAGCCTCCGGCAAGGTCCTGTGCGCCCTTTCTGGCGGTGTGGATTCCTCTGTGGCAGCAGTTATGCTGTCAAAGGCCGTAGGGGATCAGCTTACTTGTGTATTCGTAGATCATGGACTTTTGCGAAAAAACGAGGGAGATGAAATTGAGGAAATATTCGGACCTGCAGGTCCTTATGAGCTGAATTTTATCCGTGTCAACGCTCAGAAACGCTTTTTTGACAAGCTAAAGGGTGTTGAGGAGCCTGAGCAGAAACGAAAAATAATTGGGGAAGAATTTATCCGTGTGTTTGAGGAGGAAGCTAAAAAAATCGGCGCTGTAGATTTTCTGGTGCAGGGTACCATTTATCCAGATGTGGTGGAAAGCGGTCTGGGCGGAGAGTCTGCTACCATCAAATCTCATCACAATGTAGGAGGTCTGCCGGACTATGTAGACTTTAAAGAGATTCTTGAACCTCTTCGGGATCTTTTCAAAGACGAGGTGCGCCGAGCCGGTCTGGAATTGGACATTCCGAAAAAACTGGTATATCGGCAGCCATTTCCCGGCCCCGGCTTAGGAATCCGAATTGTAGGAGAGGTTACTGCCGAAAAAGTACGCATGGTTCAGGAGGCAGACGCCATTTACCGGGAGGAGCTTGAAAAAGCAGGACTGGACAAGCAAATCGGACAGTATTTTGCCGCATTAACCAATATGAGATCAGTAGGCGTTATGGGCGATGAAAGAACGTATGATTATGCTGTAGCGTTGCGGGCCGTATGCACCGTGGACTTTATGACTGCCGAAGCCGCCCAAATTCCCTGGGATGTGCTGGGAAGAGTGACAAGCAGAATTGTCAATGAGGTGAAAAACGTAAATCGAGTATTATATGATTGTACGGGAAAGCCGCCGGGAACGATTGAGTTCGAGTGATAAAAAATTTTACACAGATTATTTTATATGGCAGGTAGTCTATGAGGTTACCTGTCATGTTTATATTGTTTTCTATGAGAATAAATCGAAGAGAAAAATGTTGCCAAAATTATAATAACAAATAGATAAAAGAATAAGGAGATGTGTAGAATGGAAATAAATGTTGATATAAATATTGATTTTTTATGGGGAGATAAACATTTTATTAAAAATAAATGGGGCAATATCACCTATATTGTTGGGCCAAATGGTACAGGAAAAACTATTGTTGCTGAAAAATTAAGAGAGCAATTTAAGAAAGAAAAACTTAAAGTACGTTATTTTAGTGCGGAACGATTAAATGCTTTGGCTAATAAGTGGGATAGAAGTGGATATCTTCAAAATGATAATTTGAGAAATGGTTTGAATATTGGAAGCTTTGCAGATTATAAAAATAGGGCAGATGAGCTAGGGCAGAGTGTAGATGCTATAATTGAATTAAGGAATAAATTAGATTTACAAATCAAAATAGAGAGTATTTTATCGGATATATTTGGTAAAGCATTATCCTTTAAAGAGACTGGTGGGTATCTGAATGTAACTATGGCAGATTCGGGCAAAGTATATGATTTAAAAAAGGATGAGAGTCATGGATTAAAAGAAATTATTACGTTGTTGGCATTTTTATATGATGATGAGTATAATTGTATTATACTAGATGAGCCAGAATTAAATCTTCACCCTCAGTTTCAGCAATATATTTTGCAAGAAATAAAGTCTATGGCAGGTAATCCCTTTCAAGAACAAGGGAAAAAGATGTTTGTGATTTTAACACATTCACCATATATGTTAAATATTCAAAATTCGGATGAACTTAAAAATTTAATAGTATTTCATAGGCATGAAGTACCAACATATATTAAAGAATATGAGGATATGGATGAATATCAAAAGTCAAGATTGAATAAATTATTATTACGGATGAATGTAAATCATAAGACACTATTTTTTGCAGACAAACCGATTTTTGTAGAGGGGTATATTGATCAGCAATTTTTTAATATATTACAATACAAGCGAGAAATTCCGTTAGGTGCAGAAGGTATTTCTATAATTGATGTTGGCGGAAAAGATGAGATAGATATTATGTATAGTCTTTGCCGGTTACTCAAAATAAATGCTTTTTGTATTATAGATATGGATGGCTTGTTTGAGGGTAAACTTCGACAATCAGTTGATAAAATAAGTGATACGGCTACATTTATGGCAAAAAGAGGGAAAGATCCATTAATGAAGTCGATTGGAAATATGGAAACGCTTTTAGATGCAGAGGTTGGTGAGTTGTTAAAATTTAATAATGTGATACCACAAGGAGAGTTAAAAGATTTTTATGATGTATTAAAATCTCAGTCTGGCGACAAATCGAGTATGATGCAAAGACGTATTATGTTTTTAGGATTACATAGAGTTAAGAACGAAATAGAGCTGTTGCTCTCTGATGAAGGAAAGCGAAAGTTATTACAGATAGAAGGATTGTCTAAAGACATTTTTGAATGTTTTAATAGTGTAAATGTTTATTTTTTAGAAAAAGGTGAGATAGAAAATTATTATGTAACAAATATAGAAAATCAATATCAAATAGCAGACAAGAAAAAAACAGATTATTATTTGCAGGAATATCAAAAAATTAATGAAATGGATAAGACAGAAATTAAAGAAAAATATAAGGATATAGTGGTTATATTAGATAAAATCTGTTCTGTTATTGATGTTAATACAGAGAAATTTGTATCTGCAAAAATAGGTGACTGGATTCATAACGTCCAAAGTGCTTTACATATGAATCCAAATATTACACAAGAGCTTTTGAAAAATAATCCTAAAATCCATTGGGATAGTTATCAGCGAATAATTGAACTTGTGGAATTGAGCAAAAAAGACAATGGCTTTTGCTGTAAATTTAAAATTCTTAGGGGCTTGACATCTGATAGTAAAAGAGTGTATTCTTTTGATGAAAAAACGGTTGCAGCAAATTTTAAGGTATAATATGGCAACATTTTGGCAACAGAAAATCAGCAAGCCATTATAAATGATGTAATTGATGTAAAAATGGGCGTGTATTTGCACAAAACTTAAACAAATACAGTTAGGAAAAACAAAGGGCACGCCGAGTTCGAATAGTCGGAGCTAAGCCGCAAAGCCCGTAAACGCTAGGGTTTGGCGGCTTTTTCTCTTTCTCATTGCATTACGATTGCATTTTTCTATTCAACCTCTGTGATAGATTGCGGTGTGCTGATTGCTTGTGTAATCTGCAATGCTGTGTGAAGCGGGTGTGTATGTCAGCACGCCCGTTAATTTATTGGCAACTTCAAGATTGCTGTTAGGGTACAAATGCCCGTATGTTCCTAAAGTGGTCTGTATCTTCTCATGCCCTAGACGCTCTTTAATCAAAAGCGGGTTTTCTCCCACGCTGATTAAGAGGGAAGCGTGGGAATGTCGTAACGCATGGATTTTGATACGGTGTACGCCTGCAAGCCCGGCAAGTTTCTCTAAGGCTCTTGGAAGCGTGTGCTTACTGGTCGGAATACTGTTGTAGCTCAACACCAGATTGCAGCCTTTCAGTACCTTTTGTTGAACCTCACGCCACGCCTGCAACTCTCTTATGGTGTCCGTGTCGATATAGATTGTGCGGACGCTTGCCTGCGTCTTTGGCTCAACAAACTTGTAATCGTCCATTGATTTATAGTACAGGGTTTTTGTAATGCTTAAAAGCCCCGTTTCAAAATCAATGTCAGACCATTGCAGGGCGGCGGCTTCGCCTATCCTCATGCCCGTCATAAACAGCAGACAAAAGGAAATGAAAAGGTAGTGTTCGTAATAATCGCCTTTGTAGAGCAGGGAAATCACTTTCTGAAATTCCTCCAACGTCCAGAAGTCAGCCTTTGTCTTTTTGCTCTTGATGTTCCCTATCATGCGTGACGGTTTTTTCTTTGCAATCCCTAAAACGATAGCCCGGTCAAATGCGATAGAGAGCATACCCTGTACGATACGGATATAGTTAGGGCTGAACTCCTTTGCAAGTTCCAGTTGCCAGTTTTGCACGTTGATAGGCTCTATCTCGTCCGTTGCCATTTTGTAGAAGTATGCAAAATGCTTCTGAATGGTGGAACGGCGGTTTAAGTAGGTGCTTTCCTTTACCTGCGTTTTATACCACAGCAGGTAGGTTTCTTCAATGAACGTCTGAAAAGAAATCGTTTCCTTTTTGGCGGTCAGTTCTTCGGTGGAAGTGAGGACAAGTTTTGAATATTCCTCCCGTGCTTCCTTTTTTGTCTTAAAGCCGCTTCGGTATTTCTGGATTTGTTTACCTGTTATCGGATTGTAGCCTAAGTTTGCTCTAAAATAATAAGTTCCGTTATCTGCTTTCTTGATTGGGTCTTTCGCCATAATATCACTCCTTACATTGGTGTGCAAGAAGTACATTCAGCCTGCCCGTCTTGAAATCTGATACCCAACAATTCCTCCACGGCTTCCCTCGGTACACGGTCTAATTTCCGGGACTGGTAGTATGTATGCCCTTTGGAAATCATAAGTTTCTTCGCTTCCCTTATAATGTCAGCCGCAAAAGAAGTACCATAACCCAGAGCAATTAAATCTTTTTTGGTTACGGTTATCATAGCCCTCCTTGTATAATGTATTTAGGTTGTAAGTAGGTAATCATCTGTACCTTGACAAAATAAGAAAGCCCCCAGTGCTTACCGGGGGAAGACCTGTTTTACTTTTTTAGTTTGTTGCGGCAATTATCAGGAAGACTGG
>RAYY01000026.1 GCA_003611875.1 bacterium D16-56 | reverse complement strand
ACGGGGTATGCGCAGGTGTATGGGAAGTATAATACATCAGCATATGACAAGCTGAAGCTGGATTTGATGTACATCCAGAATTATTCTTTGATGATGGATGTGGGGATTATCTTTAAAACGGTGAAGGTGTTGTTTATGAAGGAGAGTACGGAAGGGTTTAGCAGAGAACTTTCAGATTCCGTTAAAGGAAAAGCGTCATATGAAAAGATATAGATTTTCATATAGAAAAAATAAAAATTATTAAAAAGGAATTTATTGTGCTGGTGTTTTCAATTGCTGGACATCATATACAAAAAACAATTCTAGGAACAATCAAATGAAATTAGTACAATTATCTAAATTATATTGGCCAGATAATGGTGGTGGAATTGCACGAGTAGTCGAAACAGTTTCTTATTGCTTCAAAAATTGGAGTAAAAATAGATATGAACAGGGATTGATAAAAACCCCTTATAGACAAGAAATTATTGTATGTCGCCCAGATTCCAAACTGCCAATGGTTCATGATATGTATAAAGGCATTAGAATTACTCGATGTACTATGCTTGCAGATATAGCATCAACACCTATTTCCCCATCCTTTTTGTTAGAGACAAAGAAAAGAACTCAAAATGCGGATATAGTAATTTGCAATTTTCCGTATCCAATGATAGATCTTGCAATATACTTGAGATTAGTTAAAGGTAAGAAACTTTATTGGTGGCATTGTGATTTTGCTAAAAATAAACATAAGCTACTATCAAAGATATATGAGCCTTTCATTAGGCATTCACTAAATGTTGCTGATAAAATTGTAGTATGCGCAGAGGGAAATATCAACGGGTCGGATTTCTTAAAGCCTTATCGAAACAAATGTATTGTAATTCCTCATGCTGTAGACAAAAAATGGGAAGTAGAAGGAAAGAAACACTATCTTTCATATAAGGATGAAAAACCAAAAGAAAAAAGGAACATTTTATTTATAGGCCGTTTTGTATGGTATAAAGGTATAGATTTATTATTAAAAGCTTATAAAAGAATCCAAAATGATAGTTATTCATTGACTTTAGTAGGGGATGGACCACTATTAGAGGACATGAAACTGTTAGCTAAAACATTAGATTTACATAATATATCATTCGCTGGTTCTGTTACAGAAGAAGAAAAGGCTGAATATATTAAGAAAAGTGATTTTTTAGTCCTTCCGTCAATATCTAAGGCAGAGTCATTTGCTATTGTTCAAATTGAAGCTATGGCATATGGAAAACCTGTAATCAATACAAAACTTAACAGTGGAGTGCCGGAAGTATCAATAGATGGAATAAGTGGCTTAACAGTCGATCCAAATAGAGTTGATCAGATGGCTCTGGCAATGCAACGTCTTTGTGAAGATGACATTTTAAGGGCAAAGCTATCCATGGGAGCAGTGGAACTTGTAGAGACAAAATATACCATGGAAATAATGGAGAAAAAATATTATAAACTATTTGATGAGTTGTTATTGTAAAGGAATAATATGAGAATCGCAATAGTGGGAAGCTGTGGATACATAGCGTCATATTTGATAAAACATTTTAAGCAAGACAAAAATATCTCCAAGATATTAACGATTGATCAAACCATCAATGCAGATACATATCTTAATCTATCAGAACCAGATAAATTTGACTACTGTCTTCTTAATTCAACTGATTTTGTCATTTTTACAGCTGCAATATCTGGTCCTGATTTTTGTGCAAATCATTTTGAGCTTTGCTGGAAAATAAATGTCGAAGGAACAAAGTATTTTATCCAAAAAGCCATTGATCGAGGATGCAAAGTCCTGTTTTTTTCCAGTGATGCAGTATTTGGCAGCATACCAGGACATATTTACACAGAACAATCAGAAACGAAGGCGTTCACTCCCTATGGAAAAATGAAGAAAACCATAGAAGATGAATTTAGAAAAAATTCTTATTTTAAAGCTATTAGATTATCCTATGTAATATCAGCTAATGACAAGTTTATTTCCTATTGCCTGAATTGTGTTCGTAATAATGAAGTTGCAGAAATATTCCATCCATTTTATCGCAATTGTATAACAATATCTGATGTAGCAAAAGTGATAACTTGGTTCCTATATTATTTTGATAAATACGCACCTTTTGTATTGAACGTTGCAGGTACAGAGCTTATTAGCCGGATTAGGATAGCTGATGAATTAAACGTAATATTGAAAAATCGTTTAAAATATTCTATTTTACATCCAGAAGACGGATTCTTTAGAAATCGTCCCGAGATAACCCAGATGAACAGTTTGTATTTATATAAATACAATATTTTGGAAAATCAAAGCTTTACAAAAAAAATACAAGAAGAACTGGAAGGATTAGAAGTATGGTAAAAGCATTAATTACCGGAATTACTGGAATGGTAGGATCACATCTTGCTGATTTCTTACTGGAAAATACAAATTGGAATATTTATGGTGTATGCCGTTGGCGCAGCCCACTTGATAATGTAGAACATCTTTTAGATCGAGTTAATAAAAAGGAGCGCGTGTTTTTTGAATATGCTGATTTAAATGATTCTATATCACTTATTAAAATAATAAATGACATTAAGCCGGATTATATCTTCCATCTTGCAGCACAAAGTTATCCTCTCACATCCTTTACAGCTCCTATTGATACATTAAATACAAATATTCTTGGTACATGTAGATTATTAGAAGCTATAAGAATAGAGATGAGGAATGATAAAAACTACAAGCCTGTTGTTCATGTATGTGCTAGTTCTGAAGTTTTTGGAAAAATTCCGGCAGAAAAGAAGCCGAAAAGCGGCATTCACGAAGAATGTTCATTTCATCCCGCAAGTCCATATGCAATCAGTAAAGTGGGAACAGATCTGCTTGGACGCTATTATGCGGAAGCATATGGAATAACTGTAATAACTACGAGAATGTTTACACATACAGGTCCCCGACGCGGTGATGTATTTCATGAATCAACCTTTGCAAAACAAATTGCAATGATTGAAGCTGGAATGATTGAACCCAATGTTATGGTTGGAAATCTGAAAAGTCTGAGAACTTATGCTGATGTTCGGGACGCAGTTAGAGCCTATTACATGCTTGTAACAGTTAATCCCATAGCCGGCGAGTATTACAATATTGGCGGAGCTTATACTTGTGAAGTTGGTGACACACTAAATACACTAATTTCTTTCAGCACAAAAAAAGAGAAGATAAAGATTGTTACTGATTCCGAGCGTTTGCGGTTAATAGATGCTGATCTGCAAGTGCCTGATTGCAGAAAATTTAAGATGCATACTGGTTGGGAACCTGAAATTAGCTTTGAGACAACTATGCATGATCTTCTCGATTATTGGCGCAGTAGAGTAAAAAAAGGTACACACTTACTAACAAGATAATAAAGGCTGATTAAAAGAATGATTATTACAAAGACACCGTTCCGAATGTCTTTTTTTGGTGGAGGAACGGATATAGAAAGTTTTTTTAAAACAAACAAAGGCGCTGTTTTGTCTACAACCTTTGATAAATACTGTTATGTAACGGTTCGTCATCTTCCAAGATTTTTTGATTATAAAACGCATTTGACATATTCGAAAATGGAATATGTAAACAAATATGATGATATTGAGCATCCACTAATTCGGAATGCGATGGAAATGCTTGATATGCATGAATTAAGACTTACTTATGATTCTGATCTTCCTGCAAAATCAGGATTAGGAACCAGTAGCTCCTTTGCAGTAGGAATGTTAAATGCGTTTTATTCGTTAAAAGGCAAATATGCAGATAAAAAAAGGCTTGCAAATGAATCTATTTATCTAGAACGTGTTCTTTGTAAAGAAGCGGGTGGTTGGCAGGACCAAATAGCTGCAGCATATGGTGGTTTTAATAGAATCAATTTTAGTGCAGATGGATTTGAAGTATTACCAGTAATCATTAATCCAAGTCGAAAAAAACAGTTAGAGCAGAATTTGTTGTTGTTTTTTACAGGCTTTGTTCGCTTCTCCTCAGAAATACAAAAGGTCAATTTGTATACAAGCGAAAAAAAGACAGAGATGTTAGAAAAAATGCTTTCTCTTGTAGATGAAGCAGAGAAAATATTGACAGATAAAAGCCGGAATTTGGATGAATTTGGCAAACTCTTGGATCATACTTGGCAGTTGAAGCGACAAACAGGAAAAGCTGTTTCAACAAGCAATATTGATGGATTATATGAGCGAGGTATAAAAGCAGGAGCTCTTGGAGGTAAGCTTCTTGGTGCCGGCGGGGGTGGATTTCTTGTTTTTTATGTTCAGCCAGAAAAACAGGATGCTGTGAAAGAAGCTATGAAAGAACTATTATATATTCCCTTTCAATTTGAAACAGGAGGAACAAGGGTTGTTTATTATTCACCAGAAGAATACATGTCGTCTGAAGCGGTAAAGGAATAATATCCAATGGAAATTTTCACATTAGCTTTACCATATTTATTATTTTCTGTATGCTGTTCAGTATTAATGGTTAATATATCTAAAAGCTGGTATAGCAGTTACAAAAATAGAATAAATCTAATACGGCTATTTTTGCTTGAATCAAGTTTGATATGCATTATTGTTGTTTTTTGCTCATTCCGTACAAATGTGATTCTACCTGACGGAAGAATTATTGGAGGAAATGATACACTTAATTATAAAAATTTATTTCATTCTGCATATCATATGTCATACTTGAGCTATCTGGAGTATACACGACAGGAGCCATTATATTGTCTTCTGGCATGGAGTGTTGCACGTATTACTCATTCATTTCAAATAATGCTGGTAATCATTTATATATCCATGTCACTTTGTGTAATAAAGTATTGTAAACTGATCAAGCAAAATGTTTGGTATTTTTGGGGAAATCTTTGTGTAATGCTTTTGTTTTTGGAAAGCTTTAATACACTTAGAACAATATGGGCTTTGTTTTTGACAATATTTGTTGTTGATTTTTTATTCCGAAACAAATATAAACATGCGTGGTGTATTACATTTATTGCTTCTTTAATACATATTACAGGGATCATTAATGCTTTAATAATTATAATATATTATATTATTAAGCATTCTTCGCGGCGTATAGTAATAAAGAATGTGACATTGATTTCTCTTTGTTATTTTATCTTAATAAGTTTTTTAATAATAATTGTTCCACAAATTACATATGGAAGATATTATCGTTATGCAATAGAAGGTGGCTCCTTTTCCAGCGCATTATTTATCTCGTATATTTATGTAATGTTCTGTAATATTACAACAAGAGGTTTTTCAACAGATATAAAAAACCGTAATTTATTGATTATCATCACAATATTCATGCCATTTATTATTCTACAATTAAAGTATGCCATGGTTTATCGGATTATGTTGATGGTAATGCCATATATCTTTTTGATGATATTGCAGATAAGAGAATTTAGCAAAAGAAGTCTAAAGATACCAATTAACTGTATTACCATTTTGTTTTTTACAATAAGAATTCTGTCATTTATTGAAGGAAGAATATATTCATTAGGAGGTCAGTATGTATTTATGGGGATCAGGAGTGAATAAATAGATGAAAATACTTTTAGTTGGTGAATTTAGCTCTTTTCATAAGTATCTTAAAGATGGATTAGAATCTCTTGGCCATGACGTAGTCCTTGCGTCAACCGGTGACACTTGGAAACAAATACCAGGCACAGATATCCAACTTTTTTCTATCAAAGGAAAAAATAAAATATCAAAAGCCCTTTCAGGAGGATGGAGTGCATATCGTATTGCTCAAAGTTTAACAGGTTATGACGTTGTGCAATTTGTTAATCCAAGACTATATCCAGACTGTATAAATTGGTTTATGAATAATAAAATAATAAAAGGAAATGGCCTTGTTTCTTTATGTGCAGTCGGCGGAGATATGGCACTTTATGATGCGCATAGAAAAGGGCTTCTCACTCAATATGCATTAGATTATGATAATAAGCTGCGGCATTTGTATTCAGGAAAAAATATTTTTAGTAAATATATAAGGCGGAATGAACAAAGATTTGTTGACCGGTGTAATATTATTATTTCTGGGTCCTATGAATATATAGTCGGTTATCAAGATATGAACACAAAAAATTGTTTTATTCCTATGCCTTGTTCTGTAGATAAAATAACCTATCAAAATAATCTTTTAAAGGACAAAGTTGTTTTGTTTCATGGAATAAGCCGTCCAAGAGAAAAGGGAAGCCCATTTATTTTAGAGGCTCTCAAACGGATTAAAAAGAAATATGGAAATTTAGTTGAGATACATACATATGAAAAATTGCCGTTTACTGAATATGTAAAAGTAATGAGTAAAACTAATATTGTGATTGATCAATGCTGTTGCTATGGTTATGGAATTAATGCTTTAATTGCCATGGCTCAAGGAAAAATTGTTTTATCTGGTGCAAGACCTGAAATGAGAAGATTAATAGATGAAGAATGCCCCATCGTATCTATTTTGCCTGATGTAAATCAAATTGAAGATGCCATAGAGCAAGTAATTGAACATCGAAATGAGTTTGTTGAATTCGGAAGACAATCAAGATCTTATGTTGAAAAGGTTCATAACAGCAAAAAAATTGCAAGTCAATATGTTAATATATGGAGTAAGCTGCAATGACTATTGCATATAACATGAGGTGATTTTTTTATGGAAAAAATAATCTGTTTGAGAGATGATGACACCAACTATTATACCACGTTGGAAGAATTGGAAAGTGGATATGGCGAATTTTGGGGGAATTTACCGATTACATTGGCTACTATCCCATTTGTTCATGGATCCGAAAAAAAAATATTAGATTTTGAAAGGGATGGAAAGAATAAATACCAATCTTTAAGAAAATGGGAAAAAAATGCCGGGGTAAAAGAATTGGCAGAGTATCATATGCTGCATCCTATTGGAAATAACATTAAATTAGTAAATGGCTTAAAGCAGATGATTCTTCTTAATAAAATTGAAATTGCACAGCATGGAGTTTCCCATAGATATAATGAAGCCGGTGCAGAGATGTATAGCGATAATATCGGACTGCGTACTATAAGAGATGGAAAAGAATACTTAGAAAAGGTTTTTGACTCAAAAATTAAAGTATTTATTCCTCCCTCAAATACTTTTGACACAAAGTGCGGACGCTATATAAATTATATAGGAGAAGAAATTATTTCTGGAGCGCCGACGGCATTTCGCCATAAAAGAGAGAAGATAGCATCTTTAATTCAACACCCTTTAGAAATCAAAGAAAGATTAAAAATACATTTAAAAAATCAATTTCCCGTAACAATTCACGGAAATGGAATTAAAACCTATCTTGGATTCACCTTCAATTCTTGGGAATCTATTGATTATATAATGAGCCAGGCAGAAGCTAGACTCAAAAAAAATGGCTGTTTTATTGTTACAACACATTATCGTTTGCTTGGAGTAATGGATGATATACAGCATTCTTATCGGAACAAATATCATTCATTTTTGAAAGAGCTGACAAGGTTAGATAATGTACGATTTGTTACGGCATCAGAATACATTGAGAATGAAAAAAACAGAAGAATTATTTAGGAGAATTCAATGGGATTAATTTCAGTTGCGTTAGACGGATCATTGGAAAACACCGGATTAAAGGAAAAGTATATGCCGATGATTAAAATTTTAGCTGATAGTCTTTATAGGTGTTATGCATACGACTTTCCGACAACTATTACATCAGAAATTGCCGGTTTTCAGAGTAAAGAATGTAAAGTGTCTTTTCCAATGTGGTATGCTAGATTTTTTGTAAATCCAATTAGAAAATTTTTTCGATTACCAGATTATTATGTATATTTTTATCGTCATCATATGACAGATTATTTGTATTCAAAAAAAATAAAAGATGATAAATCTTCTATTATTTTTTGTTCAGTTCTTAATCAGAAAATGATTTTAAACGCAAAATCAGCGGGGAAAATCGTTGTTG
The DNA here is from genome assembly GCA_003611875.1 of bacterium D16-56. Classification (GTDB taxonomy): domain Bacteria; phylum Bacillota; class Clostridia; order Lachnospirales; family Lachnospiraceae; genus Brotaphodocola. Next base: position 64,635 of record RAYY01000026.1, on the reverse strand, counting down.
TAGAAGCAGGAAATTCGGAACCCGAAAGGGAATATCAAAAAATAATAAGGGAATATGATAAATTTAAAATTAAAAGGAGATATATATACGGCGACTCAAGATATAAAAATATTTGTAAAACAGGATTGGAAAATGCAGATTGGATAATTACAATTAGTGAGGTATCAAAAAAAACATATATTGATGCAGGATATGATATGAACAAGTTCAAAACAATATATTTAACAGGCACAGATTTTCCGATTCGAACTATTCCCAATAGGGGGAGGAAAGCATTTATATCGACAGCATTTCATAGCTTTATAAAAGGCACACATAGACTCCTTTTAGCTTGGAGAAAGGCAAATATTAATAATATTCCATTAATTATTGTCGGGAGGTTATGTGATGATATGAAAGAGTTTATCAAAACATATGGACCATTCCAGAATGTCAGATATGTAGGATTTCAAGGAGATTTGCGAAGTTGGTACCAGGATTATGACGCTGTAGGAGTGCTCATGTCTTTATCGGAAGGTGCAGTCCGCACGACTCCAGAAATGATGAGCTTTGGATTTCCCATGATCACTTCACCAGATGCAACATGTGATATTGTCAAGGATGGCGAAAACGGCTATATCATTGAATCAGACAATGAAGACGGATTGGCTGAACGACTTCGATGGTTTGCAGAAGATTGGGACAGGGTTCACGCAATGAGAGCAAACGTACTCATGTCTGTTTCGCGAAGAACCGTTTCTGACTATTCCTGTGAATTAGCTCAATTTATGTTGTCGATTTGCAATTAAAAAATATGTTTAAAAAAAGTTTTACAATTGTAATCATACAAATAATTGGTGCTTTGCTTGGCTTTCTCACACTCTATTTAGTTGCCAGCGATATGGAACCTGAAGTGTATTCTTTAGTTGGAGTTTACAATGTGGTGAACAGCATTATGTTGACATTCTCTGATTTAGGAATCGAAACTACGATGATGAGGGAGGCTTTATATTGGATTGAAAATGGGGAAGGCCAAAAGGTAAAAGAATATACTACAGAAGCTTTGATCTCAAGATTTATTGGATTCGCATTTTTACTGCCCTTTATAATCGGATATTTGTATTACATAAACAAAACAAAGTATCATAACGCATATGGATGGCTAATGGTCATTTTTATTATTGGAAGTATAATTACATCCTTAAATGATGCTATGTCACTTGTAGTTCGTTCTCAGGGAGGCTATGTATTTTCACAGGCAGCAAAAACAGTTAATAATTATATGTTTAAATTTTGCGGGATTATATTGTATTTTCTAAAAGGTGCAAATTGGTATCTTGTATTTTGTTCCTTTTCATCAATACCATTATTATTCATTTTTTTTCTAAAACTGAGAAAGAAGCTGATATTTAGTAAGATAAAAATCAACAAAATTTTCAAAAAAATCTATGCAGCAAGGTATTTATGGCTAAAAACAAATTTGGATTTCTTTAAAACGAATGTAGACGGAATCTTAGTATCTGCATTGTTTCCATCTAGTATAATGGGATCCTATACAATATTTCGTAGCCTTGATGGAATGCTCCGTTTGTTTATTGATGGTTTTTTTGACGTTCTTTCACAAAATTTAGTTAGATATAAAGGAAATATTGAAGAATTACTGAGACAGGAAAAAATCATAAAATTGGCCAGGAACCTGATTATGGTATGCTTGACCATAGGTACCTTTACCTTTACATTAATGCCAGAAATTTTTATAAATATTTTGGGTATGAATAACTATCCTTATATTTCTCAGATGATCACATGTGTCGGGATTGTGGGAATCGTGTATTTGACAGGAAAATATGAGGTCAATATGTTGGCTCTTTTTGCTGGTTCAAAGATTAATTTTGTCATGGGTATATATATTTTTGGAATTTCTGTTATCTCATATTTAGGATTATTTATATCGACATCTGTGTATGTTGTGTTATGCCAAAAGGTAATTGTCTACCTGTTTACTTCCATTATTTCTATATTCGTTTTTAATAAAAATAAAATAGATTATTACAGTAACATATATAGGTGAAGCAAATGAAGTTAAAAATTTTTGTTCATAAGGCTCAGAAATGCCCTTTGGAGATTATACTATGAACCAGCAGCATATGGTAGAAAACTTGGGGTTAAAATGGGAGAAGATGTTAAGATTACAGGTAAAACGAACTGGGGAAGTGAACCCTATATGATTTCTATTGGAAATAGAGTTCTAATATCTTTCGATGTTTCTTTTATAACTCATGATGGTGCAACATTTGTGATTCATAAGAATGAAGCTTATAAAGATATATACAAATTTGGAAGGATCCGAATAGGGGATAATTGTTTTATTGGAGCCAAAAGTATACTTCTCCCTGGTGTTAAAATCGGAAATAATTGTATTATTGCTGCGGGCAGCATAGTAAATAAAAGTATATCGGATGGAGAAGTATGGGGGGGGTACCAGCAAAGTTTATTATGAGTACCACGGAGTATGCAGAAAAATGCAAACGAAATCGGCTTCCATATGACATTGACTTACTAAATCAAAACAAAAAAGCGGAGATGCTTCGAAGCACAATGGATGAAGAAACTTAGAGAATTGCAAAAGACAATTAGGAGATAACAGTGGATCACAAATTTTGTGCAGAATATGGTGATATATTGATTCGTCCTTTACGAAGATATGATATTGAACCATTGCGGCAATGGAGAAACAAAGAAAACATAAGTAGATTTTTAAGACCTGTTGGACAGATCTCAAAGTCTCAACAAGAAAATTGGTTTGAACAATACATCCATAATAAAGATGTATTGTTTTTTGTTGCGGATTATAAACGATTTCGATCTGTTGGAACCGTCGCACTATATAGCTTTGTTAATGACGAGTGTGAGATAGGAAAACTTGTAATTGGTGAAGACTCAGCCAAAGGAAATGGCTTGGGGGAGTCATTGATTTTAATGAGTATGTGTATCGGAATTTTATATCTAAAACAAAATAAATTTTCACTGGTAGTTAATAAAATGAATCTGGCAGCAAGACACATCTATAAGAATATCGGTTTTGTAGAGCAAGAACAGTATTTTATAAATGATACGGATATTGAGATCCGTATGGAAATAGAACGAGGGTGTATAATGTGTAATTCAAAAACAAAAGATATAAATTTGTTTGAGGAGAACAATAAGATAGTAAGAAATCTTGGGGGGGGGGGATTTTACCACTCTGTAAATATTTATTTCTATCTCTCCATAGCCAACCTTGTTTTTTGTCAGGAGGTGGCTTGAGATGGAATTAGAGTTAATTGAGATGGCACAGCAAGAGTTTGCTGATCTGACTCGGGATAAATGCATTTCTTATTGCACAGCAGAATTCCAAGAATTAAATTCTTACAAAATTGAAAAATTACTGTTTTTTGTTGCCAAAGATAAAAAATATCGTCTTGCTGTTTCATTTGGAGAAAAAGATGGTATTTGGTTTGCGCCGTTTTCTGCACCGTTTACTTCATTTATTGAATTGCAAGACTATGTGGAATTAGATTATTATTGGAAATTTGTTCAATTACTAAGAAAAGAAGCTGAGAAAAGATCAATAGCTTGTATTGATTTATTACTTCCGCCAGATATTTATAACAATCAAGGGAATGCAAAGACAATTAATTCACTTTTAGGGAATCAATTTAAACTTGTATACCAAGAGGTGAATTATTCCTTTAACCTTGCTGATATCGATATGGAAAGTTATAGAGAAAGTATCCGCCACAATGCGAGAAAGAATCTCTCCAGAGCATTAAAATCAGAACTATGTCTCATACATTGTAAAACAGTACACGAGAAAACAACGGCATACTCTATCATAAAGCGAAACCGAGAAGAAAATGGATATGCTTTAGCTATGAGTCAAAACCAGGTATTTGATACTGGAAAAATAATTGATCAAGACTATTTTTTAGTTCAAAATAATAGTAACGTATACATTGCAGCAGCAATTGTATTTAGAATAGACAGACACTGTGTGCAAGTCGTATATTGGGGGGATATCCGAGACGAGGGTCAGTATCGTCCAATCAATTTTCTTGCTTATGAGCTAATTAAATACTATAAAAGCTGCGGTTATTCCGTATTGGATATTGGCCCTTCTTCTAAAGCAGGCGAACCCAATTTTGGTCTATGTGAATTTAAGGAAAGTATTGGATGTATTGTTTCAAGCAAATATAGGTATAGGTGTGAACTTAATGGAAAAAAGTAAAATAAGAGAATTTGGGGGCTTTTTACCTATTGATAGTTCCTTTCAGCCTTTTTACAAGGAAAACACATTTCAGCAAATTCTTGAATTAAATCTGGCAAGAAATGCAATTATAGAGGCTTTTCGAGATTCTAACTGGGATACATTGTGGCTGCCGATTTACACATGTAAATCTGTGTTTGATGCAGTAAAAAAAGCAGGAATTAAATACCGCTCTTATAATATTAAAGAAAATTTTCTTCCTGATATAAAACACTTACCAGAAAATCACGGAATTTTGATTACAAATTATTACGGAATATTTGACGAAAAGAGATATGAACAATTTTTGGAACTTTACTCAAATATTATTTTTGATAATACACAAAGTTTTTATCAAAGACCTGTTAGAAAAAAACATGTCTATAATGTATATTCTCCCAGAAAATTTTTTGGAGTTACTGATGGGGCATATTTAATATGCGAGAGGTTTAATTATTCCCATACTTATAAGAAGGATTACTCTTTTAACCGAGCAGAATATCTGTTTCAATCAACAGAAAAAGGGACAAATGCTGTTTATGATAGCTATTTGAAGGCAGAAAATGAGCTGTCTGAAAGTGCGCCTTTGGAAATGTCAGAACTAACTAAAAGCTTATTAGGAAGGATTGACTATGAATCAGTTCAAAGAAAAAGAAACCATAATTTTAGCATACTAGCAAAAAAATTGAGCCGTTACAATGGACTATCAATTTCAATTAATTCCGTTTCACCAATGGTATATCCTTTATTGATTGATACACCAAAGAAAAATTTTAGAAAATATTTGGTGGAAAATAAATTATACATTCCACAATGGTGGAAATGGGTATTAGATAATCCTCAATCTAATTCTTTTGAGAAAAAACTCTCACAACATCTGTATCCATTACCAATTGATCAAAGATACAATGAAGAAGATATGAAATGTATGATTGAAATTGTTGTAGGAGGGCTAGAAAACTGATGAATGAAATTGTTTTTGCAGGAGGTTCTCACTATGGACTTGGTGGCTATAGGTCATTATTTCCCTACTTTGATAAAATATACTTAATAAAAGATAATCCGCAGAATATATTGAAAGAAAAAAGACGTAATGATGAAATAATAGATAGTTTTGATTCGGTTGACTGTAAATATGTTTTTCTTTGCGGGTATGCTGATTTTATAACAAAACAACAATTAGAAAAGAAAACATATATCAATATACATGGAGCTTTACTACCCAAATATAGAGGAATGCATCCAACATTTTATGCCATTATGAATGGGGAGGAAGAATTGGGAATCACGTTTCATTTGGTCAATGAATATATGGATGCAGGTGATATTATTTCTCAGTTTTCTTTCTCCTATACAGGCCAATCAATTCAATCTATTAATGATAAAATCGATCATTTAGTATATAAGCATGCGGGAACAGTCTTACATGACTATTCTTTAGGGCGTATTGAAGCAAAGCCGCAGGATAACGATTCTGCAACGTTTGGAGCCAAAAGAAACTTGGATGATTGTTATCTTGACTTCTATATGGAAAATCAAATGATGGAAAGATTCTTTAAAGCGTTGACTCATCCATATCCTCATCCTATGTTACAGATCAAGGGAAAACGGTATGAAATAGAAGACCATCTGATTGTAGAAAAAAGATATTTTGGTCCTGTAGGGAGAGTCGTAAGTATTGATCATAAGGGTGTATGGATAAAAATCAAAGATGGGTATCTAATTATAAAAAAGGTAAAAGCATGGGGAGAGAAGGAAGGAATAAACCTATGTGATTTAGTCAAAATCGGGTATCGCTTTGTTGGGGGGGGGGTATGAACTAGAGTCATTGGATGATAATTTATATAATTATCTGAAGAATAATATGGAAACGCTCCCTAAAAGAATACAAAAATTCGTCGCATTGTATTATCCTGACGCACGAATAAGAAAAATTGCACTTAAATATAATCATGTGATAATGGGAGAAGGTTCATACAGTAATCCAGGAGTGGTTGCATCTGCTGCATCTGCTGCTCCTGTGATAATCGGAAAAAATGTATCAATTGCTCCTAATGTATGTTTTATTACTCAGTCAGAACCAAATAACAGCCATATTTTAAAAAACAATAAATATGTATCAAAATATCTTATAAAGAAAAATTCCATTGTAGTAGAAGATGATGCTTGGATTGGAGCAAATGTTACGATACTGCCAGGCATTCATATTGGAAAAGGAGCAATTGTGGGAGCTGGTGCAGTTGTAATCACAGATGTAGAAGAATTCTCTGTATATGCAGGTATTCCCGCAAAAAAAATAAGAACCATAAAATAATAGAAATGAGAAACTGTTATGCATAATATGAATAGAGTACAAATGCTAGAGTTTTCACAGCGAGGAGATGACAGAGGTCATCTGGTAATTGTTGAAGGCAAACAAGATATTCCATTTGAAATTAAAAGAGCTTTTTACATCTACGGTTCTGATGAAGGAGTAATACGAGGGCAGCATGCAAATCGTAAAACAGAATTTGTCCTTATTAATGTAGCAGGAAAAAGCAAGGTAAAGGTAAAAGATGGAGAGGGAAATGAAGCGATATATTGTCTGAATCGTCCACATACTGGCATCTATCTTCCAACAATGGTATGGAAGGATATGTACGATTTCAGCAAGGATTCTGTATTGCTGGTTCTTGCAAGTACACATTATGATCCTGATGAATATATTCGAAATTATGAAGAATTTGTAAATGAAATTGAGGGGGGGGGGGTAATTCTATATCTTAATAGTAGAAAATGCCCTCTGATGTATGAGTCTTTTTGTCAGGAGGTGTCATGAATGCAAGTTATAAAATATGTATTCCAACCACACGGTGATGACAGAGGCCAATTAATCTCACTAGAAGAATTTAAGGATATACCATTTAGAATTAAACGGGTTTATTATATGTATGAGACAGCAAAAGGGATTGTACGTGGTAAACATGCCCATAAAAACTTGGAGCAGATTCTTGTATGCATTCATGGAACCTGTAAAGTTAAACTTGACAATGGTATGGAGGCTAAAATTGTACCATTGGAAAAACCTTATGAAGGACTCTATGTTTCCTCTAACATGTGGAGGGAAATGTTTGATTTTTCGTCCGATGCGGTTTTAATGGTAATGGCTTCTGAGTTATATGATGAAAATGATTATATTAGAGATTATGACACTTTTTTAGAATATATTTCAACGGGGAATTTTTGATGATTGAAAGTAAAAAAGAACTGAAGGAATGGCTGGATTATGAAAGATCCAGGTATCCATTACATACAGGTTTTCATGGATTAGCTAGGTATTTAGCTCATGATGAGATAACAACAATTTGGCAATTTCAAAAAATTCTTAGAAAAGCAGAATATCATCTTAATACAGGTCACAAAATTAGATACTCTTGTTATTGGGTTGTAATGAATTATCTTAAACAATCTACAGGATTGAGAATAGATTGTAATGTATTTGATAAAGGATTAAGAATCATGCATTTAGGACCTGTTTTGACAAACCCAAGAGCTAAAGTAGGGAAAAATGCAAGAGTTCATTTTAATACTGCTTTCGTTGCATCTGGAAGGGACAGTAGTTCTCCAACAGTAGGAGATAATGTTGTGATAGGGATTGGAGCTACATTAGTAGGAGGTGTGTTTATTGCTGATGATATCGCGATTGGGGCTATGTCAATTGTTAATAAATCTTTTTATGAAAGCGGTATTACAATAGCAGGTAATCCGGCAAAAAAGATAAGTAATAATGGCAGTAAAGTGTGGAACAGAAAGGAGAATAATTGAAAATGCATTTCTTTCTAAAAGCCATTATTGTTATTACAATTATGCAAATCCTCATCTTCCTATTTCTCCATAAAAAAGCCAAATTGGAGTATCTGTTTGTTATTCAGGCAATTATGATAGGTTATGTTTACAACCTGATTTTTCCGGCATTTACCATATCAGATGAAATGACACATTTTATGTCAGGATACCATATATCGAATATGATAATGGGAATACAAGATGAAAGAATCAATGAAAGGTCAGATGGATTTGCCATATATAATTTACATATTCGAGATATAGATGAAGAATTGTTTCAGTTTCCAAGTTCCTTTGATGTTAATCGTTTAGGTATTAAAAATTACCAGAGACACAAGATCTTTCAAAAATCCGATCTTATGCTAATCCATGCGGAAGCTGTGGGAACAGATTATCAGCCTTTTCCTATGTATGTACTTATGGGAATATCTATTACTATTAGTAGGATACTGAATCTAAGCCCATTTATGCTGGTATGGCTTACCAGAATGGTAAATTTAGTTATATATTCTTTAATTGGAATGCTCATTATTAAAATAATTCCATTTGGTAAATTGATGTTATATACAATATTAGCTATGCCTATGGGATTAATTAATGCTGCATCTGCTTCTTACCATACGCTTTTGTTCTCTATAACGATCTTTTTTGTAGCATACATTCTACGGATAAAAGAAGTCGGGAAAATCAGCAGACGTGATATAACCGTAATATTGATCATGCTATTAATTATTCCTCCTATAAAGGGATGTTTTTTATTTTATATCTTGCTTCTAACATTATTGCCGAAAGAATTATTTTCTTCCGTTCAAAAGTGGAAAGCCTTTCTATGTATCAGTATAATCACCGGAATTTGCACATGGTTTTTTTATAATGCATATATAGTTGACATAGAGAAATTGTTGTCTAACTCCCATGGTTCAAGAATCATAACCTACATGGATGCAGGAGAGGGAATTTATCTTATAGATATTTTACAAAATCCGCTTCATTATTTAAAACTATTAATTAGGACTATCGTTCTAAGAGGATTTTATATGGATCGATCAATGATTCAAATGCAGACGGATTTTGGTTCATTTGCATATCTTTTGATAATAGGATTATTTTTTTATAACTCTTTTTTCAACGAGGATTCGTATTATTTTCAAAATGCCATAAAGGATAAAGCAATCTTATTAGCAACGTATTTTTTTACTTATGCTTTAATGTCTTTTATTGCATTTTTTCAGTGGGGCTCCAGACAATGGCAAATAATTGAGTTGAAGGGCTCTTATACTTATCAATTCCTACCGTTGATTGGTTTTGCCATCAAAGGAAACATTCATCCGGATATTATGCGGAGGAATCAAATTGCATTGACGTATTTCATTCTGATTACAGCTCACTTCGCAGGAATACTTAATTTGCTCTTTGTAGCAGGTGCTGTATAATGAATGACAAATATATAGGAGATAATATTTAGATGAGAAAATTAGCATTTATACATGATGGGCCCATTTATTATGATGAATATGGAAACTATTATGAACTGGCTTATCATGGATTATACAATCGATATAGATATTTAGCTGATGATATTACATTTGTAATGCGGACAGAGAAAGTAAAAAATTCTACTAGAAATACTCTCCTACCTAAAGAAGTTCATGTAGTTCATGTCCCTAATTTTAAGACACCAATGAAATACATAACCTCAAAAAAAGCGGCTGAAAATATTATTAAAGATGTGGTTAAAAGATCAGATATTATTGTTCTTAGAAATGTAAGCAGTTGTGCTAATATTGCCTTAAAGTATTGTAGGAAATACAAGAAGCCATATATATTTGAGGTTGTTAGTGATGCATGGAAATCTCTTTGGAATTATAGTTTACTTGGCAAATTTATGGCGCCATATTGTCATATCAAGGAAAAAATAAATATTTATAATTCAAAATTTGTTTACTATGTAACGGATAAATACTTACAAAAAATATATCCTACAAAAGGAACATCTATAGGATGTTCAAATGTATTAATAACTATCTCAAATGATCTTGCTATTAAACGCAGAATATCAAAAATAGAAAACTTCAAAGACATGGGAATGAATAAAATAGTTCTTGGAACTGCCGCCGCTGTTGATGTCAGATACAAGGGACAAGCTGATGTAATACGTGCTATTCCTTTTCTATTGAAGCGCGGATATGATATTGAATACTTATTAGCAGGAGGAAATCGACTGAAAAGTACATATTTGCTTAATTTAGGAAAAAAATTAGGGGTTTCAGAATATATAAAATTTTGCGGAAGTTTAAAAGCGGAAGAAATGAATGATTTTTATGATCGTTTAGATATATACATTCAGCCAAGCAGACAAGAAGGACTTCCTAGAGCTGTGATTGAAGCAATGAGTCGAGGTTGCCCTGTATTAGGAACAAATATAGCAGGAATTCCAGAACTAATACAAAAAAATATGTTATTTCATCCAGGTAATTATAAAGAAATAGCAGAAAAAATAACTTTTATGATTCATTGTGATTTAGAGAAAATATCTATAAGAAACTATAATAAATCATTAGAATATAGTGCTGATAAATTGGAAAATAAGAGAAACATATTTTATGATTTATTTTTATCAGAATATAACTTTAGGTAGATTATGTATGATATGAAAATAGCTTTTTTTTGTGGCTCTTTAGCCAGAGGAGGTTCTGAACGAGTAAGCCTTGAACTAGCCAAATATTTTCTTCATGAAAAGGCAATTACAACCTCAATTATCACAATTCGATATGATAATAATGAGTATGAATTGCCGGATGGAATTCAAAGATTTTCTCTGTCAGATAGTAAAAATGTTAACACATATTTTGAAAAGTTGAGTTTTCCTAAAAAAATAGTTAAGCTCAGAAAAATTATTAACCAGGAAAAAATAGATTGTATGATAGTAATGGGTGTTCCTTTTTGTATCTATTGTATTCCTGCATGTTTTGGTATTAACATTAACTTAATTGTATCAGAAAGAAATGATCCCACTCATTTCAGCGGAAAAACAATTGTAAAGATATGCTCCAGAAACTTAATGAAATATGCAGATGGATTTGTTTTCCAAACACAGGACGCATTTAATTTTTATTCAAAAGTGGCGCACGAAAAGGCAGTTGTTATACCTAATCCTGTTTTCACCAATGAAAATTGTATAGTAGGGGATAAAGGCAATGGACAATATTTTGTTAATGTTGGAAGACTTATCGAACAAAAGAATCAAAAATTGTTAATTGATGCATTTTCAATCATTGCAAAACGCTTTGCAGATTATCAATTATATATTATTGGAGAAGGAAAACTAAAAGAATCATTACAGGAAAAAATATCTTTTCTTGGCCTGGATAAACGGATTTTATTATTAGGAGCTAAAAAAACAGAAGAACTACTTTTCATTATTAGAAATTCACGTGGTTTTATTCTTTCCTCTAATTTTGAAGGAGTCCCTAATGCACTAATTGAAGCAATGTCTTTGGGAATCCCTTGCATTTCAACAGATTGTCCCTGTGGAGGACCCAAAAGCTTAATTGAAACTGGAAAAAATGGGGTTCTTGTAACAGTTGGAGATTGCTTATCATTATCCAATGCGATGGAATTTCTAATCCAGAATCCCAAACAGGCATCCATGATGGGAAAAGAGGCAGAAAAAATCAAACAACTGTTAAGTATAGAAGTAATTGGAAGGAGATGGTTTGAGTTCATCGATTATATATATAAATTTAAGGAGAATAAAAGTAATGCATAAGTTGGAGAGGCAACGGGATCATTTTAATAACATTGCTCAAGAATATTTTAGAACCCGTAGAGGGGAAAAACAAAAACGTCTGCATGATTTGCTTTATAAAGAATTGTTCAGGGGGGGGGTAAAGGACTATATACAAGGTAAAAAGAAAATTACTGTCTTAGAACCTATGTGTGGTTTTGGAGAAGGAAAGTATATTCTAGAGAATCTTTTCAATGTTGAAGTGGAGTATGAAGGGTTTGACTATAGTGAGGAAATCATCAAATGTGCAAAGCAATTAAATCCCAAAATAAATGTTTATGTACAGAATGTAATCTCTTTTAAGTCGGATAAAAAATATGATATCATTATTCTAATTGGAGGATTACATCATATTCCTGATTATGCAAATCAGATTATTAAAAAGTGTGTGTTTTTACTTAAGAGTGGCGGAATATTTATTAATATCGAACCCACATATAATAATTATATTTATAAGAAAATATGTGAGTATATATATATCAAAAATCCAGTATTTGATGAAAAAACAGAACGAAGGTTTTCTTTAAAAGAGCTGAATACTATGTACATAAAAAACAATATGAAGATAGTAAGACAGATATATCCAGGATTATTAGCATATTTGTTATGGTATAATCCAGATGTTTTCCCTGCTTTAAATAAAGGAAATGTCGGTATTGTAGAAAAAGTTTTTCATCTTGATAAAGCTTTTATGTATAATTTCATAGGAAAAAAAATGTCAGTTGCAACTTTTACCATATTAAAGAAAAAAACAAATAATAGTGAACAGGAGCAAAATTATTACGTTCCAGTCCGCGAAAAAAGAGTTTATTAAATATGTGCTTGTAAATGGGCTAACTACATTTTTATATATGTTATTATACTATGCATTTAACGAATATTTACGTATCTATTATTTGATTTCCAATCTAATTGCATATGTATGTTCTGTAAGTATTGGATATTTTATGACTGCAACTTATGTGTTTAGCAAGAGAAGATTTTTAATAAAAAAACTTAAAGGATTTATTATACAAAAAATTTTACTCATTTTCATTAACAGCATCCTTATTTGGTTGTTTGTGGAGGTTATTATGTTTAATAAGTATCTTTCGCAAATAACAGGAACTATAGGATGTTTTTTGTTGTCGTATTATTGGAATAGAAGACTATTTAACAGCTCTTAGGGGGAATCAACTTATGGAATTTATTATGTCGAATAATTTGTTACGTGAATTTGAACAGTATCAAGAGGAATTTGAAACATCGGCGATTGAGACGCTTCGTTCAGGAAGGTATATATTAGGCTCTCGTCTTCGAGATTTTGAAAATGGTTTTGCAAAATACAACTGTAGTTCTCATTGTATCGGACTTGCATCTGGCCTGGATGCATTGTGGATTGCATTTAAAATTTTGGGTATTGGAATTGGAGATGAAGTTATTGTTCAAGCAAATACCTACATCGCTTCTGTTATGGGAATCACGATTAACGGGGCAACACCTATTTTCGTGGAACCTGATGAATATTATGGAATTGATGCAGATAAAATTGAAGATAAAATAACTAATAGAACAAAAGCAGTCTTAGCTGTACACCTTTATGGTATTCCCTGTGAAATGGACAAATTAGTGCACATCTGTAAACAGCATCATTTGATCCTTATAGAAGATTGTGCCCAAAGTCATGGCGCTACCCATGACGGAAAGATGGTTGGTACATTTGGGGATGTAGGCTGTTTTTCTTTTTATCCAACTAAAAATTTAGGCGCCTTTGGTGATGGCGGTTGTGTGATAACAAATTCAGATGAGTTGGATCAAAAATTCCGTATTTTCCGAAATTATGGCTCTCAGGAACATTATAAAAACAGTGTTATTGGTGCGAATAGTAGATTGGATGAAATACAGGCAGGCTTGCTTTCTGTGAAATTAAAACATCTACACGATATTATATCTGAAAGACAATCTATTGCCCATCGCTATAATGAAGGGATAAAAAATCAGAAATTTATATTGCCTAAAGTCAGACCCAAAAGTATCGCTGTTTATCATCAGTATGTGATTAGAACAAAAGATAAAGAAATGAGAGAACATCTTATATATTATCTAAAAGATCAGGGAATTGACACAATAATCCATTATCCGATACCACCGCATTTATCGGAAGCTTATGAATATTTAGGATATCATTCTGGTGATTTTCCAATAACAGAACATTACGCAGATACAGTACTTTCTATTCCCATGTATAATGGCTATTCAGAGGATGAACAAAAGTATGTAATAAAAGTAATTAATAAGTTTTAAAATAATAATAAGAGTGAGGATTTTTTATGACAAAAACAAATATTTCTATGAATAATCAAACAATACTAATTACCGGATGTGCAGGATTTATTGGCGCTAATTTAGCCACTTATTTGTTGGATAAATGTCAAAATAGTACAATCATTGGTGTTGATAATCTGAATAACTATTATGACAAAGAATTAAAAGAATACAGACTAGAATTAATAAAAAATAAAGAGAGAGTATCTTTGTCTAAATATTTATTTATAAAGTTAGATATTTCTGATAAAGAAGGGATACAGAACCTGTTTGAAGAATATCACCCATCAATCATTATAAATCTTGCTGCACAAGCAGGCGTAAGATATAGCATTAAAAATCCCGATGCATATATTAGCTCAAATATTCTTGGATTTTATAATATATTAGAGTGCTGTCGCCACAGTTATGACGGTGGTCAGCCAGGAGTAAAACATCTTGTTTATGCTTCAAGTTCATCTGTGTATGGTGGAAATACTAAAGTTCCATTTAGTGAAGATGATCTTGTAGATCATCCCGTTTCGCTTTATGCAGCAACAAAAAAATCCAACGAATTACTTGCCCACAGTTATTCAAAGCTATATAATATTCCCTGTACAGGACTTCGTTTTTTTACAGTATATGGACCGGCAGGGCGACCAGATATGGCCTATTTCTCTTTTACAGAAAAATTAAGAACCTGTCAGAAAATTAATATTTTTAATAATGGCAATTGCAAACGTGATTTTACTTATATTAATGATATTGTAGAAGGTGTTATGCGGGTAGTACAAGGCGCTCCAAATAGATTTACAGGTTCGGACAATCTTCCTGTTCCTCCTTATGCTATCTATAATATTGGAAATTCAAATCCAGAAAATCTGATGGATTTTGTTCATATTTTGTCTGAAGAATTGAAAAAAACAAAAATTTTACCAGATAAATTCAATATTGAAGATTATATAGAGCTTGTACCAATGCAGCCTGGCGATGTACCTGTTACATATGCAGATACCAGTAATTTAGAGCATGATTATGGATTTAAGCCTACTACTGATTTACGAACAGGATTACGGGAATTTGCAGAATGGTATAAAAAATATTATAACATATAATGAGCAGAAATATTTGGCAAAACAGAATGAGGATAAATGTAAATTTTCATGTATTGTAAACCATGTACAGAATTGAGGAAAAAATGAAAATATTAAATAAAAATACTGAAGTTTGTGTTGGATCTAGATTATAAATTTCAAATATTAGTCTATCATGGCTTTTATAGAAACACGCCAGATCGAAAGTTTTATGAACGCATGTACCATGCTTGCATGGGGGGTATTGGATTTAGATAAACCTAAAAAATTTTCAGAAAAACGTCAATGGTTAAAGTTGTATTATCGAAAACCAGAGTTGACAGAAATGGTTGATAAATACAAGGTAAAAGAAGTTTTTTCAAAAAAGATAGGAGCAGAACACGTAGTTCCATTGTATGGTGTATGGGATAGGGCAAAAGATATTGATTTTGAATCCCTTCCAAATCAGTTTGTATAAAATGTACTCATGACAGTGAAGGGTATGTAATTTGCAAAGATAAAAAGACTTTTGATATTTCTGCCGCAAGAAATAAATGAATTCCTTTCTTCATCGAGAATATTATTGGAGAAAACGTGAATGGCCATATAAAAACGTAAAACCAAGGATAATAGCTGAAGAATATTTAGATAGTCTTGGTAAGCCAGACTCTGTAGAGTACAAGCTGACATGTATGACTGGTGTAGTAAAGATTGTTACAGTTTGTCAAGGCATACCACATGCTGAGTTTGATAAAAGAACCAACGATAATTATGATAGAGATCTTAATCATCTGCCATGGTGGGCATTTTATAAAAATGCCAAGAAACCCGTTCCAATCCCTCCTGAAATACATAAAATAATAGAATATGCTGAATTACGTTCATCTGGTATTCCACAAGTAAGAGTGGACTTTTATCTACATAATGGAATTATTTATTTTGGAGAATTTACATTCTTTACATGGGCTGAATTTATTAAGTATGAGCCTCTGGAATGGGATGATATTATGGGGCAATGGTGTGAATTGCCGGAAAAATATAATGAGGAATAAAAATAGGTATAGATAGGAAAAACATACGGCAGCGGTTGCCGGAGCGGTTTCATCTCTCTCTTTCATTATTGCATTGGTCTACAATTAGAAATATCCACCTCTACAGTAAACCTCCATGCGCCCGGCAGCCGACGCACCACCGTCCCATGAAAGTCCGGCGGGCGTACTTGGAATACCTGATTAGAATCGCCTCCGGCGATGGAACTTTCACAGTAACGATACACAAGCAGCCAAAATCATTACAACAACAGGAGAATATTTTTACCTATGGAAATTTCTATACAATGGATACAGGAGAACCCGCTTATACTGTTTCTGATTGTAGTGATTGTTTTCCTGGTTATTATGATTTATGGAGGCAGCGACCGCAGTCAGGATATGATGGAAAGATTCTTAGAAACTCTTTCTGGACTTTTGGAAGCAGCCGGGGAAGCTCTGATTGACATTACCAATACTACTTTGGGTTTATTGGAAATGTGGGCAGATTTTTTTGAAGTGCTTCAATATATACTTTTTGGCAATTTTCACTCCCATATTCGTTTTATTGTGGCAAATTACACCATTCTCTTTGCCAGCATTGTTTCTTTTGTCACCACGCTGTTTGGTCTTTGCAGAATATTGAATTGGGGATTGGCACTGATTCTATCCTTCACTATCCAGACAGCCTTGGTATTAACTTCTCTTTCCTGTGCACAGAACTTCTCTAAAAAGCTGCCGAAATGCAAAAAGATTGTTCGTTATACAATATCCGGCAAAAAGGGAATCCCATACCAAACGGATCCAGAGTATGGAAAAGGGGATTGGAAGTCAGGCTTTATATATCTAGTCTTTTTTCTGCCTTTGATTTTTCTTTCCTCCTCTCTGACGTATGTTTACATTTATGGCGAAAAGCTAGGTGATTATGTGCTTTATAAGACAGCATATGTTGTGATGACCGAGATAGAACAAGATGCGGATCAAAATCAAGCACAGATTGATCAGTATTTTTATTCCATAAAAGAGGTAATGAGTGCTTTTCAAAGATACTTGGGAGAGGAGCAAAATAGAGGCAATGATATAAATCAACTGGTAGCTTATCTTGAGGACACAGATGGCACTAAAGAAGAATCGCAGCAAAGGTTAGCGGATTTTGAGAAATATCTCGGAGAACTGAAGGCAGAAAATTCGAGTGTTAACGCAAAAAATTCGGATGCTAATACAGAAAATTCGGATGCCAATGCAAAAAATTCGGATGCTAACGCAGAAAATTCGGATGCTAATACAGAAAATTCGGATATTAACAGGAAAGCATTCCAGATCGCGGACGAGCTTCTGTTTGGGGACAGTGCCGAGGGACTGCAAATTCAGATCGAATTGCCGCAGATACTTCTTCTGGCAGAGAATGCAGTGCTTTTAAAGCTTTATGACAGCAGTCAGTTAAAAAACATGAATCCAAAGCTGGATGAATTACGAACCTATTTAGCGGATCATGCATTATCCATGGAAAATTTTTTTGAGACAGAAAAAAGAGAAAATGGGAACGGAAAGGATAGCAAAAGCAGCAATACACAATCAAAAGCAGATAATGGGAATAACGGAAACAAGGAAGATTTCGATAATCAAAGAATTCGTGAGCTGGTGAGAGAGCTTATATTAGAAACCCAGGAATTGTATCGTCAGATTCCTGAGCTTCACGATATTTCTGTTTGGGATACTGCGCCCAATCAGACAAAGTCAACTGGCCAAAGGGTCAGAATGCTCTGGAAAAACCCGGTAAAAAGCAGTTTTGCTGCAAAATATAACCGGTACCTGGAAATAACAGACAGCCGCTTGACCTTAGTAAGCCGGGCCTTTGGAGCTCTTACTGGCATAAGGAATCTTTTTTTGAAATTTATTTATGGCCTATGCTACAGTGCAGATGTTATTATTTTTTTGGTTTGTTTTGTGCGATCCTCACAGAAACCAGGAAAGAGTATACGTATGAGGAGGAATTTGGTGTATTCTGTATTTATCCAACCCAAGCAGGAGAAAGAGCAGATTAAAAGAAAGAAGGATAAAAAAACGGGAAAGAGAAGAATGCAGGAAAATGAAGACGGGCTTGAAAACCGGTCCGAACCAGAAGACCAGACGGAAAATAACCGACAAAGAGAGTACAAAAGTCCAATAAATCACTGGGATGAAAGAAATGTGCTGCATTGTCTGTTAAACAGCCATGCATTAGACTTGCTGAAGTTTTGTGAGATCAGGAATTTACATCGGAGTGTAGAAGTTTACCAAATCCTTGACTTTGCCAATGGACCTGAGTCCCGTCTGTCCTCTAAATGTGGAGAAAAGCTTTTAAGTAAGCAGGAAGATAACCGGGATGAATGGTATGTTAGTGAGGAGCATGTCCGGTCGGCTGACTTTTATCAGGAAATGCTGTTGCTGCACTCTGCAGGTTTGGCTTATCCAGTCAAAGAACTGTCTGACGGGGTTACAGGGTATGTTCTAACAACAGGATGTATCCATAATCTTCTTCAAATTTTATTTGATACGGCAAGAAGGAGAGGAGTAGATGTCCGCGTATTCAAGGAGGATCTAAAGGAATATGAGGAAGATACCTGGGAAGATTAGTATTTTTATGGCAGTAATCTGTTTTAGCGCATGTCTCACCTGTGTGCCCTCCCTTTCAGCGGAGGGAAACCATTATGAAACAGAGGTATGGATTCCCAGTTCTCGCTTTTTGGGACCTGACCCAGATGGAATATTCCTGCTGGTATTCGATACAACCGGCTCTTTTCATGAGAATATCAATAAGGAGCTGTCTGAAGATTTCAAAAACGTCTATCTTATTCTTTCTGACAGAGAAAAGGGAGTAGAGCAAGATGCCTTTCTTTTTGGCAAATCGGTAAAACGGCTCTCCGAGATGAAAGATCCCACAGATTGGTCTTCATCAGAAAATACGGATTTTCAAGATGTCTTTGAAAAAATCAAAAATTATATGAAGACTTCCAGATTAAAGGGAAAAAAATGGGCGAGGATTGTGATGGTATCTGATTTTTACGATTCCGTGATGGGAGAAGAATATCAGCGAATTAAAAACGACCCTGAAGTAAGCAGCTTGGCAATGGAAGTAATTAAGGAGAGAACAGAGGCAATAGATGCTTTGGCGGAGGATATAAAGGCTATCATGCCAGAAGGATTTGAACAGGATTATATTCTGTTTCCATCAATCCAGGAAGAAAAAAGCGGAAATCAAAGATATGATATTCAGAAAAATGCTGGAAAGGATCATGTCCTGTTACTGCAAAAGAAAGAAAACGGAAACGTCGAGGATCCGGACGGAATCATAAAGAGAAAATTCATAGAGCTGTTAATGAAAGGGTTGACCGGTGATCCGGATACAGAATGGAAGATCCTTGGAGATGTGGCAAAGGACGATGTAGAAACAAAAAGGGATTATTATCTATATAGTGAGAAAAGGCTTGAGGCTCAGGGTATATCCTTAATGTATCCCGAGCTTCTTTGTGAGTTCAAGACTGGCGGATATTTCTATTATGTGAGCCAGAAATCTGTAAAGGATCTTGGTCTAATCCCCACCAGGGAAAATGTATATATGATGATGGTGCCAGAAATAAAAGCTACGATCCTTTATAGCATGACAGATAACAGTACTGTTTTACAAGAAGGAAGGGTTGAGGTAAAGCTTGAACTAAAAAAGTCAGGAGCGAAAAAAGGCGAAGATTCTATGGAACTATTAGAGTCATGGAAAGAACCGATTAATCTGCTATGCAGCCGTTCGTTTGAGAAAAACAGGGACAACTGGGGAGCTGTAAACTATGTGTTTGATCAAAACAAAAGAGATATAAACACCTTAGAGGCAGGCTTATATCAAATCCGCCTCCGAAAGATTACAACTGGTTCTTTGCTGGACTTAATTGTGGAAGATGACCTTAAGATTCCAGAGCGGCAATAAAAATTCAGCACAGGCACTGAAAGGGTGAAAGAATCTGGAAGGCTCTGATTTATCTGCTGTGGTAAGGAGGATTGTCGTGAAAAGACGGGAGTGTTTGACTAAGGTGCTTTTGACAGCTCTTTTATTGTCCGGCTGTAGTGTAAAGGAGGAGCCTATTAATGGAAAAGTATTATTTCCGGAAATTCCGAGCTATTCTTCTTTGCTGAACGCTGGTTATGAAAAAGCAGGTTCCCAAAATCAGAGTGTGGAGAATCCGCCAGTGCATGTATATATAAGTAATACGGCAAATATGTGTTCCTTTGTATTCAGTGAGGATCAAGGATTTCAAGCAGATTCTCATTTGATGAATCTACTGCGCGGAATTCATGATATGGGGATAATTTATGGAAAGACCAGCTATTATACATTGCAGAAAGAGGAGGATATGGAGATATATCCAAGATGGACGAGATACCAGACAGAGTCAGAATCTCTATTGGATATCTGTTTATACAAGGATTTTCTAAAGCCGGAATTTTATCTTGATCAAAATGAATCTGATGAATCACAGCCTCTGTCCCTGCTATATGGTTCGGCTGATGGAGAATGGGATCCTGAGAATATTAATCTTGTAATTACGGACATGACTGAGCGGAATATGGAACCGGAAAATCTGGCAAAACGGATCCGTGATATGTGCCAAGAAAACAGATGTGATGCCTACCTACTGGTGTTTCAACCAGAATACTATGGAACGGTAAAAGTCCCTAAACCAAATAATCCTGAAATTCTGATTGAAAAAAGGGTCGAAGGGACAAGACCTTGTTATCTTATGATAACAGGGCCTTCTTACTATCTGGAAAAGTATATGGATAGCTTTTTGAATTGTCTGGAAAGTCTTCAGCTAAGGGCTGGGGAAGATTTTCAACAGATTCGATTCTACATGGGGCAGGAAAAAACAGAGATTCTTCCTAATCAGATTACGTTTATTGAAGATTTAGAAGATGAGAAGGCTTATGAAAAAGGTAATGTTCAAGTCTCTAAAAGTATAAATAGTTATGAGAGCGGAGAAAAGGAAGCTGAGGTTCCGGAATTGAGGTTTTTCTACAAACCGGAAAAAAATACGATAAAAGCTGAAATGGACTGGAACGTTCATTTTAAGGTATCGCTGAATATTCCAGCGGGAAAACAGCTCCATAACTATGGAGAAAAAATTCAATGTTTTCAGCTAAAACATTCTGCTGAAAGAAAACAGGGGAAGGAGAAAAAGACTTGGGGACAATGGGTGGAGGCAGAGGACTTTGAAGTAGAGAAGAACATCCTGTTTTCCTCCTCGGGAAATGAAAACAAAACAGAGTATGCGGATATCAGGCTATCCGGAAATTCTGAGTTGCTGTCAGCAGAGCCGGAATCAATTCCACAGGTGCTGTTAATTATTGTGACAATTACATATACAGAAGAACGTCCCTATAAAATGCCTGAGTGGGTTGAGCGCTATAATGCTGTTTCGGAGGAAGATTGCGGGTGGAAAACATATGGATTGGCGAAGGTGTTTGAAATTCTTTTTGGATGTGAAGCGGAAGGGAAGGAAACAAAAACCATTTTCTTAGAACGGACTTATGGGGAAATTCCTATCTTAATTATCAGGCAGGAAGAATGTCCATAGTCAATCGGAGACATTCCTTGATACTCAAGGAAATAGTAGGAAAAAAATACAGCAAGGGAGAAGGCTATGGGTGTGGAAGTGATAGAGCTGAACAGTGTCAAGGGGAAGACTTTGAAGATTTTTGACCATATGGTTGCCCAACTGAGCTTTGGCAGTATCAGAACCGCAGAGTATGATGGGGCTCCATGCTTCGTAAAATATTTTTCCAGCGAGGATTTTGCCAATTCAAATTGTGGAATGCGGCTATATGAAAACCTGAAGGCTCATCTGCTTGCAGATTCGCCGGATGAATCGTTTTTGTGGCCCATAGATCTTTCAAATATAGAGAAAAATTCTTTTTGCTATGTAATTAATCGTGACTTTTCTTTGTACCGGTCTTTGGCAGATATGATGGAGGGAACGGATAACTATAAAAGTTGCGAGACCATTGTAAATGCTGCATTGTGTTTGACCAAAGCTTTTACGATGCTCAAAAAGAAATCACATTATTTTCTTTATATGACAGAGGACGATCTTTTTATTCATCCCCAAAGCGGGCGGATAATAATTGCTAATGTGGAATTTTTAAAGAAGGAAGAAGAACCTGGCGGTCTTTGGGAACAGCTTAACGTAAGCCGTCTGTTTCCGCCTGTATGTGTGAGAAAAGAGCGCTTGCCTAATGAACGTTCAAACTGTTATCTTTTGTCTGTATTATTATTTGAAATCTTGTATTTAAGCCATCCTCTTGAGGGGCGCTGTGCGGCAAAATATCCGTTTATGGGAGAAAAAGAAAACATGGAAGTGTATGGCTCTCGCCCATGCTTTATTTATGACCATGAAGATACCTCTAACCGACCGGTTCGCGGGGTTCATATTAACATGTATATACGCAGGAATATGTACCCCTTGTATATTCAAGAACATTTTTCTCGGGTGTTTTCTAAAGAAGCATTAAGCAAAAACCTTGCTTATACATCGGTAGATAAATGGTATGAGTTATTTCGGGAATTAAGGGATTTGCTTGATTTTTGCCCGGACTGCGGCAGAGAGTATTTCAGGCAGTCCGGACAGCGGGTATGTCGGAACTGTAAAAAAGAGTTGAATGATTCATTTCAAAAAACTACTTCTTTGAGGTGGACAGATGGATAAATATCAGGGATTGTCAGTATGCGCCTGTCATCCTGAGAAAAAAGGGGATCAGGATCAATCCAAAGGCTGCGGGGGTATTCACAGGAATGATGAATATGAAGTCCTGGCAGTCTCTGCAGGCGGAAAGCAGACACAATATTTTCGGAGCCATTTGGGAGCGCGTTTTGCAGTGGAGGCAGCATCGGATGCTTTGCGTGCATTTGCATCTTCTGTGACCAGGGACATGCTTTTTGCGGATGAGAGAAACCAATCCCGCTTGCTGCGGCAGTTGGAGGGCAGTATTATTACAGCCTGGAAGGCTCTGGTTCGGGCGCATCTAAAAGCCTATCCCTTTCAGCCAGAGGAAATCAAAGCAATCAGAAACAATAAGTACAAAGAGAATTACAAGAAGGGAATTGATCTGGAATATGCTTACCGTGCTAATGTGACAGCAGCTATTGTGGCAAAGGATTACTGCCTCATGCTCCAAAATGGGGACGGAGAGTGCTGGATCATGAAAAACCGTTCTCGGTCAGCCAAAATACAGAAGGATACGATTCCGAAAAATGATAAATGTGAAAAGGAGTACAGCACAGCTATGTGTGACAAAACCGCACTCCGCGAGTTTCGCTATTGCTGCCTGGACACGACTCCTGCCGCGATCTTTCTTGCGGCAGGCAGCAGACAACTATATTCTGATAAGGCAAAAGAGGATTCGGTTAACCTGGACCAAATAGCTCACGAGCTGATGCTGAAAGGAGCAGAACGGAATACAGGGCTGAAAGAAAAGCTGGAAAGCCTTTGCAGGAAAGAAAAGCTGGATTATTTATGTATGGCATGTCTCTGGACTGAGGATATATGGAGCAAACGGCTGAAAACACAAGTTAGAGCAGTCTGGGAGAAGTATTGTCTTCCTTTCAAAAAGATAGCATATTTTGTCGGATCTGCGGTTTTTCTCCTTCTCATATTTTTAATCGTATATATGGGTTTTACTTTAGGAAGCCGTGTATAAAAAAGAGGCTGCAAAAACATTAAAAAGAGCAATGGCAAAGGATTCAGATCTTGGCTGACAAGTGAGAAGATAAACTTATTGGCACTTATAAAAGCACTTAACATGGAGAATAAGAAATGGGAATTTATATTTGTTTCGGCGGATGTATCATTCTTTCTGCCCTGTGGATCCTGTCGGTTTTGATAGTGAAATGGATCGGCTCCCCAATCCTGTCATGTTTTTTTGATTTTGTTTTGACAATTATGGTGTTTGCAATGTTCGCAGCCGGGCTATATCTGAACAGAGAACAACCGAACACATCAAAAACAGATTTATCCATAATACAGGAGGAATTAAGGGAAAGCAGGGAGATAGATGGGAGAACGATTAGCAGCATACAGGAGTTGGCGTCTCCGGCACAGGAAGTAACGTCAGACAGCACACTAGTACTGCCTTGAGGAATCACGGCAGATTCCATAGTATTTTACTTATACCGGTTTTGTACCCGTAAAACGATGTATGGAACGCAGTGAAAGATACACAGAATGGAGATAACAATGAAAAATTTACCAAAAAGAATATATGGCTTTCTGCTGGCCGTGGCCTTGTTACTCTCACCAATGGGAACTTTTTCCAGCAGCGGTGCACAGGCAGCAGCCGCTAACCGGTATAATGTGGTTTTTGTAATAGACGCCAGCGGCTCTATGCTGGAAACGGATCGCTCCCTGTGGCGATATGAAGCGATTGACCTGTTTTTGGGGCTTGCAACAGATACAGGCAATCATATGGGGGCTGTTATATTTAATGACAGAATTATTGCCGCTATACAGATGCAGGAAATCAACGGCAAAGATATAAAGACCACATTTTCACAAAATTTGAGAAATTCACCGATTCAGGGAGATACGGATATTGGAGGAGCGGTTCTGAAGGCAGTGGAAATGCTGGATGCTGAAAGAAATCCTGAACTTCCATCAGTTATTATTCTTCTTTCTGATGGAAATACAGACTTTCCATATGATAACACAGGAGAATACTATAAACAATCTAAGGAAAATAAGGAGAAAGCGATTGAACGGGCCAGGGAAAATCGGTATTCTGTTTTTTCTGTCTGCCTGAATGAGAACAATAAAGCCAATACAGCGGAGCTGGCAGACATTTCTAATGCCACAGGAGGCCAGTTTGTAGAAGTGGGCAAAGCGGAGGATTTAAAAGAAGTCTTCGGCTATTTTTATAATATTATTTACTCTACGGAAACGATTTCGATTGTAGATGAGAGGATACCTGCCAATGGTATTTTAGAAACTCCGTTCAGTGTGCCCTTTGCCGGCGTGGAGGAACTGAACATTATCATCAGTACATTGAATCCCGAGACACAGTATACTTTATTCAGGCCGGACGGGAACGGATTTACCGAAGACGAGCTTTCTGCATTTACTATCCAGGTTAAGACATTTTCTATTATTAAGATCCCTCAACCCCCGGGCGGTGTGTGGAAGATTCAGGCCAGAGGCAATCCGGACGATGCAGTCAAGATCGATATGGTGTATAATTCTAATTTTTCCGTAAGAGCACAGGCTGAGCCGGCAGGTCCCGACCATGAGCTTGGCGATCAGATTACTTTTACTGCCAGTATTTTTTCCAATGGAGAGGAAATGAGAGAAAGCAGTTCGTATGCTGTGTATTCGGCGATTCTGACGGTTTTTAATGCTTCGGATAATTCTGAAGTGGCAAAAACACTGATGCAGGCAGAACAGTTCGGATATCGGGCGGATTACTCTGCAAATGAAGCCGGTGATTTTTACGTCACGGTAACGGTTATGTTTGAAGGACTGGAAAAAAGCAGCGAGAAAATTTTTATGACTGTAAATAGTGAGATTCTTCAATCTACAGAGATACCGACGACTGCTGCCGTCCTTTCTCAGCCTGCCGTAACACAGCCGGTTCAAAGCAGCGCCGCTCAGTCATCCTCTGCATCAGGTAAATCCATGGGGAGTATTTTAAGCCTGGCAGCTATGGCCGGGGCTGCTGTTCTTGGGCTGGCACTCCTGGCGCTGCTTATCCGTCTCATATTGTCTCGTATAAAACCCTCTGTGTTCCAGGGAAATGTTATGATTTATGCATTTGATAATATCAATGGCATGATGGAATCACCCAGAACGATTCAGCCGACACGAGGCAGGGAAAAACTGGGACGCTATATTACAGAAGGCGGCGGCATTGATCTGGATAAGACTTACTTGATGGCAGACAAGTCTCCTAACTATATCTGGTTAGTATCAGACAGCGGCTTGTATTCCGGTGAAAATGCGGAGAAAAAAGAAAAAAAGATATGCCTGTACAGTGGCTCTGAAATTACGGTCAGCAGAAACCGTGATCTGGAAAGCGGACTTCGGATCACTTATATGTCAGGTAATATCATGTATTAATCTTTTAACAGAAGATCATATACCTATGCAAGCTAAATACTCATACAAGCACGGTACTTAGCGCATTGCCTGTGGAAATAACATCCGGGTTAAATGGCTTGAGAGACTGCAGGGATCAAATCAAATACAGGAGGATTGAAGATGGCTACTTATGACAGATTGTCAGTGAGCGCAGGCGGCGGCATAATGAATGATATGAAAAAGTCGGACCGTCAAGATGACGCTACACTCTGCATCGGCTTAGGAGGCACAGGAAAGGATGCGCTGAAAAAACTTAAAAAAGAAGTATATCGACGTTTAAAGCCAGATGATCCAGAGTCTCCTGTCCCCTTTTACGGCAGTATACGGTTCCTTTTGATTGATTCGGATGATGCAGATTTAGGAATAACCCAGGATATTTCCAGCATTGATAAAGCAACCGAATATTTTGACATTTCCAACAATGAAATTGTGAAGACTTTTCGATCCAAGGAGATTATTGCGGTGCGCAAGGAATTATCCTGGCTAAACCATGAGCATATCGGGATTCAGAATGCAGGACACGGGGCAGGCGGAATCCGCCAGGTAGGAAGGTTCCTTCTGATTGATAAAGCGGCATTGTTTAAGGCAAAGCTTACTGCTCTGATACAGGATGCTATTCAGGGTGTTACCGGCGACCTGAATATCCATCTTTTTTCCGGTCTTTCCGGCGGCACTGGCAGCGGCACCTTTCTTGATGTATGTTACATTGTGCGCCATGTTCTGGAGACTCTGGGAAGGGACAGCGCCCAGATTAGCGGCTATTTCTTTCTGCCTGATGTGAATCTGTCCGTGCCAAGTATTATAGGAAGCCCACTTACGGCCAATTATGTCAGGTGCAACGGCTATGCGGCATTAAAGGAACTGGATTATATGATGGGACTTGAGGAAGCCCAAGGGAAATTTGTCCAGAACTACGGGAGCTTTGAGGTCAGTACCAGCCGTACTCCGGTGGATCTTTGCTATCTGATCTCTGCAACAACGGCCGGCGGAGTAGTCATGAAGGATGGTTATGAATATGGACTAAGTGTAGCAGTGGATTATGTGATCTCTTTTCTTTCCAAGGTAACGCTTCCCGATGGACTTGACCCGGCTCAGGTCGGTTCCATGACCTTGAAAGGGCATATTTCTAATCTGGCCCAGGCCAAAAATAATATTAAGAAAATACACGGGGCGTCTTTTGAATACAATATTATTGGGGCAGCGAATGCGGAGATGCCCTTATCAGATATTGCAACCTACTTAGGAGCCAAATTATTTGAAAGATTTGGGGATATTTCTGACCATGTACCTACAGAAAAGGATTTGATGGCTTTTGTGAGCGCCAATCAGCTCACTTTTGAGCAGCTTATGCAGCAGTTAACCAAGGGCGTGGTGTACAAAGTGCCTTATCCCCATAATCTGGTAAAAGGCAGCGACATTACCCCAGGTGACAGACGTGTCATTAGTTGTGCTGATACCTGGACAGCCAATGCATTAGGTTTCCTAGAGGAAAACCGCAAGAAAATGTTAGAACCACTGAAGGATTACAATATACCGGATCAATCCACTTCTTTGATTTCCAGAATATTTTCTAATTTATATTTGAATTTTGCCATGGATTTTGCAACCGGCCCCTTTTTTGCCATGCGGCTTTTAGGCGGACAAAATAACAAGAACCTGATACATGTAATCGATGGATATATCCAAAACAATGAGGAACGTCTGGCCGCAGAGCTGCGTCAGGAACCAATACGCAGACAAGCTTTGGACACAGCGGAGCAGGCCCTTGCAAAATCCAATTTCATAAACAGAAAAAAACACACCGAAGAATATTTGGAGGCAGTGAATCATTGGTATGTCCATCTGGCTGTAATAGACCGGCATAACTATATGAAGAACTTTCTGAGGGAATTTCGTGATCAGGTGGTAAAGCTGAACAATGGCTTTTTTCTTGTGATGTCCATTGTTCTGGATACCCTGAAGAATACATTTTCTGAGAACAGCCGTCACCTTATGTCAGGGAAGACTTCCAAAAGTGTCTATACATGGCAGATTTTAACCATTCGGGATATTAAAGATCAGTTAGATGAGACAGTGATGCAGCTAGACCCGGACCAGGAGATGAAAAAGCTGGTTTTGAAGCTGTTTAAACAATGGCCTGATTGGATATCCCAGGATGAAAATAAGATTACCCGGCTTGTTTCTGAGTACATTACCCAGGAATTTCTCACGATTACAAACAAGGAAATGACAGATTACCTGAAAATCAAGTTCGAGACCACAGACAGTACCCGGCTTATGGAAAGAATCAAAACAGAGATCATTCAGAAGAAGCTAAGCAGGAATGCAGACCCGCTGTTCTGGAAAAACGGACTTTTTGATCTGTCTGATATTGCTAAAAGCAATACCATATCCATTCCCTTTAATGCTGCGGAAATTATCCAGGCAGCCGAGGCTGTAAGGCAGGAAGGCGATACTGTGCGCCGGACCGGACTTACGGACCGGATATTTATGATGCGTTTTTATTCCGGCATACCGCTTTATGCTTACCAGGGGCTTGCCGAGCTGGAAAAGGCTTATGAGGCCAATACGGCAGAGGCCGGACGCCATTTATATGAGGCAGGCGATATGGATTGGAGAGAATATTTGCCTTCGCCCTATCCGGATAGCTTTAAGATGGATGGACATCTGATTCCCCGCATTACAAAACGCAACCAAAGGCTGGCAGAAGAACTGGATGCCGCAAGAAAAGCAGGGATTGTTTGCTCAGATGCCGCCGGATGGTATGTAAAGTGTACCAAATTGGCAATTCCATCTTCTGATTTGGAAAATGAGGAGCCGGATCCGATACGTTTGGAAGAAATGTTGGATATCCTGAAAGCAGCCAGGAAGCAGATGTATCAGGACAATAATATTGACCGAATAACTTTAAGCACAAAAGGAGCCAGAGAAGGATCTGAGGAAACGGTTCTGCGCGATAATTATTTCCGGTATCCGGAGGTCGAAAAGAAGGTACGGGAACAGTTGGCTAAAATCAATGCTTTAGATCAGGAGATTGCAAGGCTTGAGAAGATATCTGCAAGTATTGTCAGTGAGAAGGATAAACAAGAATTGTTTTTTCATGCGGTATTTACCGGCATAATTCGGCTGGAACGTTCTAAAACCACTTTCACATATGAACAATTTGGCATAGAGGAAATCCTGGATCTCCAAAACAGCGCCATGCCATACGGAAGCAAGGCTCCTTTGTATCAAGCGTTTCTGACCTATAAGGGGCTGGAGGAAGATCTGGCTGAACGGATTCATAAACAGACGGTGAATGCCCTTGATAATATGACAGATGAAATTTATCTTATTTCCGGGACAATCCAGGCCAGATATACTTCCGATTTCCTGAAGATGATTCTCAGCCGGATTGCGGCGGATCCTAAGCGAAAGGAAATCCAGACGTTTTACAACGAGTTTATTCAGGCGCTGCAAAATTATAGGATCACTTATCAATAATATGATACACAGCCGTTTTTCGTATGCATGGTTATAAAATATACATGGGATGGAGGAAAGCATGGAGGAACGTAAGGGCAAAAAGCTTCTTCGAAGCTGCATGAATCAATTAAGTAAGATTACAAAGACAGACAACGGCAGCAATGAGGCTTTATATCCTGTAGTTATCATATTTCTGGGGCATAAGACCGTCTCGCATTTTTCTGCTGTGAGGGAAATCCTGGATACCAACTGGCGAAACGGGGAATATTTAAAATATATTCAGATTACAAAAAACGGAGACAGTTTCCAATGCCTGGACCTGATAACAGGCATCTATGAGAACAATCTTTCTGTCTTTATTGAGCAGTCTTTGGTGGAAATGCTGAAAACCGACGAATACATTTTTCAGAATAAATTGCAGGTCCGGTTAAAATATATCCTTGCAGGTGAGGAAGAAGCTGCTGATGAATATTTTGATCTTATGCTTGACATGAACCTGGGAAAGAAATATAACCTGCTTCAAACCATATTTATAATGATGGACGAAAGCACGGCAGAAAAACGCCGAAGGATCAGTGAATTTCTGCATTTTATTGGGGAAAAAAGAAAAAACACAGAAGATAAATTAGGCGCTGTCTATTTATTGAGCAATTATTTGAAGGATGGAAATGTGCTGTTGGATTATCGCTTAGGGCTGAATTACCGTCTGGTGGCAGACTTGATTCTTCTGGGAGGGAACCGTGGGACAGGCAGCCATGGCAATGCGGAGGCAGTGATTGAGGGCTATAATACTATAAAAACAGCCGCTTATGCCTTGGTGGAAAAGCCGGTACGCAGCATTGCCATTTTCAGCCTGCTTAAGATTATGGAATGTCTGATGAAAGAAAACCTGCGCAGCTATCAGGACTGGTCTAAGGATGCCATGCAGTTGTCTGAAGATCTTCAAGAAAAGCTAGGAATTAGGCGCGGGAAAATCCAATGTCTGGAAGATATCTTTCAAGATCATGTAATAAAGATATTTCCGTCTCCCTCAGAGCTTTCCTATCTGGCCTACATAGACGAAAATGAGTTTAAGGAGATTCACAAAGAAAAGAAAATCTCATTTACCCGGTTAAATCAGGCGACCGGTGGGAACTGGAGCCTGTTTTTTGAGGAGCACTATAAAAAAGAGCTGGATAAGCTTTTGTCTGACCA
This sequence comes from bacterium D16-56, assembly GCA_003611875.1. GTDB lineage: Bacteria > Bacillota > Clostridia > Lachnospirales > Lachnospiraceae > Brotaphodocola. Next base: position 33,565 of record RAYY01000026.1, on the reverse strand, counting down.
AAATTTTATTGAAAAATGTCTGACCAAAATTGAAAAAGACTGGCGCTTGGTCCTAACCTATGAAGATGCCTTGTATGGCCTGACAGAAGATCGGGTATTGGAAGCATTGGAGGAATTTTCTGTCTCTGAATCTGACTTAACCGGAAATACCATTGAGGAGAGTGTGCATTCTCATGCTGTGGCAAAAATGAGAACATCCTTCTATTCCGATATGATTCGGAAGCTTTTAAAGCTTCTTACCACATTTCATTATGAGGCAGAGCATTTTCTCCAGACCTGCCAGGCGCTGGAAGATGAAATACGAAAAGAGGTTATTGATGAAGAAGATCGGAATATTCGAAACTATTATGAACACTTGGCAGAACATTTTTTGCGTCAGAAGGAAGCTGAAATCTCCAAACGGATTTTTCGTATTGAAAATGACGGAAACGGACTTTGCCGGGAATTAGAGCAGATATTCGGTGAACTGATTGCCAGTGACGCCATATTTTCTATGTCCTTTGAGCAGGAAATGCAGGCCCGATTAGATACCATGAGTGATGAGGCGAGAGTAATGATGGTGAAACGGGTACTGGAGGAAAAAATAGAGAATAAAATCCGGCTTCGCGGAAGTGCTGCCTCCTATGAAAACAATCTGCGGGGTATCTTTTATCTGATGAACAAGGATGCAAAATATGCCAGGGAAGTGAAGCACAGCAATCATACCTTTACTTTGTTTCATTTGAAACGAACTGACTGTATTGAGAAAATTGCCATATATGATCTGGATCCTTTAGGATCAAATGAGTACTGCAATTTGACAGAAATGGCAGGTGAATCACCATGACGTTTGCAATTCGGCAAAATCCAAAGGAATATACCATACGCAGCCTGGACTGTAAAAAAACAGGCAATGGGGATCAGCAGCTTAACTGGAAATACAACAAGGCCAGCCACTTTCTGGTAATAGCGGCTCCGGCAAAAGCAGCCTGGAATCCGGAAGAAAATATGATATCCTGGCTTGAGGAGAATGGAAATGAGCTATTGAAAAATTACAGTATTATGGCAGGGGAGCTTTTGTGGTATTTGATTGAGGAAAGGGATTTTTTTGCTCAGAAAAACAAGTTTATAATTCCGAGAGGCAGCCTGAAAAGCCAGGTTCCATACCGCATAATCATATATCCATGCCAGATCAGCCAGAATGTTTGGGAAATCTATCAGGTTTCCAATCACGAAAATGAAGCCGCTATTCCTGTCCATATTCCAGTAAAGTTAAAATATAAAAATATTAATAAATACTTTATATTTCCCCAACAACGCCTATGCATGTTCCGGCCAATATTTGATTTCACTCAAGATTTCAATCAATTAGAGGGAATCCTCTGCTACAAACCTTCCTGCAGCCGGTGTCATTTTCCTGTATCGGCTGAAAGCATGAGAAAAGCCAAGGATGGATGGCTGAGAGTGTGGATTCCTTCCGGCGAGGAGCTGAATGTTTACACAACATTAGAATATAAGAAATACTATTATGTCAGAATAGAAGAACAATAGGGAGGAAAAGAGAATGTCTTTCCGAAAAAGCCTGGACAAATTATTTATTAAAAGGAAATCAGATTCTGCATCTGAAATACCGTTTTCCAAACCAGGGATGATAAAATGTCCTTATTGCTTTGAAGAATTCTCCCATGAAAATGTCCATTTTAAAGCCATTAGCATAATGTCACCGGATATTGAGGGATTTGACATAGGTGATGACAAATTTAAGAAAGATAGAAAATCCTTGGACAATTTTGAAGGAAAAGAGACAGAAAGCAGTGAAGATGATTTTGGAATTACGGAAGATGAAATGGATCCTTTTGGCAGTTCTGAAGGAAAATCAGAGAATCTTTCAGAAAGAGAATATGCCAGGCTGTTTGAGGAAAAACAGGATCCTTTGTTCAAAAAATTCTGGGACAGTTATTCTAATGAACTGTCCTGGGAATATGCCAATTATCCGGTTATTACCGGGAAAGACCCAAGAATGATGAAGGGAAGCTGCCAGCGGGATGGGGACGATATGGTAGTGGCTGTGACAGACCATTATGGGAAAAAGACAACAGAACGAATCTGCCCCTTTTGCCACAACCCTCTTCCTGCTAATTACGGGAAATATCCGGTTTATTTTATTGCTACTGTGGGAATCACAGCTTCCGGAAAAACCGTATATCTATCCCAGCTTTTAAAGGGAATGGATGAATATATGGGCAATGTAAAAATGGCAAGTGTGGAAATGTCTTCTGCTGTCAGCGATTTTTTACAAAAACATCCGGTGAAAAAAGATGTCCCTCTGCCTAAGGGAACTCTGCCAGGGCTTTTAAATCCCCCGCTGTTTTATGCAATTTTAACTGAGGGCGCAGGGTATACGCTTGTATTTTACGATGTGGCAGGAGAGGATTGTACAGACGAAAAGGAAATGAACCGGTATGGATCGTTTATCAAGAATGCAGACGGGATCATCATGATCCTGGATCCAGAGCAGTTTATGCAGATAAGCCGGTCTGACGATAAAAATGTTCGTCCCAAGACTGTCCTGGAGGCCATGTACAAGGCTTTTCTGGGACAAGGAAAAACGGGTGTAAAATCAGAAATCCCATTGGCGTTAGCATTGTCAAAAAGTGACGAGCTGGAAAAAACGAACCTGTTTCCTTCCAATTCTAATATTTTTAAGGACATTGATTATAGCAAAGGCAATTTCGGATTTGACTTAGAGCAGTACCGGAACCTTGCCGGTGAAGTCAGGAGGTTCTTAGACGGCAATTCTCAGGGAAAGGCAGTCTTGAATGTGGCGGATCGCTTTTTTTCCAGAACAGGATTTTTTGCATTCAGCGCACTGAACTGTGATGTAATAGAGGAAAAAAAGATTATAAACGGACAATCCATTCCCGTCTCAAAACCGACAGCCCACCCCATTCCCCGTCGTATCGAGGAACCTCTTTATTGGATGCTTTCGGAATTTGGGATTCTGCAGAAGATAGAGCCGCAGCCGCGCTGACTGCACAATCATTTGGGAGGAGTAAAATGGCGAAAATCTATCAATTATATTATACGAGATGCGGAATACAGGAAAAAAAGGCGGGATGGAACATTGTGGCCAATTCAAAGGGCATCCCTGAAACAGCAAAAAACAATTTCAAAAGTCACGCTGCCAATCTGCTCAATACCAATCCCAAGATAGAAGGATTGTCTTTGGCTTTTGATATCCAAACGATTCATGATTATGTGTTTCTTTCACACATTAATTATTACAGCATAAATGAGAACGGGGAAACGGATTCACGAGGCATTTCCTTTATCCATGGCTTTGCAATGCAAAAAGCTGATTATCAGGAGCTTATCCGCGAACCTGAACAATTTCTTGCAATCCAAAAGGATTGCATAATGTTGAATTATAATGGAGAAAAAGAGTTACCGGTTTTGTCAACGATTCCCTATACAAAACTAACGCCGGAGCCTTTGCTGGATAAATATCACTTGAAACAGGATTCGTTTGATAACCTGATGGGATGCATTTGCTGGGCTATGAATAGCGTAGGAAAAAGTCTGACTATCATACCAGAATCACTCCACATAAACGAATTAAAAAATGTGTCTCAGGAGATTACCTTTTTGATCCTGCGCTATATGCCGTACTCTTTGCGGATGAAGGTAAGTGTATTCTCAGGTATCCGTCAGGGAGCTACCTTGTGCTTTTCTGACCATATACCAACAGAAGGAGCATGGTTTTGTCTGGAAACAGGCGAGTATGAGTGCCCCAATATGCCAAAATATGATTTTATCTCGTACTTCGGCAATATCAGGTTGAAAGGTTTTCTGCGAGACAATATCTTAGAACGTCAGGATCACTTTATTAATGTAACATATGGCAGAAGATTTGAGAATCTGGAGTTTAGACATGTGGAGCTGTCATACCATGTATCAAGGCCTGAGACTCTGCAAAAACTGTCTAAAGAAAATCTGGATAAATATATGGAAGAAGCCTTGTCCGATTCAAATATCATTCCAAATATCAACTATGAAATGTTGGATGAGTATTATGCCAAATTGATAGAACAGTATATGCAAATGGGTTGGACATTTTCTTCTCAGAAATTTTTAAATAAACTGCAAAAACGATATGAAGCTACAAATTGTCAATATCTAAAAAATGTGTTTGTTTCTTATTATGTTAAACACCAATGCTTTGTAGGCGCAGAACAGGCTTATGAATTGCTGTATGATTTGGAAACCGTCAGATCCGAAGACTTTCAGGATTTTTTTAAGGAGATAAAAAAACATTGTCCGGAATTTTATAATGATTACTCTTTAAATTACAAACTAAAACGGAGGATTGCCAATTATAGTGATTTAATGGCTGTGTGGGAAGAAAAACAAAAATTCCTCAGCATTCCTGAAGGCAAAAAGCTGCTGGATATTATGGAAAATCTCTTTAAAAAAGAAATGGCAGCATCAGATAATAACTCACAGCGGTATGAGATTTGTAAAAGATATGAGAAATTTTTCAATAATCTTCTTTTGGTTTATCAAAACGACAGCAATTCGTTTATTCAGACGGTTAACGAAGAATATTGGAAATATTTCCGGATCCAGGAATTTACATATAAGAATATCAACGAATATAGGGATATGGAAGCATTACAAAAAGAAAATCCCTTTGTTTGTGAACCAGTAAAGCGGCTTCTTAAGGTAAGGGAATCCCTGTTTCAAGAGATCGATGCAGCAGATTTTCAAGATATATTTTTCACGGATTCTGTACTCTTGGACGAAAATATGCGAAGCCGTCTTGTACAGGAGCTGCGCGAGGAGGCTATCAATAAGAAAAAAATATCACTGGATGCTTGCCTTCTTTTAAATTTCCATTCCGGACAAAGCTTTGATTTGAAACAATTAGCAAAAGACTTGGAAAAGATCAGTTGGATAGACTCTGAACGAGATGGCCGGCCGGTTTTATACGATGCTGTAAATTCCAGCAAAGTTTTGAAACAGGGCAGTAAAAATGAGAATATCCTTAAATATGCTCTTAAGAAAGCCGTAAAGACTGACCGTTCAGATATCCTGCAAAAGCTATATCAATATTATTTTCCCAAAACATCCGGATCGGATTTGGATAGGCATTTGCTGGATATTGTACAGAAATGGCAATTATTTCTGGCAATTTCCATGACTCAGATCCTGCTGGCAAAATATGTGATGGGGGTGAATCCTGTTTTGGGAAAGGTTACGGCTGCTGTCGGACTTACTTTTACTGTTATTGGCCTTTTGGTGAGCATGTATTTTGGCAATACAAACTCATTTCATATTATTCATGAAGGAAACAATGAGGTGATCCGATGGATGATCTTCTTTATAATTTTATCCGTAATTTCTTTGGCATCAGCAATAATCCTGTCCGGGACATGGATAAATATAATCCAAGGGGCTGTAATTGTACTGCTTCTGACAGGAAGGCTGTGTTATGGAACCATAAAAACAACCTGAGCTTTTGCTCTGCATGATTCAGAGGGGAGACATTATGGGGATATCAAAGCGAATGCTGTTTGGAACAGCATTCACAGGAGGAGTATACTTTTTCCTGGGAGAGCTGTTATTTCGTGGGCTGAAAGAAAAGATGTATATGCCGCTTCTGATTGGATTCTACTTTTTGGGCCTGATGATATTTGTGATAATGGGAATCCGGATCATCGGTGCAACGATGACCCGCTTGATCCGTCCATACCGCGATATTACCCTGCGCTGTGTACTCCTGTGTCTGACTATACTGGCAGCAGGCTGTTTTCTGGAGTTCCTCTATGAAAAATGTTTCCAAGAAAAATTTACAGAACCTGTCTCATATATTTTTGCAATCGATAATTCCGGATCTATGGCAGACAATGATCCAGAGAACAAACGTTATGATGCCATTCAATCTGTTTTGTCACTAAAAAAACCAGACTTTTCTTTCGCCGTCTATTTGTTTGCTGATACAAGTCAGCAAATCCGCTCCATGAACCCTATATCCCATGGAACAGAATTTTACATGGAATCTCCTGGCGGCGGCACAGGAATACAGACTGCACTGGGAAATATCTATAACGAGATCAACAATAAAACACTTGAGCTGGGAGATAACAGCAGGGTGCTGCTTTTTACTGATGGCGCTGCTACAGATATGAAACCTTTTCTGAGCAAGGTACACTTAAGCAACATATTGGACCAATATGCTAAAAGAGGAATTTCCATCAGCACCATAGGTCTGGGAAATACAAACGACCGGCTAATGGAATTGATTGCAAAAAAGACCGGCGGTATCTATGTGCCGGTAGAGGATACAGCGCAGTTAGAGGATGCCATGGAACAGGCGGCAAAAGCTAACGGCAAGCGGAATCTTCTGGACTATCGAAGCTATGTAAAATATGATTGGTTTTTTGTCCTGCTGCGCATAACAGCCATCATTGTGCTGGGATTGTTGTTGGGAATGGTAAAAATGTATCTCTGCGAACCATTTCTTGAAACCCATCTCCTCTGGAAAACTTCTGTAGGCTGCAGCCTGGCCGCCGCCGCATGTGTGGAGCTGGGGATGAACCACCTGGGGTTTTCTCCCTCTCTTATGCGATTTTTCATGTGTGTATTGCTGGCGGAAGGAACATTAGGGAAAAAGGGGTTTTTTGATTCAGGGGAGTATAATTTGTACCGGCATTTTTAGAGGTTTTTTAATCTTTTTCATAGCTTGACAAATTTTCAGCATAATCTTATGATATGATTAGTTGCAGGAAACAAAACGTCATCTCAGATACTATTTTGCAACTGATATATTATAAAATCACTTATAAAAAAGGAAATATCTATGGATAAAGATACCGTAAGTAAAATGCTGGAAAATGCAGAAAAGGAGGACTTGCTTGATATCATATCAAATATGTCGCAGGCCAATCACAAAGCAGAAAAAATAATTCTGGACTGGTGCAAAAAAAATAATAAAAGTCAGCAGAAAAAAGCAGCAGAGATTGAACTGGAAAATCTTTGGCAGGATGTCCAGCCAATTATCAATGAATTTAATCAATATGGTGGCGGTCCTGACTCGGAAATGGATGAGGCCTGCGATAACCTATGGAAAATGGATGAAATAGTTAAGCAAAACGATATATCCTGGGAAACACGGGTTGTAATTCTTGATAAAATGCTGGAAGAATTTAATATAGGAAATAGCGGATTTGACGACATATTGATTGATGTGGCCAGTTCATTTTGTAATAGCCCAGACGAAAACAGATATTTTGCAGATGCATTGGCAAAAGGGTCCAGCGGTTATTACAGAAATTATGCCGCTCAACTTTACCGGCATATTGGAGATGAAGATCAATTTTTAAAAACTAAGCTTGATAATTTGAGATATGGTTCAGACTATGTAGAGGTTGCCAAGTATTATGCAGAAAAACGGGATCGAAAAAAGGAGATGGAGTACATATGGAAGGGTCTGGAAAGATGTAATGGAAGACTAGATGAGCTGATCAACTATGTGGCGCCTATTTATATAAAAGAAAACCGTGATGCAGAACTTCAGCGTTTATATCAGTTTATACTAAAGACCAAAACGGATCTTAATATTTTTGCAATGGCAAAACAGATGTATAAATATTACAGTATAAAAAATGATTATGAGTCAAGGAAAAGAACGCTTTTGCTTATTTTAGATACTTGTCAAAAAGACGAAATAAAAAAATGGTTTAAACTCTCTAAAAGTACTCTGTATGCAGAAGACTGGCAGAAGGAATATGAAGGCATTTTAGAAAAAGTAAAGAAAACAGATCAAAAATTTTATTTGGACATTTGCATGGAAACTGGAAGGGAAGATATTGTATTAACTTGTCTTCAGAATACCAGATATAGATATGATTATTGTAGTGTGGATTACAACCAATATTTCAGCAAACGATTAGCTGAAAAATATCCCAATGAGATTCTGGAAATCTACTGGGGAAATGTTAATAACCTTCTTACTATGTCAAATAATAAAAACTATGAGACAGCAGTATTCTTTTTACAAAAGATCAAAGCTTTAATGAAAAAGAATGAAAAACTGGAAGAATGGGAGATAAAGTTTCGTGAATTAAAAGAAAAGAATAAACGAAAACGGAATTTTATAGCATTAGTGAAGAATCTTTAATGGATGGGAAGGGGATAATTACTTATCGTAATTAGTATTCAGGTGCCTCAAATTACAATGTTTTACAGATGTACAGTTCTTTCATGCTGTTTATATTATAAAATGAGGCACTTTTGTGGGTTCCTTCTCGTCCGCTGGCAGTTTGAATGCTGCTATAGATAAGGTTAAACATCCCCGCTCTTGTCTATAAAACAGTCTGTTAATTTAATGCCCGGAGGAAATATATTGGCTTCCACTAATCCATATCGGTATTTTTCACCTTCTTGAATATAGTCCCGAATAGATTCATTTCTTGTCATAGGTTTATCATTATACCAAAATGCGTGTGTCAATACATGCAGCCTTTTTGGCTTTGTATTCGTCACGACATCCCGTACATCTTCGCGCCATCGATGAAAGCTGTCTGATACATACTTAAACTCCTCAAAAAATTCGCGACTATAAGAATTAATCATACCTGGAATTTTCAAATCTGCTTGTAAAGTCATTTTTGAAGGCACATGCATGGATACAGAGTTAATGTTTATACCTGTCATTTCCTCTAATATTTTTTTCTCCTGAAGAATATTTTCCATGAGCAGCTCTTTTTTCCACGATTTGCCTGTAGGAATATATTTTTTCTCATCAAAGTGTAATCCTATTATATGTCCAAGTTCTCTTATTCTATAGATACATTCAAGAGAATGCTTAGAAAATACATTATAGAAATCTGATGAAATCAATACGAAATATGTAGATCTAATTTGCCCCCCCCCCCGATAGAATTTTCTAGTTCTGCCATTTTTACAGCTTTGTCTAATGATGTATCAATATCATGTCGGAGAATAACCGGATATTCTACATGTCTGTAATTGTCATACCCTGTGACAGTATATCCATTGTCAAGTAAGAAATAAATTAATCTCTCATACTCTAAATAAGTAAACTTCATTATCTATTACCTCTTTATATATTGGCACTGTTTTAATAATCTACGGTTGTGTTTTGGATGAAACTGTGTCCTGTACAATTTCTACTAATCCAAGTACAATAGAATATAAAAAAATAACCTTTCTTCCTCCCAGTGCTGGTGCTGGTGCCGGCGGAATTAAGACTTTATACCCCCCCCACAGGTTAATTGCTCTATATCTGCATCAAAGCAGTCTGACTCGTAGCAAATATGATAAGGTGTCGGTCCAGAGTTTTTCAATATTTTATCTATCGGAGAACCTTTTGAGATAGGAGATATTAACTCAATCTGGTATCCATCCTTTCTTCCAAATACGATCCAAATTCTTCTATCTTGATCCGCAACCATATTTCCAAATTTATATCCGATATCTTCCATCTGACTGACAGCACGGTCTAGTTTTTTTACTGCATAGCCTATATGATTTATTTTCAACATAAAATCCCCCTATGCCTAAGGTTTCTTTTCATATTTCTCCCTTTCAAAAGCATGAACTTCTTTATAGAAAGAAACAAATGGTTTGATTTTCTTAATTTCCACTTCATAAAACTTTTGATGACCAATCTCAGATTTTCTGCCAGCCTCCGCCTGCACCCGAAAACCGAAATCCTCATACAAATTTTCAACAGGTTTATTCTTTGCTGTTCTTTTATATTCGGCTCGAAGCTTTTGGACTTCAGGATGAGTATATTGGATCCATTTTACAATTTCATGGAAAATCACGGTTTCAAATTGCCTGCTCATAACACGACAGCTCATAATAAACGATTCTATCAATGCATATTCTTTTTCATAAACCACAACGGCTATAGCTGTTAGTCCCTCATCTCCAAACTTATCCTTCATCCGCGCCACAATTAAATCTGCATCACTGCTCTTTCGAAGTTGTTCTATCTGTTTCTCATCGTATCGGATGGTTGTTGTATTGAATTGATTTGTCTTTCCTGCCAGTTGAACTACCCGTGCTTCTTCCTGGTCACTTATTAGATTAATCTCTGCCACAATCTCCAGCCTTTGCAGAAAATCTTTTATGGAGGCAGATTCCTTTTGTATTATATTTCGCTTCCGCTGTTTTTGGTATTTTTCTGTCTTATCCCGATCCTCGTCCGTTATGTATGGAGTCTTAAAGAATCTGTCATATGCATCCTCCACGGTTCGCGCAAGAAGGGTGGTATCCTGTGGAAAATCGACTACTTCAACTTCAGGACATTGGATTTTCATCTGCTCCCTTTCTATAGGATTATCATCTAAAAACACAAAAGAATCCAACCCGATATTCAGTTCTGCGGCTAGTTCCTGGATATTTTGTGATTTTGGATTCCAATTAATCTTTTGCCCCACAAAATCATCTTCTTTAAGAAGCATAAAAGGGTGAGAGAATACTGGTGACACATCTTCCAGATTATTTTTGGAAAGAATGGCAAGCATAACACCTCTTTCTTTCATTCGTTTGAGACATTTCTGGGTATCATAATACCTGGCGCCTTCTTTGTGATTAGAAAGAATCAGGCCATCTACCCCATCTTCCCCTATAACACCGCCCCAAAGGGTATTATCCAGATCAACAGCAAGGCATTTTTTTCTGCTTCCTGCTGTATAAAAATAACTGCGAACTATCAATTCTGCTACAGCATTTGAACCTTTTAAACTATAAGGCGAATTTCCTAAATACCACATTTTGGGCGAATAGAAATCTTTTCTTCCTAATTCTGTGACTTTCTCTTTCAGTGGCATCACATATATATGATTTAGTTTTTCCAATCCTCTGATCCAGTATTCTTCCAGACGGATTCCTGCCATGGCTTGTGGAGATGTATCCCAAATATCCTCCCGAATATCCAGGGAAGATATAAAAATAGGACTCCCTTGTGTCTTTTTGCAGAGAACCGCTATGGTATCCAGCCACTCTTTTAACCTTTCCTGTCCCTTTTCCCAAAATGTCCAATTCTCATCATAGGGATCTATATATAAAATCAAAAAAAATATATCTGGTGAAAACTGGTAAAGGCCGGAATCATGGTTGTACACCTCCTGCTGCCAGGTATCAAAGCCTGCAGGGGCATACAGGTTAAATTCATTTTTTAGCTTTGATAAGATCAAATCTACGGTCACATTAGAAAGGACTGCAGCTTTTCTATTCCTATATGTTACCTTATTTTTACTTGTACTATTTTCGATATTATTTCCTATCATAGCTTTCTCCTGTTTTAGTACGGGGTAATACATCAAATCTCTACTCCGCTGATACCTCCTGAAGCTTCGAATGAGCCATTAAGTAACCATCCTTTATTATGTAGCTTCTTCCACAGTCCCTGCAGAACAGCTCTTTATTCAAAACCTGACCACAGTTACATACCCAACCGATCTGCTTTGCTGGAACCCCAGCCATCAGTGCATGCGGTTTAACATTTTTAGAGACTACAGCTCCTGCTGCAACCATTGCATACTCTCCAACAACATGCCCGCATACAATTGTGCTATTAGCTCCGAGAGTTGCTTCATGTTTAATTAATGTTTTCTCATACTTATGATTTTTAGGATATCTGGCACGGGGAGTAAGATCATTAGTAAATACACAGGAAGGGCCACAGAAAACATAGTCTTCCAATTCAACCCCTTCATATATGGATACATTATTTTGTATTTTTACCCCATTTCCGATGATCACATGATTTGATATATTTACATTCTGTCCTAGTGAACAGTTCTTTCCAATTTTTGCGCCGGACTGAATGTGGGAAAAATGCCATACTTTTGTTCCTTCCCCGATTTCTACCCCTTCATCTACAATACTGGTGGGATGGATATATACCTTATCCGTCATTGCAGCGTTTATCCTTTCTGCTATTTTCTGGCATTAACCAGATTTCTTTACATATCTATATAAATCCTTTAAGGACTTGATATTTCCAATTGCTTCGATGGGAATACTCACCTCATATTCTTCCTCTAACTCCATAGTCAAGCGCAACATCATCATAGAATCCCACTTCTCATACTCTCCATAAGCAGTATCAAAGGTAAGCTCTGACGGATCACATTCAAACACATCTGCAACAAATTCAAAAAATTTTTCCATATTAATTACCTCAATCTTCTTTTTTTGCAACTGGTGACAGGCGCTTTGCCGGCGTGCCGAAAACAGTTATTTTGTCCTTAACATTTGTGACTGCTGAGCTGTTAACTCCTACTTTGGCATATTCTCCAACCTGAACCCAGTCCATTACCACAGAACTAGGAGCAAGATACGCATTTTGCTTGATTTTTGCACTGCCGCAGATCACAGTGCCTGCAATAATCAGGCAATTTTCTTCAATCTTTACGTTATGTCCGATGTGACACAGATTATCAATTTTTACATGGTCACAAAGAACCGTATCTGTAAGCAACCCACGATCAATGCAGGTATTGGCGCCAATCTCAACATTATTTCCAATTTTTACCCCTTTAAAATGGATCTCTCGATGAGGAATTTCCCCCTCAAAATAATATCCAAATCCATCTGCCCCGATTACTACGCCTGGGAAAATCTCGCAGTGACATCCAATCGTGCATGGACATATAATCGACACATTAGGATGAAGAATGGAGTGATCTCCAATCTCAACTTCTTCTCCTATATAGCATCCTGAACCAATATGAACGTTTTTCCCAATTTTGTCTGTCAAAACTACTGCTCTTTCTGAAATCGTAGATTCCCGCGATTTGGAAAAAAAGTGGTTTAAGATAGAAAAAAATATTCCTTTTGGATAATCTGTAATGATGCAATTTATCCCATCTATTTCAAAGGGACATACCATCAATGCATCTTTACATTGTTTTAATCTTTCTATAAGCTGATTGCTTGCAAATTGTCTGGTTCGAATCCAGTAAATCGAATGATCTTTCAATTCATCCAAGTTAGACATGGTATAAATAATGCCATCTGGATTACCAGTAAAAGTAACATTTTTTCCTTGTGTATTCAAAAAGGCCAGGATTTCACTTATTTTCATTCAAATTCTCCTCTTATAGCAGACTGTCCCATCGGTTGTTTTCTCGTTTTTACCAACTATATTCATAATGACTTATTCTCTCTTTTCTTTGCAAATATAATGTTGCGTTGTACATAATAATTGAAAAAAAACAGACTTCCTTCAACGATAGCCTTTAATATAATTATTTTCCCTCCAAATATTTGTGAAAGTCCATGTACCATCAGTGCCGAAATAATGCCTGATACACAAACTAAAGCAAGATACCCCCCCCCATTGTTTAAATATGCTCCCTTTTGATTTAAATACCACACTCCTATTTACCGTAAAATTAACAATGGTAGAGCATAACCGCCCTAACATTGTAGCAATCCATATATTAGCTCCTGTATTAATGGAGATACTAAACATACTAAAATCTATCAGAACAGAAAGAATGGAGCTGAACAGATAGAAAAAAATCAAGCTATAAATCATGAATGAATCATATAACGGCTCAAAGTGTGTTTTATGGTTTGATTTTGATTCATAGATTGTTTCTATAGGCACTTCTATAAAACTACATTTATCATGCGCATTCAATAACATATTTGTTTCATAATCAAACCGTTCACCTTTTATTGTTAATGCATCAAGCATCAAAGATTTGGGAATGCCCCTTAATCCAGTTTGTGTATCAGAGATTTTAATGCCACAAACATATCGGAATATATTTTTTGTTAGCTTGTTACCAATCCTACTTCTCCATGGCACGTGCTCTCCTTGAAATTTTCTGCAGCCTAATATCAGGCTTTCAGGATTTTCGCACAAACAAAGCATACACCTTTTTATATCATCAGGAGTATGCTGTCCGTCTGAGTCTGCAGTAATTACTCCTATTGCATTTGGACACTCGTTTAGCACGTAGTTAAACGCATTCTTTAATGCCCTTCCTTTTCCAAGATTAACTGCATGGCGAAGAATTTTACAATGATAATTTTTTTCTATCATTTCAAATATTGGCTGGTATTCCTGGCCGCTTCCATCATCAATGACAATAAAGTTAAAAATGCCTGCATCCTTTAATGAAGCACAGAGATGATTCAACATGGCATCTGGTTCATATGAGGGGATTATAACCGGACATTTATCATTAGAGTTATTATACGACATTTTAGTCACATCTCCTTAGCAGCTTCTTCTTTTTATCAAATTTATAGAGTTCATTTTCGCAGATCTCATCGGCATTTTGAAAAATAGAACTATAGTTTTGATAAAAATAATCATTTAACCGATATATTGCAACATAATCACAGTCATCCTCGAATAAAGTATTTCTCCATTCCTCCACAGTTAATTGTTTTGACCATATATCACCGTCATAAAATGGCCCACCTAAGCTGAAGCCGTCATATATCCACGCAGGCCTTACGCTAAATCTTGTATTGGAAATATCGTAACCATCATTTCCTTGGGAAATAAAATATATTTTTTCATTTTCTTTACAGTTTTTTTCTATTTTTTCAATTATAATTGAATATCGATTGCGAATATTTTGCGAAGCCCGGACGGTAACATGGTTTGCAAAGATAGAAACGCTTTGCATAGGACTAATTAGCAAAACAAACGCAAACAATGATACAAATATTAGATTTTTATTGATTGTGAAATTTACTTTTGTAATTGCAAGGAGTAAACCAATTATGAGCGGAACCCACACAGACAAATAGGATATTCTTATATATCTGTCATATGAAGCAAGAATTAATCCTTCCCGCTCAACAAAATTGTAGACATACGATGCACCAAGGAAAAAAATATATAATATAAAATGTAATACTATGAAGACATAAATATTTTTGTTACTGGTATTTTCTAAAAGAATGGGGTGTTTGGAATAGAAATGATACATAATATATAGTAAAGCTATTAATAAAACTGCTATTCCAAAGTAACTTACCTGAATATTTGTGGTGCCAATTCTTATTGTTTTTTCATAAAAGGCTGTTCTGAAATTCTCCACAACTGTCTGTTTATAGGTTGTATCCTGATGTAGAAAGAACATATTCATATATTCGAAAATATTAATTGCTTTTGACTTATTTGCAGATCCCCCTATTCTTGCAACTACCTGATTCCACATTGCTTTGGAAACGATTATGGCAAATAGCGGAAAACAAGAGGATATTAGTTTCTTAGAATTAACTTTATCTATTAAAAAGGCTAGTGCTGTAAAAATCGCAAAATATAAACCTACCTCTTTTGCCAAAACAAGGACAATACAATTTAAAGTAATATAAATATTATATAAAGCATCTTTTTTTTCCAAAAAAAGAATAGAAGCAAATGCACATCCTGCCATAATACCTAAAAATGCATCAATATAAATGGAATAATAGAAATTATCATAAAAGAAAAGCGGAATCAGACAAACAGTGCAAATTGTAACCAATGCTTCAATCGGTTTTTTTAATGAAATAAATTTGAGGAGTGGTAAAAACATAGAAAGAGAAAACACTTGATAAGAATAAAATAATTTCCACTCAGCAAATTTATTATTGGGCATTATTTTTTGATCTAGTTTGACACTAAAATATTGAAATAATGTCATTGACGGAGGATAGCTTTTATGCCCCGAATGAGACAGGGGATTTGTTATAAAGTCGTTGATGTGAACCATTGCCTTCACACTATCTGCCCAATGGGAAAATTCATCCCATTCTGCCGCTAATTTTCCATAATTCAAATAGGCCAAAATGACACAAAGAATCAGAAAAATGATTGCACAAGGAGATATGAAACATTGTAATGTAGGCATATACGATTTTGTACGTATAACTTGAAAAGCAGACAGAACATATAGTATTATGGATAAAACACATACAAAATAAAGCCCTGCTCTCAAATTTCCCCAAAATCCAAAAATAAACAATATACAAGATATCATCATAATTGTAATGGGTATCAATTCTTCGGACTTTTTCTGAAAAAAGGAAGCTCCCACTGCGCTTCCAGTAAATATAATTATTATTTGAATCATGCTTGCCAACATTGTAGCATTTTCTCCTCCAAGATAAATTCATGATGATTGTACATTAAAATGTCTCATCCAAGCCTCTAAGCATATTGCCCGAAACAAAAATGCCTCATCCTGTCCACTCATTAAGCTATCCCAATCATTAAGTATAGTAAGTCTGTCAATAAATTTTGAGCTTCTAAAATTGGGGGAATTAAAATATGTTTTAAAATAGTTCTCATTATTTCTGAGCCACATTTTCTCTGGTACAAAAAATCCATATTTACTTTTTCTCCTTCTGATGGATTCCGGCATATCCAGAGACAATCTCATAATATATTTAGAATAACCATTTTTTATTTTCATGGATAAAGGAATCTTAGAACATAAATCAACAAGCCTGAAATCAAGAAACGGAAGCCTGCTTTCCACAGAAGAAGCCATGGAGTTTCGATCTGCATATCGAAGCAAAACTGGTAATGAAATACTATTAACATCTAAATTTTGAAAATTATCATTAGTATAGACGGAGGATCTGGAATAAAAATGCAAAAATTCTGATGTTAAATATTTACTTCTTGAATCAGCGCCTTTTGACCGGGAAAATATGTTTTTTATTTTCCTCAAATCACCTTTAACAGAATTTGTTGTTCTTAACTGACTGATTGACAGTATCAATTCCTTGCCAGCAGTAAAGTAGTGTTTTTCCTTCATCAACTCTTTAATATAATATATTCTGGACTTTCTGTATCCGCATAAGATTTCATCGGCTCCTTGTCCATCTAATAATACAGTTATACGGGGAGTACCCCCCCCGCACATTTATACACGAGATAACTGGCATATATACTCATAGATCCAAAAGGTTCATCTTGTATATCTATAAGGGTTTCGAAATCACGGGTTATCGCTATTTTCTTATCATCTATAATATGAGAATTAATATTTTTATTGAGGAGAACATCATCCATGTATGACTTCTCACTTATTCTTTTATCTGACGGGCAAAAAGAGAAGGTATGTTGTTCCTTCTCCTTTTTCTTATATATATTGTAAACGGCTGTGACAATGGCGCTTGAGTCAAGACCTCCCGATAAACAAGAACCTACATTCACATCCGCTCTAAGCCTTTTTTCTACTGAATCATCAAATAATCTTCTAAATCTTTTTGCAAGCTCTATCTGATTTATTTTACTGGAAGTTATTTGTGTAAAATTTGCTTTATAATATTCCTTAAATTCCCATACCTGTAGATGGTTCAGATCAATAGACAGATATGTTCCTGACGGAAATCTTTCTATTCCTTGAAAAAAGGTGTGATTTGTATGGTCTAACAGTCCGTCCGTTAAGTAATCAGATACAATTTCATTGTTTGTTTTTCTTTCAATACTTGGATCACATAAGATAGCCTTTATTTCTGATGCCAATAAAAAATAATGCTCTTTTTTGAAATAGTAAAGTGGCTTGACACCAAATCTGTCTCTGGAGACCAACAAGTGATTCGTCTCTTTATCAAATAATGCAAATGCCCACATTCCATTTAATAACTTTAAACATTCTGCCCCATAATAATCATAGGCAGCTAACAGAACTTCTGTATCTGTATTAGATTGAAAACAGTATCCTTTATTTTCAAGAGATCTTCTTATTTCAATATAATTATAAATTTCACCATTATACACAATCGTATAACGATCCAAATATGACATTGGCTGGCTTCCGTGTTCACTGATATCCATGATCGAAAGCCTGCGGTGTGCCATACCAAGATTCGCGGTATAAAAAAAGCCCTTTCCATCAGGGCCTCTATGCTTAATTCTTTCACTCATGTTTTCAAGTAGCTTTTTATCATTTTCATGAATCCCTGATGAATTAAATAACACTGCAATTCCACACATTTTAGACTCCTATTGATCTTTGAATATTTATTATTGAACCTGGAAACTTTCCTTACTAACTTCCAATCTTTATACGTTGACGGATAATACGATTTAACAGCTTCTTTACAGGCTTATCATATAATTCTCCTACAGCAACCGCCATAGTAAAACAGCAAATAAATGAAATAATAATTTTTGCTTTATTTCCTTCTAATCCTATTACATTTAGCACCGACGCTGACACTTTCCATAAAAATAATTGTGCCAAAAAAAAGAAATAGGAAATATAACTTAAAAAATTCAGAATTTTACTGTTTTCAAGTCTGACATTTCTTATATAGAGTGATAAAATAAATATAACGCATATAACAGGTATTGTTATAATGGGACTGAACAAGCTAACTAAACCATTATGTTTTATTTCAGTTATTAAAAACAAAAACCATATTATAAACACAGGCAGAATAATACCCCCCCCACACATACCTATGTTCTTTTGGCAACCATATAGCTCCTAGGACAACACCGCATGAAAACTCTATCATACGAAAAATCGGGTTTGAATAATTTCCCTGCATTCCAAATTTTAGAACCAGATAATCGGAATAGACCAGAATAAATAGGAGCACAGCTAATATACCCCATTTTAAGTTCTGATTTAAAGAGGCTAAAAGCATCTGCATAATCGGATAAAACAAATAGCTAAGCAACATGCAGGAGATAAACCATGTCCCGCCATTATGGAGAATACCAAAAAGAGTATTATAAGAGGATTGAATTCCTAACAATTCAATAGGAGTTAATGCAATCCAATCCGAAAGCGTATTCGGATAAATAAATACATAAAGTATATGTACAAGATAGTAGGAAGGAAGAATAGACACTGCTCGCTTTAAATAAAATAATACCAATCTGTTTTTTTCCATTATATTTGTATTATGATACATATAATAAATGGAAAAACCTGACATCATAAAGAAGCAAGTCATTACCGGTTGAATAAGATATTGAATTAAGGCAGTAAAGAATCTGCCATAACTGCATCCGAACATTGTAATACTGTGATACATTTCAACCTGTACTGCGCATAATATTCTTATAATATCAAGCATAAATAATCTATGAGTTTTGGGCATTCTCTATTCCTCCTAATTATCCAAAGAACCATGAATCAATATATGATTATATTTTCCTGCCTTTTTAACATTGTTAGATTTCAGGAAGGGAATATTGTTCTCCACAACCAGGACACATATTCTTATCGTCTAAACGTTTTCCACACTTGCACACCCACCCGATTTGGCGGGCTGGATTTCCTACTACTAATGCCTGTTTTGGTACATCCTTTGTTACTGTACTGCCTCCTCCGACCATAGCATATTCTCCAATCGTCACCCCGCAGACTATGGTGGCGTTGGCTCCAATAGATGCGCCTTGCATTACAAGGGTTTCTGTCACTTTCCAATCCGCATTAAAAGCCCTCGGAAACATATCATTGGTAAAGGTCATAGAAGGTCCCAGAAAAACATTATCTTCTATAGTGACTCCATGATATACATTGACATTATTCTGGATTTTCACATGTGAACCGATTATAACATTTTCATCGATATACACATTCTTGCTGATAATACAATCAATTCCAATATGAGCGCCCTCTCGGATCTGTGCCTGATTCCAGATCTTTGTTCCATCACCTATGAAGGCTTTTTCACTTACTTCGGCTGTTGGATGAATATATATTCTAGTCATGACAGTAGTACCTTTCTCTTTTTTGCCAAGTCATTTTACCATATTAAGTGCTGGGATTTTTATTAATAAATAAATCATACCACACGCCAAAATTAATAATTCTCCATATAGAAAAATCCAGCTTTTGATGAGAAGAAATATTCTCAAAGAAATCAACGGCATTTTTAGTAATAATCCCATTGGCAGACTCAATAGAAAATTGGATAAGCCTTCGAAATTCCTCTTGATGTTCTTTTTCCCATACTTCCTCCGGAGTTTCAAATCCGATTTTATCCATCCGCATTCTAACGTTCTCTGGCAATATTCCTTTCATTGCTCCCCGCATTACGACTTTGGTTTGACCATTGTATAGTTTCTGCTCATCGGGGAGTGACTGAAGCCATTCAACAAGCCTATAGTCTAAAAATGGAAGTCTGCTTTCGATGGAATGAGCCATAGAATTTCTATCTTCATATCGCAGCAGCATTGGTAAATTTGTATCATATAGCTTTTGGCGAGACAACTCCAAAACCGTTTTTGCACGGTTCTGAACCCTGTAATATTTTGGCGCAATTTCTTCTGCTTTTAAACGTTCTGGTGAAAACCATTTGTTTCCATACACTTGCTTTCCATATATTTTTTTGGAAAACTCTAACAGCTTGTCTGGCATAAAGGTATTAAATATACCTCTTAAAGCAATAGAATAGGAATAGTTATGGAGCTTTTTACACATCACCATTTCATTGGCTAATTTTTTCCATTGAAATTTTGTAAATAGCGATGCGAACATAGGCGCAAAAAAAGTATGATACCCAGCCAGAAGCTCATCGGCCCCCTGACCGTCAAGCATAACTGTCAGTCCCATCTCCTTTGCTTTTTGAAACACACACCATTGTGCAAAAATACTTGTAGACCCAAATGGTTCATCCTGGTGCCAAATTAATTTTCGGTGAATATTCAAGAGATTTTCAGGAGAAGGTTCTACAAAATATCCATCTATTTGCCTTGCCCGAAGTACCGATTGAACATAAGCGCTTTCATCACACCTTGCATTTGAAGATAATGCAGATATAGTTTTTTGTATGTGAGCAGATTTGGATTTCTTTAAGATATTATTTACCACACAAACGATGGACGATGAATCCAGCCCACCGGAAAGGCAAGACCCCAATTCAACATCTGAGCGCAGTCTTAATCTGCAAGCATCCTCAAATAATTCTAAGAAGTGTTGCTCTGCATCTGCAGAAGATATAGAAAGCGGCTGAATTTTGGGATGATACCAGCGAGTGATCCTGATATTTTCTGTTGGAGCATCCAAAGTCCCCTGTATATACTCACCGCCACGTAACTGAAATACATTTTGAAACATGGTTTCCTTTGTGTGATCTGTCAATCCATACTTTAAATAGTCATAAGCTCTTTGTCCATTCACATTTGGAATCCAACCAGGCAAAACGGTAAATTCCTTAATCTCAGAACCAATTGCCAGATATCGTTTATCGGAAGGGATCCAATAGTAAAGAGGTTTTACGCCAAACCGATCCCTTGCTGCAAAATAGGTATGATTTTCCAAATCTACAATAACAAATGAAAACATCCCATTAAAATGATTGAGAAAGTCCCCCCCCCCATTTATCATATGCCGCGAGTATTACTTCACTGTCTGTTTTCGTCTGAAAGAAATATCCCATTTTTTCCAGTTCAAGCCGCAATTCAAGATAATTATAAATTTCCCCATTATAGGTCAGACAATACCTTCCGTTCATATATTCCATTGGCTGATTCCCATTTACCGAAGTGTCAATAACCGACAATCTGCAATGCCCCAGCCATGTTTGATCATGAAATATTCCTTTAATCCTTTGATTGTCTGGTCCTCGATGTCGAACCACCTCCGTCATTCCTTTTATAAGGGCTTCATCCTCTTGCCTATTTGAAAAAAGAGCTGCAATACCACACAATTGTTTTATACCTCCTTTAACTTTGTGTATAAGAATGAATCCAAGGTTGACATTGGTTCTATAATCTGATGATAAATATCCAGTTGCACTTGTGCTACTTTACGATAATCGTGATAATCCTCTACATATTTTCTTCCGGCAATCCCCAGTTTTCTTCTCAGTTCATGATTCAGTATTAGATTTTCAAGAACATCATATAAGGTATCAATACTGGCACTGACGATTGGTAATTCCTCTGGAAAAGTTTTTCTAAACTCATCCGATATATATCCAACAATTGGTTTTCCTAAAGCCATGGCTTCTATTGCAAAAACACCATATGTCTGTGCAAACATTTGATCAATGATAATATCTGCTTTCTTATAAATCTGAATTGCCTCATCTTGTTTTTTATTTTCCACCAAAATAAATTCAAAATTATACTTTTTCTTTAACTCCTTAATTGCCGATAAAATGTATTTTGAACCTTTCCCAACAAAATGACTTGGGGCATGTACAATAATGATTTTTTCGATATCTGGATTTGGATAGAGAGGCTGAAATTTGGTCACATCAATGCGCAAAGGGGTAATATAGATCTTTTTAGCAGGAATGTGACGACGAAGTTCTTCATCATGGGTAATAATAATATCTGTATATTTGAGGATACGATCATTGCACCATTTTCTTCTTGAATTTAATGGTTTGAGTTCATCATATGGATAGTATTTTGGCTTTTTTCTGTTATAGGTGTAGCGTATATCATCGCCATGATACTCCATTACAAATTTTTTTCTGGCTAATTTCAGCCAAAACAGATCAAATCCATAACGTAAAAGAGAGTTTCCAAAATGAAAATGAAAGTAATCATATTTAAAAAAAGCTTTTACTGCAAAAAAAAGCATCTTTACAGAATAAAAAGGAACAACCCATAAATCCTTTTTTATATCTTTTGTCATGTTCAAATCAATATCAACCGGATATCCAAACGGATTTCTGCACCATACTGCTATGGTAGCATCACATCCGATCTGTCTTAAGCCTAATACAGAATAAGAGCCTTGTCCTGCCACATCGCTCATTCCGTGTAAAATTCTCATTTTTTAATCCCTTCTAGACTCTTTTTATTCATTTATTCTGTGGATAAAGTGCTTGATACAGTATTATCTAAATCATAAATTACTTTTTCAGCCCTGTGGATCCATAGATTTTTTTCTCGAGCAGATTCAATTCCTTTTTTGATTTCGTGGATTTCATCTGGATTATCTGCTAATTCAAGCAATTTATCGCAAATACTCTGGCTGTTTTCTTCAACAACCCAGCCAATATGATTCTCTGAAATAATCCTTGCAGTTTCTGTGCAATTTGTAACGAGTATAGGTTTTAAGTATGATAAATACTCCATTAGTTTAATAGGAGCGGCAAAATCGCGATAAGTTGTGCGCGGAGCGGTAAGGATTGCTACATCCGCTTTATCATAAAGTATCTTTAGATTTTCATCGCCAGATGTGTGGACCAGGGTAAGCCAGGGACGATAGTTTTGTACATTGATTCCTAACCTTTTCCACTGTTCTTTTGGACATACGTAAGTCAAAGTTGCAATAATTTCTTTCCTGTTTGCCATTGTAAAAGCTTCCAATGTTAAAACAGTACCATGATTTATTGCTGCCCCTCCTACAAAAATATAATGTAATGGATTATTGAACGCTTTTTTACAATATGTATCAGCAAGAAAACACCCAGGAGGAAGAAGCTCCTTTCGCTTCAATTTAAAAAAGCCAGACATTGTTTTGGACGGAAAGTACATAACAGTAATACATTTGGTAAATATTTTTAGTTGATGTTTCTGCATAGCTCTGATAACAATGAATTTCAGCCATTTAATTAAAGACAGCTTTGTCTCAAAGGAATATTCAGGAAACATCCAATATGCATCTCTGTAAAATAATCCTGTAGGAATGTTTTGCCTATGCAGCAGACGAATCAGATTTAAATCACCGCTATAAAACATAGGTCCCGACGGGGGCTCTATGTAACAGAAATCAGGACTATGGAGCTTAAGATAATCCATCGCTTCCTTTACTGCAAGTTTTCGCTCTTGTATCCGGTTTGTCTGACCACTGATTACCTTTACCTGTACTCCGAGTTCTTTAAATGCCTGCAGCATTTTCAGCGGCCTGACAGCAGAACCAGAATCTGGTGGTGATTCTATATTTATAAATGTAATATACAATAATTCTTTCTCTTTCAATTTTCTCACCATTCTTTTTGTATTACAGTTTTGTTATCATTTTTTATGTAAGCTGTCTTATAAAAGAAATCAATTTATACAAAAGATTACGATATAAATAGAAAACCAATCCAAGGACGAATACCCATACAAAAGTCTTGATTAAAAATGCTTTTTCAAGAAATAACAAGGATATAATATACATTAGAAACGAAATAACGCCTATTCGTTTGATTCCATAGTTACAGGGATAAAGTCGTTCTGAATAGTAATAGGAAATTGTCAAATGAATCAAATATCCTATCAGGGTGGTAGCTGCAGCAGCATCAATCCCATACTTTGGTATCAAGGCCAAATTCAGTAGTAGATTTGTAATAGATGCAAAGGAAACAGCGATTAAGGAATAGACACTCTTTTTCTCAAAAAAAATCCCATAAGAGATAATGGTTGACATTGCATAGAATGACTGTGCAAACATCATATCTCTCAAAATCCGATAGGATGAAAGATATGCTTTTTCTGTCATAAGTGAAATAATTTCTTTTCCATATAATCCTGTTGTAAAGGATATTAGCAGCAAAACAATCGAAGTAATATTAAAAATATAATAGTACTGTTCTTTCGCAGATTGATCTTCATGGCTGCTAAATGCGTAAGTTGTATAAGCAGTTGAAATCCCATTGACAATCACATTCAAAAGATGAGTGAAACGAAGTCCGATACCATAGATACCAACAGCCGCTTCCCCGCAAAAATATAGAATTACATACCGGTCGGACAAAGACAAAACCCACATCATAATGACAGAAGGAACCATTGGTACTGAAAATCTAAGCATATCCTTAAGTAGATCCAATTTGAAATCGCGTCTCTTGGGCTTGCTTTTAACAATGGATGAAAACAAAATCAGTTGTTCTATGCCGATAATCATAGCACTTAATATTAAGGACAATTCACCTATCTTCAGAACAGATACAAACAAAATGTTAAGCATCAGCATACTTACAGACGCAATCATGTTTACCATTCCAAAGGCTAAGATTCTGTTTTTCAGGCGTATTTCAAGAGAATATGGCAAAAACCATAAATTGACTGCTACTGTTAGAAAGGACAGCATTACCTCTAAACTATATTTTTTTGTGTGAAATAATAAAGCAGAGATAGAGGGGCAAGTAAATAGAAACAATAAAGGAACTATGCCCAACATAAAAAATACAAATGATAATGTACTGTAAACATTTTTTCCTCTGTCTGGATTATTCTTTTCAAAATAAAATGCACTATACGCAGAATCCAGCCCCAAGGTCAGCAGAGGAAGGATAAATCCTGTCATAGTTGTAATAGAGTCCGAAACTCCTAACATAGATGGGGTAAGATTATTGGTATATAATGGGAGGAGAAAAAAGTTAATTGCCTTTAAAAATATATTACTAATAATAAGGATTGTGCTTCCTTTTAAAAAAGAAAACAATTTTTCATGATTGTCAGCCCTTGTGTTCATTTTACTAATTGTTTTATTTCTTGGCAGATCATCTCCACTTCAGTTTTTTTCAAATAGGGATGCATGGGAATACTGAATACCCGTTTCGAAACATGGAGACAATATGGCAAATTCTCATTCCCATATCCCAAGTTTTTATAGGCAGTCTGCATGTGTAGCGGGATAGGATAATAAATCATAGTGGGAATATCTCTTTTCTTTAATTCAGAAACCAGATAATCCCTTTGCGTCTCATTTTCAGCGCGGATTGTATATTGAGCCCATGAGGAAAAATATTCATCATCCAATTGGGGAAGCTCTAATATACCTTCTAATAGCTCTGAATACCATTCTGCCACATGTTGTCTTTTTATCAGCTCATCCTCAAAAATGTCTAATTTTTCTAATAATATTGCGGCCTGCAGAGTATCCATCCTGCCATTGATACCGATTCTTATATTATCATATTTATCAGCGCCTTGCCCATGAACACGGATGGAACACATTTTTTCATATAGTGCATCATCATCTGTGAAGATGGCTCCGCCGTCACCATAGCATCCGAGAGGTTTTGCTGGAAAAAAAGAGGTGGCAGATACGTCGCCAAACGATCCATTTCGTTTTTTATGCAGACTTCCTCCAAAGCCCTGAGCAGCATCCTCCAGAAGAAACAACCCATATCTATCTGCAATTTTAAGTATCTGTTCATAATCTGCACTTCTTCCAAATAAGTCTACGGAAACAATCCCTTTAGGCGTCAGTTTACCTTCTTGGATTACCCTTTTTATTTCGGATTCCAGGCTTCTCGGGTCCATGTTAAAGGTATGGTCAATATCTGTAAATACAGGGGTTCCTCCAGCCAGGTTGATACTTTCAGCGGATGCAAAAAAGGTAAATGACGGTACAAAAACAGCATCTGTCTTTGATAAATTGTATGCCATCATTGGTATCTGTAATGCTTCTGTGCCGCTACCACAAGTTATACAATATTTTCTTCCTGTGAAATCAGCCAATTTTTGCTCAAGTTCTTGAATTTCACTTCCCATAATAAAATCCTGTTTTTCCAATATATTATGGATTCTTTTTTCAACATTGTTTTTAATCACACAATATTGTTTTTCCAAATCAATAAATTTCATTTTATTCCCCTTGTTTTTATACAACAGTCATATTAGAATCTGCCATTTCCAGAACTTTAAGTACGCGAATCGCTGCGTCTGGATCTGAAAGGGATTTCTTCCCTTCTTTTATGCATAGACGAAAACATTCCAAGCTATTATATAATGCATCTGACACTTCCAGTTTTGGAATCACTGCATCTCCAATTCTGGATTTCACCACAAATTCATTATATTCCATTGGATTATCTTCTTTAATAATTTCAAAGCCTTTGTCATAGATAATCAATTTATTCACCACATCAACATCATCATAGACCAGCATTTTTTTTGTTCCTGCTACAATCAACTTGCGTTCTTTGATTGGTGAGATCCAGTTTGCCTTAATATTTGCAATAAAGTTTCCATAATCAGCCATCAAAAAGGTGACAGATTCTCGTTTGCTGTACATTCTCTTTCCAATCGCTTTTACGGATTGTATCTGAGCTCCATTAGAAAGATATTCAATGATTGATAAATCATGTACACTTAGATCCCACATACAGCTTACATCATTTTTTACCCTGCCAAGATTTAGCCTTGAACAGTCAAAATATATTACATCTCCTAATTCACCTGAATCAATGATTTCTTTTATTTTCCGAATAGCTGGATGATAGATCATGATATGATCGATATGGGTAAAAACCTTATATTCTTCCGCAAGCCTTTTGATTTCCTCTGCCTGTTTTACTGTATCCATAAATGGTTTTTCTACATAAAGATGTTTTCCGGATTCAATTACTTTTTTCCCCATTTCAAAATGAGCACTGGTTTCTACAGCCAGTGCCACTGCGTCTACATCCGAATGAAGGATTTCCTCAAAATCTGTAGTATATTGAATATCATTTGCATATAGTTGTCTCGCTAATTCTAGTCTTTCCTCCTTCAAATCACAAATATATTTGAAATCATAATTTTTATTATTATAAATATTTCTGGCTACGTTTGGGCCCCAATATCCATATCCTGCTAAAGCAATTTTAATCATTTCATTTACCGCCAATTCTAAAATTTTTTCTTTTATCAATCTGTTTCCATTGTCTTTCAGAAACGCTGATAAAAATCATTATCATAGCAAGTTCAAACCATTGATAGGCATAGCCTAAAAATGAACTAGATGCTATACAGGCAAAAGAATAAACAATCAGCATTTCTATCATTGCCAAATATCTTCCAGAATCTTGTTTCTGTCTGTTTTTTATATAAAGCCGCCGTAATTGAATTATCATATTTGCAATTAGGACGATAAATGCCATTAAGATTCCAAGTCCATATTGAACAAGTATTTCCAGATACAGATTGTGAGGATTGGTTAAGGTGGAGATAGATGGATGAATCGTAAAATAATTAGAAAATGCTGCTGGCCCAATACCGATAAAACCTGTTTTTAAAGAAGCAATCACAGAGTCTCGGTATATCATGATTCGAAACCAAAGTGAACCGTCTCCATTCTTATAATTATTTGTTTGGGCCTCAATAACCTTCAGCAGCTTTACAATATTTTTTAAACTATCAAAATTGATTACAATCCAGTAGGTCAGTAATAGAAATACCCCTCCAAATACAAACCTTATCAGATGCCTTCTGCTCTTATCATTTTCCATAAGAAAAAGTAAATAGAACAGAAATCCAGCCATAATTGCTATATCGCAAATATTGGCATCATTGACATAATTAATATACATGACACCCATAAATGAAAATATGCTTAAAAGCCGCCAATTTTTCTTATATAACGCGATTGGCAATAAACAAGTAAGAAAAGAGCTGAAATCATTTTCGCCATACATAGCACCTGTTGTATAGTAACGGCTTAACTTACCGGTCAAAAGGCTTTCTGCCATTTTCTCATCATTAAAAATGGAAGTGGGAAGATGAAATCCTGTATGTATTTCAATTATACCAAAGATTATAAACAGGTTTAGTATCATGTATATCCATCCGGCAATTTTGTCGATTTCTTTTAGACCCACATTGGAGTTAAAATAAATATACATGCATACAGAGCCGTTAATAATTGCAAGAAGTTCCACCAAACCATCATGCTTATTGACATACGGAGAAAAAAACAACAACAATAGCCCATAAGCAATCCAAATTACCATTAACAGTATCCAGCCGAAGTAATTTTGATGATCTGCGATGCGTACAATCCCTTTTTTCACAATCAAAAATAATACAATAGCAATAGGAATAGAAAGCCTGTAAAATGTCCAATGAAATCCAAAGGTAGAGAATCTTATGCCAAAATTCGGAATAAGTGACGCAATGGTAAGTAGTAGCAGTATAATTGATTTTAAGTCAACTTTTTTCATTCTTATTTAAATCTTCCAGCAAAATTCATGGTAGAACTATGATCCAATGGAAGCTTTACAGACTTACCCTGTGAGGCAGATTCGTATATTGCCAGCACAAGTTCAAGAGCTCTTTTTCCTGCTGCAGCATTTACATATGGTTCTCGGTCATGGATAATAGCATCAATCACATCCGCATAAAGAGGATTGTGTCCATATCCGTACACGTTGGGGGGATTCTCTGCAAATTCCTCTTTTATTGCGTCTGGATCATCAAAAGAATCTGCAAAACGCCATTCCTCGATTCGGTTTACACTTTGCCCTCCAACCTTTACAGTCCCTTTTTCCCCAAATAAATAAAGAGTTTCCTCAAGATTTTTTGGATATAAATTGGTGGTACCTTCTACAATGCCATAGGAACCATTGCGAAACTTTACTAAAGCTATGCCAAAATCTTCTGCTTCTATGTATCGATGATTCAACCGGTCTGTCATTCCTACCACTTCCTCTATCTCATCGCCCATCATCCAACGTAAAAGATCAATATTATGAATGCATTGATTCATTAATGCTCCGCCATCCTGTTGCCATGTGCCGCGCCACTTTGCACGAGAATAATATTCGTAATCCCTGCGCCAACGAACATGCGCGGTTCCATAAAACATCCTTCCAAAGCGTTTTTTTTCCACAGCTTCGCGAATCTTTTGTATGGATTTATTAAAGCGGTTCTGGTGAGATGCGCATACCTTTACCCTTTTGTTTTCTGCAGCACGGATTATGGCATCTGCATCAGACAATGATAAGGCTATAGGCTTTTCAATAATCAGGTTGCACCCTGCGGCGATACAATCTAAGGCTATAGTTGCATGCAAACCGCTTTCTGTTGCAATAGCTACCAACTCAGGCTTTTCTTTGTCCAGCATTTCATGGTAGTTGCTGTATTGATGTACATTTTGAAGGTCAAATTTTATAACCTTATCATTTCGGGCCTTGTCGTCAATATCACATAACCCGACAAAATCAAGATTATTATTCTTTGCCGCAGCAATATGATTTGGTGAGATTCTGCCGCAGCCAATTAATGCATATTTCATAGAATAATGTCCTCCTTTGTTTTCCGAACCATACAGTCCACAATTTTTTCAGCCGCATTGCCATCACCAAAAGGTGCATATCCTGAGTTTATAGTCTGTGGTGTATTCAGTTTTTCTAAGATATCATGGGATTTGATCGATGATAACTGATTCCGGCTATCAGTCATTGTCTCAGGCCACACAATAAAGTCTAATATTGTTACACATTTTTTTTCGGCAAAAAAGGCTTCTCTTTGTAAACCGCCAGAATCGGTAATTATTTTTTTTGCATGATTAACTAAACAAATACTTTCCAGATATCCTACGGGTTCAGAAAGGATAATATTTTTTGTCTGTAATTTATCAGACATTCTTATAGAACGTTCTTTATTTCTAGGATGTACAGGATAAATTACTGCTGCATCCAGTTGTTCCATTGTTTTAAACAGTTCTTCTAAACCATTATCATTAGTGTTTTCTTCTCTGTGACATGTTAAATAATAATATTCTGCCGGAAGCTTTACTTTTCTTCCTTTGAGCAGAGATAATTCTAATTTTCCAACGGGAACTGCATGTCTGTAGGTAAGAAAAGCATCATACATAGGATCCCCAACTAAAACTGACCGTTCCTCTAAACCTTCCCTAGATAATTCCTCCATTCCTGATGCGGTGCATACTAACAAAAGATTTGATAAATGGTCAGCACAAATCCGATTTATTTCCTCTGGATTAGTCATGCAGTGCGTCCGGGTTCCTGCTTCCACATGACAAATAGGAATATGAAGCTTTGCAGCCGCCAAAGCAGCTGCCAGAGTCGAATTAGTATCGCCATAGATTAGCAGCCAGTCAGGCTTTTCCTTTATAAGAACATCTTCAATCGCTATCATCATTTTCCCAGTCATCTGAGCATGGCTTCCACCTGAAATACCAAGATTATAATCAGGTTTTTTAAGATTAAGTTCTTCAAAAAACTGTTCTGACATATTATAGTCAAAATGCTGTCCTGTATGAACCAATATTTCAGTGTGTTTTTGCCTTAAGACACGGGAGACAACCGCTGCTTTAATAAATTGGGGCCTGGCGCCTACCACTGTTAAAACCCGCATATTTACAGTACCTCTATATTTTCTCTATCCATAATTTCGGACATTACATTTTTTGTATCAAATATCATCTTCGCGTTTTTCTGTACCATTTCATAATCAACGTTATGGTGAGCCGCTGTGACCATTATAAGATCAAAGCTGCTTATCACATCAGGAAGAAGTTTTTCTATACTTTTTGCACTCTGCCCATACATATTCTTAAATTCAGGCACCCAAGGATCATAATATTCTACCTCAGCACCGACTTTTTTCAGCTCTTTCATAACACGAATCGCTGGTGATTCCCTGCAATCATCAATATCATTTTTATAAGATACCCCCAACATTAAAACTTTTGCGCCATTGATAGCTTTCTTTTGACGATTTAAAATATGCATAGCTCTCTCTACGCAATATTCTGGTTGGCTGTCATTGATAACCATAGAATTTTCTATTAATGTGGTATGAAAACCATATTCACGCGCTTTCCATGCAAGATAATAGGGATCTAAGGGAATACAGTGTCCTCCAAGCCCTGGATAAAAGGGCTGAAAACCATAAGGCTTTGTCTTTGCAGCGTCAATAACTTCCCATATGGATATCCCCATCTCATTGCAAAGACGTCCTATTTCATTGATTAGACCAATATTAACATTACGATATGTATTTTCTAGAATTTTTTCCATCTCCGCTACAGCCGGAGAGGATACTGTAAATACCTCTCCGTCCAAAACTTCACGATACATGGCGCTAATCACTTCTGCAGCGTCATTCCCTACTGCGCCTACCACCTTTGGAGTGTTTTTTGTCTTATAAATAAGATTTCCAGGATCCACTCTTTCTGGACTAAAGCCTAAATAAAAGTCCTGACCACATTTTAGACCAGAACCTTCTTCTAAGATTGGCAGTATTAGTTCTTCAGTTGTTCCTGGATAAGTAGTAGACTCCAGAACGACGATTGTTTCTGATGTAAGATATTTTGAAATTATTTTTGCAGAATCCCGGACATAGCTGATATCCGGTTCTTGATGAATGTCTAAAGGAGTGGGAACACAGATTGCTATGAAATGCACATCCCTTATAAAAGAAAAATCAGTTGTTGCAGAAAGACTTCCTTTGTTCACAAGATCAGCCAGATCTGAATCTACAACATCGCCAATATAATTGTGCCCCTGGTTTACCATATTTACTTTTGAGGATTGAATATCAAATCCGATAGTTTTGAATCCAGCTTTTGCTTTTTCTACAGCAAGAGGCAATCCGACATAGCCTAGCCCTACTACACCAGCAATGATTTCTTTTGTTTTGATTTTTTTCAGTAGTTTCTTTTTCATCTACTCTGTTCTCCTTTGCTGAATTAATTTTTCAAAAATACTTTCGAGCAGTACAAACATAATAAAATCTTTCTATTAGATTAAACAATACATTTGTTCAAGCTAAAATATGTGAATAGGAAAATATTATTGAAACAATACCTTCAGCATCTTATCTGCTAATATTTCTACACTATGGTTATTTTTTATATATTCTCTGCCTCTGATACCATATTGTCTACGTTCTTCTTCTGTCATATAGTATACCTGCTCAATTTTATCAGCCAAATCACTGGCTTTATATGGTTCAAAAACAATTCCGCCACCACTTTCAGAAACTTCATCATCATGATAAAAAGAACCATACAAAGTACATGCGCCGGAATAAAGATATTCGTTTATTTTATTTTTGGATACTCCGTATTGATATACTTCTTTATGACCTTGTACTGCAAGATGTGCCATACAAACATCCGAACAGGAAATAAGTACGGGAATCACTTCTTTTGGAATTCTGTCATAAATCAAAGCATTTTGAAGTTTGTTTTCTTTTATATAGTTTAACATCCCTTCTTTTTCCTGACCGGAACCAACAAATACCATTTTTACGGGCAGATCACGTGATTCAAGGATCCGTAATGCTTCTAACATTACATAAACACCTTCATAAGCCATGTAATACCCGGCAAAAGAACAAATAAAACCATTAGAAATAAAATTGTATATTTGAGGTGGAAGAAGATACAATTTTTCTTTATTTGTATCAAACCTTTTACAGTCCATTGGCTGGCCAATCAAAAAAATCTTGTTTTTAGGAACACCAAGCTCATCACACAGATACCTGTCACCATGATTCAAAGAATAAATAATTCGGTCAGCATGCTTATATACCCATTTTTGAATTGCCCCAAAGAACAACACCATAGGATCATTTGGTTTTTTGATACCACTAGCTATCCAAATTTGGGGCCAGAAATCCCTTACTTCTGCTATAAAACGAATGTTATATTTTTTAGCTATATGATATGCAGCTAACCATGCAAGGGGATGAACAGAGCACCCCGTTACAACATCTGGATTTCCATACTTCTTCGCAA
This sequence comes from bacterium D16-56, assembly GCA_003611875.1. Classification (GTDB taxonomy): domain Bacteria; phylum Bacillota; class Clostridia; order Lachnospirales; family Lachnospiraceae; genus Brotaphodocola. The sequence goes on along the minus strand of RAYY01000026.1, from coordinate 206 downwards.
TGATAGCCTCATATCTCAGGACTTTAATCAAAAAGCTAATCATGCTTCTAGCTCGTCCTATACCTTTATTAGAGTAGTAACTACGTAAGCGTCAAATAAGAACGTGTAGTGAAATATATGGCGTTCTCCTGTAAAATCAGGGTTAGAGTTTTTAGGGTTCACTCCAAAAACTCTAAATCCAGATAAAGGAGAATACCTATGGACAT
>RAYY01000025.1 GCA_003611875.1 bacterium D16-56 | reverse complement strand
GACATAACAATCAAAGCCGCCGTTTTCTTTTTCAAAAATAGGAATACGGAGGGTGTGTTAAAGTCGCCCTTGTTTAAGGATACGGCGGTATCAAGGGGGTATCGTCGTGTTGCTTTTGTATAGATATAATCCGACAGCCTTTTTATCAAAAAAAGCCCGCCCACCGCTACGGGATATTCTGGCTTCATAAATGATTACACACATCATTATAATACTGTTTATATTTCATTTTCGCCCGATTGCGTTTTGCAGTCAGGCGATTTTCTTTTCTTACAAGACAGCTTCGGGCCAAGTTGGCCCGACGTTCTAACCAAACAGGAGCGGCCCCGGTGCCGTTCCCCGCCCTTCTCCATTTCGGTTTCCCTGTTCACCCACAACCGAAATGGAGGTTTACTATGTCAAAAATCAATTTGCGGGAATTTTACCCGTTCTATCATAACGATCTGTTTGTGGAGGTTCCCGACGAGGTGGCCGAGGCGCTGGCCGAAGCTGAACGGCTGGAACGAAACTATATCCGCCGCGTGTACTGGAACAAAGCATATTTTTCTTTGGACGCCGGGGACGGTATTGAGCATGAGGCGCTTTTTGTGGCCCTGTCTCCTTGTGAGTTGTACGAGCGCAAGGTGACGGCCCAAGAGCTCCGCGCCGCCCTTTCCGCTCTCCCGGAAATGCAGAGCCGCAGGGTTTACGCCCACTACATACTCGGCATGAGCAAAACCGAGATTGCGCGGGCCGAGGGAGTCCATGAGAAAACGGTTCGCACTTCGATTGAGCGAGGGCTTCGCAACATGGAAAATTTCTTGAAAAATCGTATCTGACCCGGCCCGAATTTGCCCGTTTAATCTCATGGCTTATGAAAGGGATAATTCCCTTGTGTAGCTTGACAATTTCATAAAAAGATACCCGGATACGAAGGGTTCGTGTACTAAGTGACAGGCCCGCCATGACCTCTATTGCCAGAGAATAGAGAGAGCGACAAGGCCCATGCCGCAGGCGGGCCGAGGCTGGCCCCGCCGGATAAAGCCCACTAACCTTGATACTTGCGTTTAGTCATAGTCCGAGCGTTGAAGCGGCCATCAGGCCGTGAGCCGTCGCAGGCATTGAGAACGCCTTGCCATAAGAATGGGGAGAGGTGAAATTCCTATGGGGTGGACAAGCCGCCGCCCGTCCGGGTTATCTGTTGAAGCAAACGATCAGGAGCGCCGGGCTGGATAATCTGTCTGATAACAGCCCAAAACTTCCCGGCGCGGCGCTCCACCTATTTTGAAATAGGGAGAATCGAAATGGAAAAAGATTTAACTTTGGATCTGATGTTGACCGAGCGGTGGAGCAACAACGCCTGCCGCGGTTACGTCATTTGGGCGATGGAAAACTGTAACTTCAAGCCCGAGGACATTAAACGGGTGGTTCGTGAGCTTCATTGGGTTTTCGATATGAAATCCATTGAAGAAGCCGACGAGCACTATTGCCAAAGTCCTTACTAAACCTTTCTTTTGCTCTGACCTCGGGCCAAGTTGGCCCGAGGTCTTATGAGCAGATGGCAAAGGGCGGCGCGTATAAGCGGGCCGCCCTTTGTCATTTCCTCATAGGACAATCAGGGAATGACATACACATGGAAGAAAGGGGGCGAATATCCATGCAAAATCAAATTCATTTATCGGAACTCGCGGGCGTTGATATAACGACAGTCAACAAAGAGGACTTAGTTGACGTGTCCGGGCTGGCCTTCGATAACACGGTTCCGAGAGAACAGCGGGCGGCGCAGGTGCTCCGCAAGGTAAAAAATCCGTACTGCTTTCGAGTGGGCGACATGGGCGTGAAACTGGAATTTCTGGATAACGCCCCGCCCCTCCAAGATTGTTTTTCTGACTTCCTTCAACGTAAAAAAAGCGGCCTGTAACAAAGGTTCAGGCCGCTTGTGTCGGCCTACGGACAAGGTTTGCAAAGGCTCGACAACATTGTTCACGCCACCTATAAATGGTATAATATAGGTGTAAAGTGATAAGGGAAGGAGGTTCACATGGCGCGAAAGAGCCGTGTTATCACTGAAACTCAAAAGCAGGAAAGCACAAAAGCATTTGAATGGAAAATCGGTATTTATATCAGACTTTCCAAAGAAGATTTAAGAAATAACGACGAATCCGAAAGTGTAACCAACCAGAGAAAAATAAATCTGGAATTTGTAGAGGAAAAGTTCTGCAACGAAAAGTATATCATTTATGATATTTATATTGATGATGGCCGTTCTGGAACAACAGAAGATACCCGTCCCGATTTTCAAAGGTTATCAAAAGATATTCGTGAGGGTAATGTAAACTGTGTTGTTTGTAAAACTCTTGCCCGGGCCTTTCGCAACTATGCCGACCAAGGGAAGTTTTTGGAGCAGTATCTTCCTACATACGGTTGCCGCTTTATCGCATTTGGCAACCCTTATGTTGATACTTTCGCCAATCCAGACTGTATGCAGAACATGGAAATTCCTATAAACGGCCTGATGAATGACCGTTATGCGGCAAGAACATCCGAAGATGTGCGAAGAACCTTTCGGACAAAACGCAACAAGGGGGAGTTTATCGGTGCATTTGCTCCATACGGATATTTGAAAAATCCTGAAAACAAAGGTGCATTTATTATTGACGAAGAAGCCTCGGAAGTTGTAAAGGAGATATTTGAAAAATATCTGGACGGTATGAGTAAACTTTCCATTGTACGATACTTAAATGACCATGGTATTCCCTGCCCAACTATATACAAGCAAAAACGGTTGGGGCTGAAATACCAAAATCCCCATAGTGATCCAGCAAAAAATCCACTTTGGAGTGAAAAGACAGTAGGAGCGATACTTAAAAATCAAATGTATTGCGGGGATATGGTACAAGGGCGTTCTCGTATTAAGAGCTACAAAGTTCATATACAAGAGCAGGTTCCAGAGGAAGAATGGACGATTGTAAAGGAAAAACATCAACCAATTATTGACTGGGAAACTTTTGATAAAATTCAACGGTTATTGCAGAAAGACACTCGTACTTCTCCCCAAAATGACACCTTATATCTGTTCAGCGGTTTCTTACGATGTGCAGATTGTCAAAAAGCTATGATAAGAAGTGAGGTAAAAGGGAACGTATATTATTATTGCTCTACCTATAAAAGACGTTCTAAAAAGGCCTGTACGAAACATTCCATTAAGCATGAACGTTTAGAAGCGGCTGTCCTGTTTGCCATTCAGCAATATGTATATCTGGCAATCGACTACACAAAGACCATAGAGCAAATTAACAGAGCCCCGATTATGAAAAGTCAGGATAAGAAGTTATCAGAGGCCATCTCCCAAAAGGAACGGGAACTTGCCAAAGTAGTTCGATACAAACAGGCTATTTATCAAGACTGGAAAGATAATGAGATTAGTCAATCCGATTATCGCCGTATGCGGGAAGATTATGAGGAACAGGAAAAAGAAATAAATGCTGTAATTAAAAAATTACAAGACGAGAGGGCCGAACAGGAAAACGGCGTAGACATTGAAAATCCGTTTCTGGTAGCATTCCGCAAGTATGAGAATATCATCACTCTAACCAGGGAAATTTTGATTGAACTGGTTGACAATATCATTGTTCATGAGGGCGGTAACATTAGCATTATCCTTCGGTTTGCTGATGAACTCCGCCGGGTGCAGGATTTTATTGAAGTCAACACCCATTCAGAAGCGGTTTGAAATGACCGCATTTTAATTGATAGTTGGTTTTCTTATTATCCTCGGCTCCACCGGTCCAACTGGAGCAACTGGCCCAACCGGTCCGACTGGAGCGGCCGGAGTAGCCGGAGCCACTGGAGCTACCGGAGCTGACGGTGCAGTGGGAGCCGCCGGAGCCACTGGAGCGACTGGAGCGGCCGGTGCAACTGGCGCCACCGGAGCCACTGGTGCTACCGGAGCCACTGGCCCGGCAAATGGGTTGAACGCTTATGCAAGCTTGTATAGCACAGCGCCACAAACCTTGAACCTGACAATAGGAGGAACAACACAGATTCCGCTTGCCACTGCCGGACCTGTAAAAAATGCAACCTATATACCGGCAAACAGTATTGCGGTTGCCAATGCAGGAACTTATGAAATCAATTATGCAACCACTTTGACGGCAGCAGTGGCAACGACAATCACATTTGCTGTGAGAGTCAATGGAGCCGATGTTCCCAGTGCAACTATTTCCAGGCTATTGTCAGTCGGCACAAGTTCGCTGTTCAGCGGAAGCACCATTGTGACTTTGACAGCCGGAAGTGTTGTGGATCTGGCCCTTTCCGCACTGCTGGCGGTGGGAGTAACCCTTGGAAGCGGGGTGAATGCTACACTTACAGTGAAACAGCTGGATTAAGATTTTCTCTGAATCCAGTATAGATAATTAAGAATCCTCGGGAATATTGTACCATCATATTCCCGAGGATTTTTTTCGATATATTGGGCTCAGGTCAAGACAGTATAGAAAAGGGACGTGATGCGGCATATCATGAGGGAAAGAGAGAAAATGGAGCCGGGATGCTTTCAGCGGGGGAGATATTGCTGTTAAATCAATTACTGTATTGTCCGAAAGAGGAGGACGAGAAAAGAACAATCCATGCATATCAGGGAAATACAATAGGTGTACTGCTTAATCGGTGGAGTGCAGAGCCATTGCCGGATGAGGCAGACTGCGGGCTTTGTATGAAAGGGAAGGAATGGAATCATATTGTCCGGCTGATTGCAGAGAATCCTGATCTGAGACGTATGATGATCCAGAGCGTTCATTGGGATGAGGCGGCTGGAGGAGGGGGAGGGATGAGCGTTGTGTTTACGGGGCGATGTCTCAGGGAAGCGGTGGTCGTATTCCGGGGGACAGCGGCAGGTGAGTGGCGGGATGATTTTCTGGGAGGTGCGGCTACCGGGGAAAGGGACGGTGTATCTACGACACAGCAGAGGAATGCCTTGGAATGGTATCGTTCCCTGGGGCTGTCCGGACATTTCTCCAGGATTACGGTCAGCGGACATTCAAAAGGTGGAAATAAAGCAAAGTATATTGCTTTGATGGAGGATTCTGTGACCCGGTGTGTGTCCTTTGACGGACAGGGCTTTTCGGATGAATTTATTGAAAAATATCGGGACAGGATCTGTGTAAGGCAGCAGGTGATTGAAAATCACAATATGGAATATGATTATGTCAATATTTTATTGAATGATGTGGGAAAAAAATTCTACTATCAAGGGTTCGCAGATAAGAGAAGGGGAATTTTAAGGATGCACTGTATAAATGCGTTTTTCTGGTTTGGAGAAGGGGATAGCTGTTTTCTTGTTCGGGGGGAAAAAGAAGAAGAAGGAAAAATGCAGGTGCTGGATCGGTTTTTGAATAGCTGTCTAAGGTCTTTGTCCAGGGAAAAGAAAATTGATATGACAGAGTTTTTAGGCGCCATGGCAGAGCTGGAGCTGGGAGCAGAGTCAGAGGAGCCTTTTGTAATAGAAGATGATCAGAAGGATAGTTCCGGGAAGAAGAATCGTCAGAATGCTATGGTTAGTCTGTTGCTGCAGGGGAAGAATTTGGATTTAACAGCTTATTTACTTGCCTATTTGATGGAGTATCAGCGGACAGTGCCAGAGTGGATGGATTCCATCGAGCAGGTTTCCGAAAAATTCGGACTTAGAGGACTTAAGCTTTTGACTCAAATAGCAAAGGGAATGTCTGAGTGGAATGATTTGGAGATATGGATTAAGGGGATTGGGATCTTGATGGATGCGGCGCCGGATTGGATGTGGGAGAGGCTTCAGAGTCTCTGTGAAGAAAGGTGTGGGTGGGGGATTTCAGAGGGGGATTTAAGGCGGCTGGCCGGAATTGTGAATCGGGCGGCAGAGATGGGAAAGAATATTTCGGTACGGCCGGGGACAGGTGAGGATTTGAATTATTGTAAAAGTTCCCTGCAGGGAACGGGCCAAGGAAGATAAAGTGTAACAAAAAATGTAAAAAAATACAAAAAAATGAAAAAAAATAAATGACCTTTAGAAAAAAATGTGGTAAAATTTCTTACAATGTAAGAGTTTTATTATCATAATGGAAAGGAGTGGTTATTCGTTGTATTTGATTCAGAATATCCATGTGTATGCTCCGGAAGATTTGGGGATACGGGATGTCTTGACGGGCGGCGGGAAGATCTTAAAGATAGGGGAAAGGCTGCCCGCGGAGAAAGCCTATGGTGTGACGGTGATCGATGGCAGCGGAAAGATTTTGATGCCAGGACTGATTGATGCTCATGTCCATATTTTAGGAGGAGGCGGCGAAGGCGGAGCCAGAACCAGGACGCCGGAGATCATGCTTTCTGATATTATTTCAGGCGGCGTCACGACTGTGGTGGGATGTCTGGGGACAGACGGCTGTACCCGTACCATGTCGAATCTTTTAGCAAAGGCCAAGGGGCTGGAGGAGGAGGGAATTACCACCTATGTTTATACAGGCTCCTATCAGGTTCCGGTGCGTACTCTCACTGGCAGCATTATGGATGATATCATTCTGCTGGACAAGGTGGTGGGGACCGGGGAGATCGCTGTCTCGGATCATCGGTCTTCCCAGCCCACGAAGGAGGAGTTTGCACGAATTGTGGCAGATACAAGAGTGGGCGGTATTTTGTCTGGCAAGGCAGGACTGGTGAATATTCACATGGGGGACGGCGGGGAAAAGCTGGAGTTTCTGCGGTATGTGAGAAGGTATACCCAGATTCCGCCTGCCAATATGCTGCCCACCCATATTAACCGGAGCCGGACACTGATGAATGACGGGATTGATTATGCCAAAAATCTGGGCGGCTATATTGATCTGACTACCAGCTCGGACCCGGATTTTCTGGAGCCGGATGAGGTAAAGGCAAGCTGTGGGCTGAAGCTGGCATTGGATGCAGGAGTAGGGGAGGAGCAGATAACCTTTTCTTCTGACGGACAGGGAAGCCTGCCGGTCTTTTATCCGGACGGAACCCTGAAGGGACTGGGGGTGGGAAAGGTGTCCTCCCTGTATCGGGAGATGAGGGATGCGGTGATGGAGGACGGAGTGCCTCTTGTAAAAGCTCTTAGGACAGTGACCTCCAATCCGGCCGCTCTCTTAAAGCTTCCTCACAAGGGCCGGATTGCAGAAGGGGCGGACGCGGATCTGGTGCTGGCAGATGATAAGAGCCTTGTGGTGGATACTGTACTTGCAAAGGGAGTTGTGATGGTTTCAGACGGAAGGACGATCGTGCGCGGGACCTTTGAGGCTGCGCCGTAAATTGCTGCGAGACCGTTCCTAAGGACAGAAAACGGCGCAGGGAGTGCGTCAGGAAAGAGGAAAAAACCATGGAAAAGAAAAAACAGTTTCAAATGCCTCATACCTATATCATTATTTTCGGCGTGATTTTGCTGGCTGCGCTTATGACGGTATTTGTACCTTTGGGGAAGTATGAGACAAAAGAGATCACCTACATGATGAACGGGGAGGAAAAGAGCCGGACCGTGCTGGATCCGGAGAGCTTTCAGTATGTGCTGGACGAGAACGGCAATAAAGTGACGAAGATCGCTCCCCTGTTCGGCACGGAGGATTTCGGAGGACAGGGCATTTTAAATTATGTGTTTGAGGGCATGACGGTTGGAGATAAGAATGGTACGGCAGTGGGGATCATCGCGTTTATCCTGGTAGTGGGAGGCGCTTTTGGCATCGTACTTCGGACAGGAGCCGTGGAGAGCGGTATTATGCGGGTCATTCAGATGACGGGCGGTAAGGAGATCCTGCTGATTCCGGTTCTGATCGTGCTGTTTTCCCTGGGCGGGGCAGTGTTCGGCATGGGGGAGGAGGCCATTCCCTTTGTGATGATTTTGGTTCCCATGTTTATTGCCATGGGATATGATGCGGTGGTGGGAATTATGTGTTCTTATGTGGCTACCCAGATCGGATTCGGAAGCTCCTGGCAGAATCCTTTTGGGCTGGCAGTGGCTCAGGGGGTAGCCGGTGTGCCGGTTATGTCAGGCGCCTGGTTTAGGATTCCTATGTGGATTGTTTTTACTGGAATTGCAGCCGTGTTTACCATGCGGTATGCCATGAAGATCAAGAAAAATCCTCAGCTGTCAGTAGCCTATGAGTCGGATGAGGCTTACCGGACCGAGTTTGCCAGAAACGGAAGGGATCTGCCTCCTTTTACCTTGGGGCATAAGCTGGTGCTTCTGACGATTGCGGTATGTATGGCATGGACCATATGGGGCGTTGTGGCCAAGGGATACTATATTCCGGAGATTGCTTCTCAGTTTTTTGTGATGGGGCTGGTGTCAGGGATTATCGGGCTGGTGTTCCATTTAAATGACATGAAATTGAATGATCTGCCCAAGGCTTTTGATCAGGGGGCTGCGGATCTTCTGGGGGCTGCCATGTGTGTGGGAATGGCGCAGGGAATCATCATTATTTTAGGAGGAACCAGCGCTACGGACGGGACTGTGCTGAATACGATTCTCCATGGGCTCAGTGAGGGCATGAAGCATTTCCCGCCCGTGATTTCCGCATGGTGCATGTATCTGTTCCAGTCTGTGTTTAACTTCTTTGTGGTGTCCGGCTCTGGTCAGGCAGCGCTTACCATGCCGGTAATGGCGCCTTTGGCGGACCTGGTAGGGGTGGAGCGGCAGGTGGCTGTGGTTGCTTATCAGCTTGGAGATGCATTTACCAATTTTATTGTGCCTACGTCCGGCTGTCTTTTAGGGGCTTTAGCTGCGGCCAGGCTGGATTGGGGGAAATGGGCCAGGTTCCAGATTCGGTTCCAGGCAGTGTTGTTTGTGTGTGCGTCAGCCACGGTTTTGCTGGCTGTGATGGTGGGGCTTACTTAAAAAGTAGCCCCTATTTCTATGGTTGCATTTCTTCTTGATTTTTTGTATACTATCCTCATTGGAGAATAGGAGGCAGAGATTGGTGGCAGTGACAGCGAACAAGAAGCCTGGATCAGGGAAAGAAGGCGGCAGGGCAGGAAGCGCTAAGGGCAGGCAGGGAAGCGCCGGCGCGAAAACGGGGAATGCCGGCAGAGGAGGAGGCGCTGACAGCAGAGGGAAGAATGCGGCAAAGGGAGGCAGGAATGCTGCTCCTGCAGTGGAGGAAGCAGAGGATTTTATGGGCGCTGAGGTGCTGATTATTTTGTCTTTTGCCATAGCGGTTTTATTGTTTTTAAGTAATTTTAACCTGTGTGGGGCAGCGGGAAGGTATCTTCGGGCCTTTCAGCTTGGGATTTTTGGAAGCGTGGGATTTGTGGCCCCGTTTCTTTTATTTGCAGGTACTTGTTTTTACCTTTCTAATCAGGGGAATGTGACAGCCATGCGCAAGCTGTTGGCCTGTGTGGCAGCGGTTCTTGTTTTGTGCGGGTTTGCCCAGCTTTTGTTTGGAAAAAGCCCGGCGGAAGGAAGCGGTGTCTGGGAGTATTATCGTCTGTCTTCCGAGAGCGGTATAGGCGGTGGATTGACGGGAGGAATTATTTGCGGGGTATTAACGTCGGTGTTGGGAAATATCGGCGCATTTTTGGTGTTGACGGTATGTTTTGCCATCAGCGCCGTGTGTATTACAGAGCGTTCTCTGGTGAAGGCAGTGAAGCGGCAGGGGGATGCTGCTTATCGGTATGCCAGGGAGGATTTTGACCGGAGAAGAGAGGAGCATGAAAAGCGGCAGGAGGAGCGGCGCATTCAAAAGGAACAGCGGGTGCGGGGGGTGAATCTGGAGTCTACGGATCTGGCTGCCCAGGGGGATTATTATGAGGAATATGACGGGTATGGCATGAATCCGGAATATCCGGCTGCTCAGGCAGAGGAATATGAAGATGACAGAGCAGAAGACGGTGTGTATGAGGAAGACGCTGTGCAGGAGTACCAATCGGCTCAAAAGGACTTGTCTGCAGGCATGGGCAGAGCGGAGCCATCCCAAAGAGAAGATCAGCCGGACAAAAGAAAAGGTTCAAAACGGGAAGACCAGCAGGGAAAGAACAAAGGAGAGAGGAAAGAGCAGCAGGAGAAGGCGGTGGATCCAGCAGATGTTTTTGTGGGAAAGATCGTGATGCCTGCAAGGTATGAGGGGGAGGATACGGCTCCCTTTGAGGTGGACAAGGTGCTTTCACCGGCAGAGTCAGCCCAGCTTCTGGTGGCAGAGGGGATTTCCCGTCTCAGTGATTTTGAGGGGAGCTTTGGAAGGCCCGTTAAGCCGCCTGCATTTCATACTCCGGCGTCAGAGCCGTCTTTTCATGGATTGTCAGAAATGCTGGATGGAGACAGCAAGGCGGGAGAGCATTTGAAGGAAAGGGATCGTCAGGATCGGGATTTAAGGGCTGCAGGATCCGGATATTTGCCGCAGGAGGAACCGGCAGGGCGGATGGTACACATCAAGGAGGAACCGGAGAACGAGATTTTTATGGGAGAGGATCCGGCGGATCGGAGAGGAAACCAGCAAGGTGCGCGGCCTGTGGAAGCATACCAGCCGGAGCCATATCCAGGAGAACGGGATAACAGGAGAATCCCGGATCTGCAGAGGGCAGAGATTGAGCTGCCAGAAGAAGGGATTGATGTTCAGGAGAGAAGCATCGGACAGCGAGGAGAAACGGACCGTCAGCCAATAAGGCTGGGCTGGCAGGAGAAAAGGCCCGGACGGGAAGATGATTCGGACTATCAGGTGGCGAGACGCTGGAATGAGGAGGAATCCGGAAATGAAGATACGTCTGGCCGTCAGGCAGTGAGCCGCTGGAACGGGGAAGCCCTGGAATGGGAGGCGGAATCAGACGAACAAGGCTGGCAGGAGGAAGCCTTTGACCAGGCAGATGAGCCAGGCCGCCAGGCAGTGAGCCGTTGGAGCGAGGAAGAAACCGGGCATGAGGAGGCCCCGGGCCGTCAGTCCGTAAGACCGGGCCTGCAGGAGGATCGCTTTAGGCAGGAAGGGGAGTCCAACCGTCAGACAGAAAGGAAAGGCTGGGATGAGGAGGACTCCGGCTGGCAGGAAGCAGGAAGAACCAGTTCCGGAGAGTTTTTGATTCCGGAGGAGGCAAAGCGGGTGGTGACTGCATCCGGCAAGGTGATTGAGAGCGACACAGAGGCATTGCAGAAGCGGCTGGAATCGAAACGAAGGGAAGCTCTGGCGGACCGTGGAGCAGGGGAGATCAGTGTGCAGCAGCAGATCCGAGAGAAGGAGATTCTTCCTAAGAAGGAGTATGTGTTCCCTCCGGTTACGCTGTTAAAGCGCGGGAATCTTCTGGCCGGAGCCAATTCCCAGCAGGAATATAAGGATACGGCCATTAAGCTGCAGCAGACCCTCAGAGATTTTGGCGTGGGCGTCACAGTGACAAACATTAGCTGCGGTCCGTCGGTGACCCGGTATGAGTTGCATCCGGAGCAGGGAGTGAAGGTCAGCCGGATTGTAGGCCTGGCAGATGATATTAAGCTGAGCTTAGCGGCAGCAGACATTCGGATCGAGGCGCCGATTCCCGGCAAGTCGGCGGTGGGAATCGAGGTGCCCAACAAGGAGAATACCACGGTCTATCTCAGGGAGCTGCTGGAGTCAGAAGCATTTCAGGAGCATCCGTCCCAGATGGCTTTTGCCGTGGGAAAGGATATCGGCGGCCAGGTGGTGGTGACGGATATTGCCAAGATGCCCCACCTGCTGATTGCAGGAGCTACCGGTTCGGGGAAATCCGTTTGTATTAATACATTGATTATGAGTATTCTTTTCAAGGCAAGCCCTGATGAGGTGAAGCTGATTATGGTGGATCCCAAGGTGGTGGAGCTAAGTGTGTACAATGGCATTCCTCATCTTTTAATTCCTGTGGTGACAGATCCCAAGAAGGCTTCCGGAGCGTTGAACTGGGCAGTGGCAGAAATGCAGGACCGTTATAAAAAGTTTGCGGAGTGCAATGTGCGGAACCTGAAGGGGTATAATTCCCGGATTGAGAAGCTGGGAGATGATGTGCCGGAGGAGGAAAAGCCAAAGAAGCTGCCTCAGATCGTGATCATTGTGGATGAGCTGGCCGATTTGATGATGGTGGCTCCGGGAGAGGTGGAGGACGCCATCTGCCGCCTGGCGCAGCTTGCCCGTGCGGCGGGGATTCATCTGGTGATTGCCACCCAGCGTCCGTCGGTCAATGTTATTACAGGACTGATCAAGGCCAATGTTCCTTCCAGAATCGCGTTTTCCGTGTCCTCGGGAGTGGATTCCCGCACCATTATTGACATGCATGGGGCGGAGAAGCTTTTAGGCAAGGGAGACATGCTGTTTTTCCCGTCCGGGATTCCCAAGCCTCAGCGGGTTCAGGGAGCCTTTGTGTCTGACTCGGAGGTTCAGAAGATAGTGGAATTTTTGTCAGAACAGGGTCTGACAGCCAGCTATGATCCCAGTGTGGAAAAGCAGATGAGCAGTACAGCGGCCATGAGCGGCGGCTCCGGGGGAGCCGGCGGAAGAGACGAGTATTTTGAACAGGCAGGACGGTTTATTATTGAGAAGGACAAGGCTTCTATCGGAATGCTTCAGAGGATGTTTAAGATTGGCTTTAACCGGGCGGCGCGGATCATGGACCAGCTTGCGGACGCCGGGGTCGTGGGGGAGGATGAGGGAACCAAGCCCAGAAAGATACTGGTAACGATGGAAGAATTTGAGGAGCTGCTGTAAAGTATTGCGCAGCATGGATATGCAAGGGTATCCTTATTTGCCTAAGGATTGCTATGAAAGAAAACAAAACAGGAGGGACTTGACATGAAAACCGATATTCAGATTGCCCAGGAAGCCGAGATGAGACAGGTAAAAGAGGTTGGAGCTGCTTATGGAATCAGTGAGGATGAGCTGGAGCTGTATGGAAAATATAAGGCCAAGCTTACAGACGAGCTGTGGAACCGGGTAAAGGAAAATCCGGACGGAAAGCTGGTGCTGGTGACTGCCATTAATCCCACTCCTGCAGGGGAGGGAAAGACTACTACCAGCATTGGGCTGGCAGATGCGCTGAGCCGTCTGGGGAAAAAGACCATGCTGGCTCTGCGGGAGCCTTCCCTGGGGCCGTGCTTTGGAATCAAGGGAGGGGCTGCCGGCGGCGGTTATGCCCAGGTTGTGCCTATGGAGGATTTGAATCTGCACTTTACAGGGGATTTTCACGCCATTACCTCTGCCAACAATCTTCTGGCGGCTCTTTTGGACAATCATATTCAGCAGGGAAACGGGCTGCGGATCGATACCCGGCAGGTTCTCTGGAAACGGTGCATGGATATGAATGACCGGGTTCTGCGCAATATTGTGGTGGGGCTGGGAGCAAAGGCAGACGGCGTGGTGCGCGAGGATCATTTTGTCATTACCGTAGCCTCGGAGATCATGGCAATTCTCTGCCTGGCCGATGATATGGGGGATTTAAAAGAAAGGCTGGGACGGATTATTGTTGCATATAATGATGCTGGGGAGCCGGTGACGGCAAAGCAGCTTAACGCGGTGGGAGCCATGGCGGCTCTTTTAAAGGACGCCATTAAACCCAATCTGATTCAGACGCTGGAGCACACAGGAGCACTGGTTCACGGCGGACCCTTTGCCAATATTGCCCATGGGTGCAACAGTGTGCGTGCCACAAAGACTGCCTTAAAGCTGGCGGACATTGTGGTTACAGAGGCCGGATTCGGCGCAGACCTGGGGGCGGAGAAGTTTTTGGATATTAAATGCCGGATGGCAGGTCTGAAGCCGGATGCAGTGGTTCTGGTAGCGACTGTGCGGGCCCTGAAGTATAACGGGGGTGTGCCCAAGACAGAGCTGAATACGGAAAACCTGGAAGCCTTAAAGCGCGGAATCGTGAATCTGGAAAAACATATTGAGAACATTCACAAGTATGGGGTTCCGGTGGTGGTGACGCTGAACTCCTTTACCAGTGACACGAAGGCAGAATATGAGTTTATCCGAAGCTTCTGTGAGGAGCGGGGCTGTGAGTTCGCTCTTTCGGAGGTGTGGGCAAAAGGAGGCGAGGGCGGCGAAGGGCTGGCAGGAAAGGTGCTGGAAACCCTGGAAAACAAGGAGAGCAATTATGCGCCCATCTATCCGGATGACATGAGTCTGAAGGAGAAGGTCCATACCATCGCTGCAGAGATCTACGGCGCAGACGGAGTCAGCTATGCTCCCGGGGCAGAAAAGGCTATGGCGCGGATTGAGGAAATGGGATTTGGAAGGCTGCCGGTCTGTATGGCAAAGACCCAGTATTCTCTGTCAGACGATCAGAGTAAACTGGGCAGACCGTCTGGGTTTACCATCCATGTGCGGGATGTGTATGTGTCAGCCGGCGCCGGGTTTGTGGTGGCGCTGACAGGCGCTATCATGACCATGCCGGGGCTTCCCAAAAAGCCGGCGGCAGACGGGATCGATGTAAACGAAGACGGAAAGATCACAGGATTGTTTTAAAGGTTAGGGAAAGAGGGCAAGGCCTATGTTGTTGAAGGAATGGTTAAGTGAACTGAATTATACACGGCTCCAGGGCAGCCTGGATGTGGAAGTGGAGGAGGTGGTTTTTGATTCGCGGAAGGCAGCGCCTGGTGCTGTGTTTGTCTGCATAGCCGGGACAAAGACCGACTCCCATACATTCATTCCCCAGGTGCTTTCGGCGGGGGTGAAGGTGCTGGTGGTGGAAAAGCCGGTTTTTGTCCCTTCCGATGTGACGGTGATTTTGGCAGAGCAGGGCCGGGAGGCCCTGGCTCTTTTGTCGGCAGCCAGGTTCGGCTATCCTGCCAGGGAGCTTTTGATGATCGGAATTACAGGAACCAAGGGAAAGACTACCACGGCACACATGGTCCGTGCGCTTTTGGAGGCTGCGGGAAGGAAGACGGGAATCATCGGAACCAACGGAGTAGGGATAGGAGAGCAGCATTATGATACAGTCAACACCACGCCGGAATCCTATGAGCTTCACCGGTATTTTCGGGAAATGGCAGAGGCAGGCTGTGAGTGCTGTGTGATGGAGGTGTCTTCCCAGGCATTGAAAATGTGCCGGGTGGCGGGAATTGTCTATGACTATGCTATTTTTACCAATCTTTCTAAGGATCACATTGGCGAGAATGAGCATAAGGATTTTGAAGAATATCTGTTTTACAAGAAGCAGATCTTTAGGCAGAGCCGTTTGGGGCTGGTGAATGTAGACGACAGCCATCTGGAGCAGATTACGGAAGGGATTCCCTGTCAATGGGACGGCTATGGTTTTGATCATAAGGCCCGGTATCAGGCAAAGGAGATTCATTTTGTGTCAGAGCCGGATTTTGTAGGGCTGGAGTTTGAGATCCGGATCCGGGAGGATGAGAGATGGAACCAGATTCCGGTGCGGGTGAATATTCCCGGAAGATTTAATGTAAATAATGCTTTGGCTGCGGCAGCAGTCTGCCTGAAGGCAGGGGTGTCAAAGGAGGTCGTCTGTCATGGATTGGAGCATCTGAAGCTGGACGGGCGGATGGAGATCGTCTATTCCTCCAAAAGGTGCTGTGTGATTGTGGATTATGCCCACAATGAGGTCAGCATGGAAAGCCTTTTGTCTGCGCTGCGGGAGTATCAGCCCAAACGGCTGGTGTGTGTCTTTGGGTGTGGGGGCAACCGTTCCAAGGACCGAAGATACTCTATGGGGGAGATTGCAGGGAGGATGGCGGATCTTTCCATTATTACGGCGGACAATTCCCGGTATGAGAAGGTAGAGGATATTATGGCAGATATTCGGGGAAGCATTGAGAAAACAGGCGGAGCCTTTGTGGAGATTCCGGACCGGAGAGAAGCCATTGCCTACAGTATTACCCATGCCCAGGAGGGGGATATGATTGCCGTGATTGGGAAGGGACATGAGAATTACCAGGAAGTAGAAGGCGTCCGGTACCCGTTTTTGGACCGGGAAGTGATTCAGGAAGTTGTGGACTTGATGGAGGAAACGGTCTAAAGGCGCAGCAGCGGCAGGTGTCCGCCGGATCGGGGCAGTTGTCGTGGGCAGGCGGGAACCGCCGGAAACGAAACGCCATAGGATAGAGGTAAGGAAAAAGAGGCAGTGTATGGAACAGATGACAGTAAGGGACATTGTAACGGCTACAGGGGGCAGGCTTTTGTGCGGGGATGAGAGCCAGCCGATTGTGCATATCGGGATTAATTCCAGGGAGGTACAAAGAGGGGAGCTGTTTGTGCCCCTGGTAGGAGAGAAGGTAGATGCCCACCGGTTTATCCAGATGGCTTTTGAGGCAGGGGCAGGAGCAGTGCTTACCTCTGAGCATGACCAGAAGGAGGATGCTCATCCCTGGATCCGGGTGGAGGATACGAAAAAGGCCCTGCAGGCAGTGGGGGCTTATTACAGGAGGCGGCTTACCCTGCCTCTGATCGGAATTACCGGCAGTGTGGGAAAGACCACAACACGGGAGCTGGTGGCAGCAGCCCTGTCAGCCGGATTCCGGGTGTACAAGACGCCGGGAAATAAAAACAGTCAGGTAGGGGTGCCGATCACCCTGTCGGAGATTACCTCAGAGGATGAGATCGGTGTGCTGGAGCTGGGTATGAGTATGCCTGGGGAAATGACTGTGATTGCCCGGATTGCCCAAATAAACATGGCAGTGATCACCAATGTGGGAGTTACCCACATTGAACAGCTTGGAAGCCAGGAGAATATTTACCAGGAGAAGCTGAAGATTCAGGATGGCTTAAGGGATGGGGGAATCCTGCTGCTAAATGGGGATGACCCTATGCTGAAGGAGACTCGTGCCAAGGAGGGATGCCGCACGGTCTATTATGGAACCGGGAAGCATTGTGAGTATCGGGCAGAAAATATCCGGTTAAAGGACGGATTTCCTGTATTTGAGGCGGTTCATGGAGAAAGGCGGGTTTCGGTACAGCTGAAGGTGATGGGATTTCATCAGGTGGGAAATGCCATGGCAGCCCTGGCTGCGGCAGATCTGTACGGAATGGACATGGCTGCTGCAGCAGAAAGGCTTCAGGAATTTACCGGGTTCCAGGGGCGGCAGCAGGTGTATACGAGAGGCCAGGTTACGATCATTGATGATACCTATAACGCAAGTCCCGCATCCATGAAAGCGTCTCTTCAGGTGCTGGCTTCCATGGAGAAGGCGGTTCGCCGGATCGCGGTGCTGGCAGACATGAAGGAGCTGGGGCCGGATGAGGAACGGTTCCACAGAGAGATCGGAGAATGGCTTTCAGGCCAGCCGGTTGACGTGGTGTTTACCTTGGGGAGCCTGTCCCGGAGCATAGAAGCAGGAAAGGAATGCCGGCATTTTGACCAGGAAGACCTAAGCGGGCTGACAAGGGCTGTGGAGGAGCTTCTGGCTCCTGGGGATTGTGTGCTTTTAAAGGGATCCCGCAGTATGGAGCTGGATCAGGTGGCAAAGAGATTGGTAGGGCCGACAGAATAACGTGTGAATGGTTAGTGCAGTCCCAATACACGGCTGCAGACGGGAGATCATATGACGGTAAAATATGCCAGCGTGATTATAGATATTTCCCATGAGAGCGTGGACCGTATCTTTCAATACCGGATTCCTGAAGATCTTCAGGAGGAGGTAAAGATCGGAAGTCAGGTCTGCGTTCCTTTTGGCTCGGGAAACCGCCGCCGGAAGGGCTATGTGGTGGAAATAACAGAAAAAGCTGCCTTTGATGAAGCCAGGATCAAAGAGGTGGCAGGTCTGGTAAAGGGCAGCGTGACAGCGGATTCCCGGCTGTTGAAGCTGGCCTGGTGGATGAAGGAGCGGTATGGCTCAACCATGCATCAGGCATTAAAGACCGCACTTCCTGTAAAGCGGAGGGTGAAGGCGCGGAATCAGCAGGTTGTAAAGTCCATGATCGGGGATCTGTGGTCTTGGAAGGAAGCAGAAAAGAAGCCGGATATTTTCTTAAATGAACAGCAGCAGCAGGTGGTCGACGCCTTTTGCAGGGATTATGACAAGGGGGAACGGACGCCTTATTTGATTCACGGAATTACCGGAAGCGGCAAGACAGAGGTGTACATGACCATGATTGACCATGTACTGTCTTCTGGCTGTCAGGTGATTGTGCTGATTCCTGAGATTGCCCTGACCTTTCAGACCGTGATGCGGTTTTATGCCCGGTTTGGGGAACGGATCTGTGTGATGCATTCCCGGCTGTCGGACGGGGAGCGTTATGACCAGTTTGACCGGGCCAGGCGGGGGGAGGCCCAGATTATGATCGGAGCCCGTTCTGCTCTTTTTACACCTTTTGAAAGGCTGGGCCTGATCGTGATGGATGAGGAGCATGAAGGAGCGTACCGAAGCGAGGGTGCGCCCCGGTATCATGCCCGGGAGGTGGCGGAGCATCTGGCCCGGATGGAAGGAGCTCATTTTGTGATGGGGTCCGCCACTCCGTCCGTGGAGGCGTATTCCAAGGCAGAGGCAGGTCTTTACCGCCTGTTTTCTCTGAAGCTTCGGGCAGGAAAGGGCAGTGCTTTGGCATCAACCGAGATTGTGGATATGCGCGGGGAGCTGAGAGAGGGAAATAAATCCATCTTCAGCAGGCGGCTGCAGGAGCTGATAAAGGACCGTCTGGAGAAGAAGGAGCAGGTCATGCTGTTCATCAACCGGCGCGGATATTCCAGCTTTGTGTCCTGCAGAAGCTGCGGGAAGGCCATCAAATGTCCTCACTGTGACGTTTCCCTGACCCTGCATAATAACCGCCGTCTGACCTGCCATTACTGCGGCTATACCATCCCCCTGCCAGGGACATGCCCGTTCTGCGGCTCTGAGTATTTGGCAGGCTTTGGGGTGGGTACGCAGAAGATTGAGGAGATGGCAAAGCAGATGTTTGCAGGGGCGCGGGTGCTCAGGATGGATCTGGATACCACATCGCGGAAGGGGGGTCATGAAGCCATTCTGGCGGCATTTGCCAAGGGAGAGGCGGATATCCTGATCGGGACTCAGATGATCGTAAAGGGCCATGATTTTCCGGGGGTGACTCTGGTAGGGGGATTGGCTGCAGATGTATCCTTGTATGCACCGGATTATCGATGTGCGGAGCGGACCTTTCAGCTTCTGGTACAGGCGGCCGGACGGGCCGGAAGGGGAATGAGGCCGGGAACTGCGGTGATTCAGACCTATATTCCGGAGCATTATGGGATTCAGGCAGCAGCAGCGCAGGACTATCAGGCTTTTTACAGGCAGGAAATGGGCTATCGTCGGCTGATGCATTATCCTCCTGTCAATCATATGCTGGGGCTGCAGGTATCAGGGCGGGACGAGGAGCTGACAAGCCATATGATAGATTTGATCCGGGACTCTGTGGTGCGGCATTTTGGAGCCTGTCTGGAGGTGATTGGGCCGGTTCCGGCTCCTGTATATAAAGTTAATGATATTTATAGAAAAATTTTATATATGAAACAGGAAAATTATGATATACTAATAAGAATCCGGAAATATATTCAGGATCGTTGGGACGAGACAGAGGATTGTAAGAAGCTTGCAGTGCAATATGATTTTGGCTGAAAAGCTGATTATGGAGTTTCAGAACAGGGGAAAAGGAGAACAAAAAGCATATGGCGATCAGACAGATCAGAACGATTGGCGATGATATTTTAAAAAAGCAGTGTAAGAGGGTAAAGGAGATGAACCGGCGGACAAGGCAGTTGATTGAAGACATGTTCGATACCATGTATGAGCACAACGGAGTAGGGCTGGCAGCATCTCAGGTAGGAATATTAAAGCAGATCGTGGTGATTGACGTAGAGGACGGGAATCAGTATGTGCTGATTAATCCGGAGATCATTGAGCAGAGCGGCAGCCAGACGGACCGGGAGGGATGCCTGAGCGTACCGGGAAAGCACGGTATGGTGACTCGCCCCAATCATGTAAAGGTACGTGCCATGGATGAGGATATGAAAGAGTTCGAGCTGGAGGCAGAGGAAATGCTGGCCCGGGCCATCTGCCATGAGTGCGACCACCTTCGGGGGGAGCTGTACGTGGATCTGGTAGAGGGGGAGCTGATGGATAATGATGAGGAAGATGAATAAGCTTCCAAGTCGGTCTGAATGACGCGGTATATGCGTCAGGAAAGAGGCGAGAATGAGAATTGTATTTATGGGAACCCCTGATTTTTCCGTTCCGGTGCTTGAGGCTCTGGCAGATTCCCGTCATCAGGTGACCGCTGTGGTGACTCAGCCTGACAGGCCAAAAGGAAGGGGCAACGGGATCTGTATATCCCCGGTTAAGGAGGCGGCTCTTAGCCGCCGGATTCCGGTATACCAGCCGGATCGGGCCAGGGATGCTTCTTTTATAGAAGAAATGAAAAAGCTGTCTCCGGACGTGATGGTGGTGATTGCCTTTGGCCAGATTCTGTCAAAGGAGCTCCTTTGTGTGCCTGCCTATGGCTGTGTGAACATTCATGCATCCCTGCTTCCCAAGTATCGGGGGGCTTCTCCTATTCAGTGGGCTGTGATCAACGGCGAGAGGGAGACCGGCATTACCACCATGATGATGGACGAGGGAATGGATACAGGAGATATTCTGGAAAAACGGGCGATCGCTTTAGCAGAAAAGGAGACAGGGGGAAGCCTGTTTGACCGGCTGAGCCTGTTAGGCGGGGAGCTGATTTTGTCCACCCTGGATAAGCTGGAAAAGGGGACCTTGGTAAGGACACCCCAGGATCATGAGGCAGCTACCTATGTAAAAAAGATTCCCAAATCATTTGGGGAGATCGACTGGACAAAGGATGCAGGATCCATTGAGCGGCTGATAAGGGGACTGAATCCCTGGCCCAGCGCTTATACCTGGCTGAACGGAAAGCTGCTGAAGCTGTGGGCAGCAGATGTGATTTTACCGGGGAAGCAGGAGGATACAGGAGAGACCCCTAGGCATAAGGCAGAGGATGAGAATGTGTCCGGAGCCGGTATTGTGTCAGAGGGTGCCGGTGTGCCGGAGGCAGATGAGAGCAGGAGGGAAGAATGCGGCGTGGTTCTGTCCGCGTCAGAGGACGGGCTGAAGGTCAGGACCGGAAGCGGTATTTTGAATATTACCAGCCTTCAGATAGAAGGAAAGAGACGGATGGACACAGGAGCCTTTCTTCGGGGATTTCCTGTGGAATCGGGGCAGAGACTTGGAAGGAGTTGAGTTGAATGATGCCTTTTTACAGAGGTTATTTTGGGTTTGATCCCACCTATCTTTTGGTCATAGCAGGCGCATTGCTTTCCATGTGGGCGTCTGCGCGGGTCAATGGTACATTCCAAAAGTATTCTCAGGTACGCAGCCGGACCGGAATGACCGGGGCAGATGCGGCCAGGCAGATTCTGCATTCTCAGGGAATCTACGATGTGACGGTTCGCGGAGTGAAGGGGCAGCTTACGGATCACTACGACCCCAGGACCAAGACCGTGAATCTGTCGGAATCCGTTTATGGGCAGAGTTCCGTGTCTGCTATCGGGGTGGCTGCCCATGAGTGCGGCCATGCCATCCAGGACCATGTGGGATATGCTCCCCTTCGCCTTCGGGCAGCCTTTGTGCCGGTGGCAAATCTGGGCAGTACCTTGTCCTGGCCGCTGATTCTTTTAGGATTGGTGATCGGGCTGACTCCTTTTATCCAGGTGGGAATCTGGATGTTTGTGCTGGCGCTTATGTTTCAGGTGATCACACTGCCCGTGGAGTTCAATGCTTCCGGCAGGGCGGTACGTCTGTTAGGACAGATCGGCATCCTTCAGGGGCAGGAGGTGGATTATACGAAAAAGGTGCTGGGGGCAGCGGCACTTACCTACGTGGCGGCAGTGGCAGCGTCTGTTCTGCAGCTTCTGCGGCTTTTGATCCTGTTTGGAGGACGCAGAAGCAATGACTAGAGAGATCGTCCTGGAGATTCTTTTGGAGGTGCTGGAACGGGATGGGATGATTCACGGCGCCATGCAGAATGCCTTAAATAAATACCAATATCTGAAAAAGCAGGATCGGGCTTTTATCACCCGTATGGGAGAGGGAACCGTAGAGCGGCTTTTGACCATAGACGCAGTCCTGGATCTCTGTTCTAAGGTTAAGACCAAAAATATGAAGCCGGTGATCCGCACCATCCTGCGGATGTCTGTATATCAGATTCTGTGGATGGACCGGGTGCCGGACCGGGCAGTGTGCAATGAGGCTGTAAAGCTGGCCAAGAAGCATCACTTCGGCGGTCTTGGGGGCTTTGTCAACGGGGTGCTGCGCAGCGTGGCACGGAGGAAAGAGGAATTTGTCTTTGAAGACTGGTCCCTGCGCTATTCCATGCCGGAATGGATTCTGGAGATGTGGGAGGAGCAGTATGGACGGGATGTGACGGAAAGGATGCTTTTGGCATCCTTGGAGGACAGTCCGATGACGGTACGGTGCAATCTAAGTCTGGCATCGGCTGAGGAGATTAGGGACAGTCTGAAGGGCCAGGGGGTGAAGGCGGTTGTCAGTCCTCTGTCTGCAGAGGTGCTGATCCTGGAGCAGTATGATTATCTGGAGCGGCTGGATGCGTTTAGGAAGGGCTGGATACAGGTACAGGATGCTGCCTCGGCCCTGGCGGCGGAGGCAGCATCCCCTTGTCCGGGAAGCCGGGTGCTGGATGTGTGCGGCGCACCGGGGGGAAAGAGCCTACATATGGCGGATAAGCTGAAGGGAACAGGGATGGTGGTGTGCCGTGACCTGACAGAGAGAAAGATTGCCCTGGTCCAGGAGAATCTGATGCGCACCGGGTTTAAGAATATGAAGGCAGAGATGTGGGATGCCCTGGAGCTTGACGACAGGTGGGAAGAACAGGCAGATATTGTTTTGGCTGACCTTCCCTGTTCCGGACTGGGCGTAATCGGGAAAAAGCCGGATATTAAATACCGGATGACGAGAGACCAGATCGAAAGTCTTGTTTTGCTGCAAAGAGAGATTCTAAAGGTGGTATCCAGGTATGTAAGGCCGGGCGGCACCTTGATCTACAGTACCTGCACGGTCAGCAGGCAGGAGAATCAGGAACAGCGTCAATGGTTTCTGGACCATTTTCCCTTCTCGCCAAAAGGGATTGGCCCTTTGGGCGGATTGGAAACAGAGGAAGGAACCATGAGGGATGGTTATGTGCAGCTTTTGCCGGGAGTCCATCCTTGCGACGGATTTTTTATTGCGGCGTTTGAGAAAAAACACGGCTGATGCTGCTGCAGGCTTTTGCCAGCCATGGCTTGTCTGGAATCACAGCATAGGCTGCCGCAAAAGGGAAGGGTTTTTGACGGAGGGAGAATGGAAAAAATCGATATCAGGTCCCTTTATTTTTCTGAACTGGAGATTATTTTAAAGGAAATGGGGGAGAAATCCTTTCGTGCCGGCCAGGTGTACGGATGGCTTCATGAAAAGACGGCAGAGGACTTTGGACAGATGACCAATCTGCCGGTAAAGCTTCGGCAGGCTCTTGAGGAGAGGTTTGAGCTGACTGTGCCGGAGCTGGTGGAGGAACGGGTATCCCGGATAGACGGGACCCGCAAATATTTGTTTCGCTTGGCGGACGGGAATGTGATTGAAAGCGTATGGATGCAGTACCGTCATGGAAATTCCGTGTGTATTTCTTCTCAGGTGGGATGTCGGATGGGATGCTGCTTCTGTGCTTCTACTTTAGACGGCCTGGAAAGGAACCTGACCCCATCGGAGATGTTGGGGCAGGTATACCGGATCCAGGCGCTGACAAAAAAGCGGGTCTCCCACATTGTCATGATGGGATCAGGAGAGCCCTTTGACAACTATGACGGGGTGGTTCGTTTCCTTCGTCTGATCTCGGATGAGCGCGGGCTGAACATAAGCCTGCGGAATATTACGGTATCTACCTGTGGGATTGTTCCGGGGATTCAACGATTTGCCCGGGAGGGACTGCCTGTGACCTTGGCTTTGTCTCTCCATGCACCTAATGACCAGGTCAGGCAGAGGCTTATGCCCATAGCAAAGGCATATCCCTTGTCACAGGTACTGAAGGCGTGCCAGGAATATTTTCAAAACACCGGAAGGCGGCTGACCTTTGAATACAGCCTGGTAAAAGGAGTCAATGATAATCTGCAGGAGGCAGAACAGCTTGCGCGGCTGCTTAGGGGAGTCCATGGGCATGTGAACCTGATTCCGGTAAATCCTGTCAGGGAACGGAATTTTGCCAGGTCGGATCAAAAGGCGATTCGGGAGTTTAAGGAGTTTTTGGAAAAAGCGGGGATCGCCGTTACCGTAAGACGGGAGATGGGAAGGGATATTGATGGGGCCTGCGGGCAGCTTCGCAGAGGCTTCCTGTCAGGAAATTGAAGGAGGTGGATGCGGTGCAGGCTTATGCGCTTACAGATGTGGGAAAATACCGCAGCATGAATCAGGATTATATCTATGCCTCAACAGTCCCTGTGGGTTCTTTAGATAACCTGTTTATGGTGGCGGACGGGATGGGAGGTCATCAGGCAGGAGATTATGCGTCTCGTTTTGCCGTGGAAAATCTGGTCGGATATTTTGGAATCAAGACCCCGGAAAAGGATGTTCATGGAATCCTAAGAGACGGAATCCGGCAGATGAACCGAGAGCTGTACTACCGGGCCAGCCATGACCCGGAGCTGTCCGGCATGGGAAGCACCTTAGTGGCAGCTACCATAAAGGGGAATGTGCTGTATGTGGCCAATATCGGCGACAGCCGTCTTTATCTGCTCCGGAGGGAGCTAGAGCAGGTGACCAGGGACCATTCTTATGTGGAGGAGCTGGTTGCCAGGGGAAAGATGAAGCGGGGGAGCAGAAGCTATCTGGAGCATAAGAATATTATTACACGGGCAGTGGGAACAGCGGAGACCGTGGAGACGGATTTGTTTGCCTTAAAGCTGAAGCCCGGCGATCAGATACTGATGTGTTCCGACGGCTTAAGCAATATGGTGGATGAGTTTGAAATAGAATATATTATCCGCTCGGAGGGAAGCTTAAAATGCAAGGTAGAGGACCTGGTGAAGGCTGCCAACCGGGGCGGCGGAAAGGATAATATTTCTGTGATTCTCATAGAGCCTCAGATTCGTGAGGTGTCACTATGATCTTAAGGCCCGGAGTGTATCTGCAGGATCGTTATGAGATTCTGGAGCAGGTGGGCTCCGGCGGAATGTCTGTGGTGTACAAGGCCAGGTGCCATAAGCTGAACCGGCTGGTAGCCATTAAGCTGCTGAAGGAGGAATTCAGCAATGATAGTACCTTTGTCAGCAAATTTAAGATGGAGGCTCAGGCAGCAGCCAGGCTTTCCCATCCAAACATTGTCAATGTGTATGATGTAATCGATGAGGAAAAGCTTCATTATATTGTCATGGAGCTGATTGAGGGCGTTACCTTGAAGGCATACATTGCCAGAAAGGGCAGGCTGGAGACCAAGGAGACCATTGGCATTGCCATTCAGGTGGCGCAGGGAATCGGCGCTGCCCATGAACAGAATATTATCCATCGGGATATTAAGCCTCAGAACATGATTATTTCCCGTGACGGAAAGGTGAAGGTAGCGGATTTCGGCATTGCCAGGGGCGTGTCAGCCCAGACCCTTACCTCTGCTGCCATGGGTTCCGTCCACTATATTTCTCCGGAACAGGCCAGAGGCGGGTACAGCGATGCCCGCAGTGATATTTATTCTCTGGGCATTACCATATATGAGATGGTGACTGGGCGAGTGCCCTTTGAGGGGGATAATACGGTGGCCATTGCTTTGGCCCATTTAGAGGAAGCCCTGGTGCCTCCTAGTGTATACAACCCGGAGATTCCGTCCGGCTTAGAGCGGATTATTTTGAAATGTACGGCAAAGAAGCCGGAGCTGCGTTATGGCAGCGCCAATGAGCTGATCGCGGATCTGCGCAAGGCCCTGGTCCAGCCTGACGGGGAATTTGTCCAGAGTGAAGACGAGCAGCGAGCTTTAAATGGGCAGACCGTGAAGTTTAACGGGAGAGAGCTGGCGAAAATTAAAGAGCTCCAGGTCCCTGTAAGGGAGGATCCGGTGCGGGAATATGTGCGCCGGCCGGCAGGGGAGACAGCAGTGACCCGGTATCAGGAGGAAAAGCCAAGACCTCAGAGGCCGCGGCAGCCAAAGCGGGATTATCCCCGGGAGGAGGAAGCGGATTCCCATATTGAGCGGCTTCTGGCTGCCGGGGGGATCGTGGTGGCCATTCTGATCGTGGCAGTGCTGATTGTGGTATTTTCCAAGCTGGGAGGTCTGTTTCAGCCAGGCTCCGGCATTTTGCGGCAGGAAAGCTCCTCTGAGAGCCAGGAGCCATTGGCAGTGCAGACCAACGAAAACGGAGAGTCGTTAAAGGACAGCGAGGTCTATATGCCGGATGTGCTGGATCTTCCGGAGGATCTGGCGGAGGCGAAGCTGAAGGAGAATTTTCTCAGCATGAAGCCCACATACCAAACCTCAGAGGTAGTGGAAAAGGGCTGTGTTATTTCCCAAAGTCCGGAGCGCGGGTCCATTGTGTCAAAATATTCTCATGTCAATGTGGTGGTCAGCTTAGGTTCTGAAAAGGTCGACCTGGCTGCCTTGGATCTGGATACCATGAGCGTGGCTTCAGCCCGCAGGCTATTGGAGGACAGCGGATTGATTGTCCAGATTCTGGAGGAGGAAAGTGATACGGTAGAGGAGGGGAATCTGATCCGGTATGAGCCGGAAAAGGCCATGGAGGGAAGCACAGTTACCCTTTATGTGAGCACAGGGCCTCATATTAAAATGGTGCCGGTGCCGGAACTGGTGGGAAAGTCCGAAGCGGAGGCTTTAGCGCTTTTAGGAGAGGCAGGGCTTGTACCCGGCAATACTTCTACAGAGTCCAGCGATACGGTTCCCCAGGGAACGATTATCCGTCAGGAGGGCGGTGAAAACGGGCAGATTCAGGAAGGCGGGCAGATCAGCTATGTGGTCAGCAGCGGACCGGAGGCCCGGCAGCAGCGGTATGTGGCGTCCATTAACGATGTGTATGATTTAAGCGCCCTGATCGGGCCTGGGGCTGTGGGAGCCAGTGTTACCATATTGGTAAGGCTTCATCAGCAGGAGCCGGACGGAACCCCCATATACCGGACCCTGACCGATGAGAAGACCATTACAGGTTCTACCTTGCTGCCAATCAGCTATACCAGCATTGAAAGCATGAACGGCACGGACCGGGGAGAGGTAGAGGTTGTGGATGTGGAATCAGGAGCAGTGCTTAAGTCTTATCCCCTGACCTTTTTCCCTATGGATTGATGACAGGCGGCAGCAGTGAGAGGAAGTATGACAGGCAAGATTATTAAAGGAATTGCAGGCTTTTATTATGTTCATGACAGGCATGGAAGGGTCTATGCCTGCAAGGCAAAGGGAGTGTTCCGCAAGCGGGGGATCAAGCCGTTAGTGGGGGATGACGTGGAGTTTACCATTTTGGATGAGGCAGATTCCGAGGGAAATATTGAGGAGATCCTGCCCAGGAGAAATGAGCTGATTCGCCCGGCCAGCGCCAATATTGATCAGGCGTTGGTGGTGTTTGCCGTCACGGAGCCGGCGCCTAATCTGAATCTCTTGGATCGGTTTCTGGTTATGATGGATCAGCAGCAGGTGCCGGCAGCTATTTGCTTTAACAAGATGGATCTGGGACAGGAGCAGGACCAGAAGTGTTATGAAGAAATCTACAAAAACAGCGGCTCCAGGGTGTATTTTATCAGTACCTATGATGGAAGGGGTATTGGGGAGATCCGGAAGCTGTTGGAGGGGAAGACCACCATTCTGGCGGGATCCTCCGGTGTGGGAAAGTCTTCTCTGACTAATCTTTTGCAGCCTAAGGCAGAGATGGAGACCGGGCAGATCAGCAAAAAGATTCAGAGAGGAAAGCATACTACCCGCCATGCGGAGCTGTTCTGCGTGGAAGGGGATACGTATCTGATGGATACGCCGGGCTTTAGCTCTCTGCATTTGGGAGAGCTAAAGGCACGGGAGCTGAAATACCATTTTCCGGAATTTTCCTCTTATGAGGCAGAGTGCCGGTTTGGCGACGACTGTGTTCATGTGGGGGAACCGGAATGCGGCGTAAAGAAGGCGGTTCGGGAAAGCAGGATCAGCCAGAGCCGTTATGACAATTATCGGCTTCTGTATGAAGAACTGAAGGAAAAAAGGAGATACTGATATGAGGGCAATACTGGCGCCGTCCATTTTGTCGGCGGATTTTGGAAGGCTGGGACAGCAGGTAAAAGAGGTTTCGGATGCAGGGGCAGAGTATATCCACATTGATGTGATGGACGGGATGTTTGTGCCCAGCATTTCTTTTGGGATGCCGGTGATTCAGAGCATTCGCCCTTTGACGGATAAGGTGTTTGATGTGCATATGATGGTGGAGGAGCCGGGGCGCTATGCGGAGGCTATGAAGAAGGCCGGGGCGGATCTGCTGTGTGTCCATCAGGAGGCATGCCGCCATTTAGACAGGACCATCAGTCAAATCCGGGAGCTGGGCATGATGGCAGGGGCAGCGCTGAATCCTGCCACCCCGGTTTTTACACTGGACTGTATTTTAGAGAAGGTGGATATGGTGCTGCTTATGTCAGTCAATCCGGGATTTGGGGGACAAAAGCTGATTCCCTATACGCTGGAAAAGGTCAGACAGGTCAGGGAGAGACTTGGTGTTCTGGGGCTGGAGGAGAAGGTACGCATTCAGGTAGACGGAGGGGTGAATCTGGAGAATGTGGAGGCTGTGCTGGATGCAGGGGCTAATGTGATTGTGGCTGGTTCGGCAGTGTTTGGCGGGGATGCGGGGGGAAATGCAGAGAGGTTTTTGAAGAAAATGGACGCATTCTTGGAGAGGTAAGTGAGGGGAGCGTGGACATGAGAGTCTGTTTGATTATTACGGGCGGTAAGCTGGATTTGGCTTTCGCCCGGTCTTTTTTGGAAAGGGAGACATTTCATAAGGTGATTGCGGTGGATGGAGGGCTGGAGGCTGTGAGGGCTTTGGGGCTGACTCCGGATTACGTGGTAGGGGATTTTGATACGGTGGAGGAGGACGTGATTGAGGAATTTCGGAAGGCTTCATACATTGTGTGGGAGAGCCACAAGCCTGAAAAAAACGAAACTGACACGGAACTGGCCCGCAATCGCGCACTGACTCTGGCCTGTGACCGGATTGTTTTTCTGGGGGCTACCGGGGGGCGGGTGGATCATTTGCTGGGAAATCTTCATTTACTGTATGGGTGTATGGAGAGGGAGGTGGAGGCATGGATCGTGGATGCCTGGAACAAGATTTATCTGGTTGATCAGAACCGGACTTTTGTCAGGGATCAGCTTTGGGGGAAGTATGTGTCTTTTCTGCCTTATACGGAAAAGGTGACCGGAATTACTTTAAAGGGGTTTAAGTATCCATTGAATAAGAAGAATATCAAAAGGGGTGAGGAGGCCGGGCTTTGTATCAGCAATGAGGTGGAGGATGAGGTGGGAACCTTGGAATTTGAGGAGGGAGTGCTGGTGTGTGTGGAGTCACGGGATTAGAGGAAAACGATTTTAAGGGGTATGGGAGAGGATTGGCGTTTGCAAAGGAGGGCTGTGAGGCAGGGAATGGTTAGAGAGCAGGAAGATGCCAAAGGGAAACTGGTATGGTGAAAAAGTAGGGAACTGGTTATTTATGATCGTCAGGTTACATGCTATGATGAGGAGCAATGAAGGCAGTGACTTTAAGGAGGAGCGTATACTGCTGATGATAAAGGGGACACTTTGATAAAAAGGGTTCCGGAAAATTTTGTGATAGTAAGAGGAGGACTTGGCGATGACGGAACAGAAAAATGATAAGGTGTATAAGGTTGTACTGACTGCACTTATGGCAGCGCTGTGCTATGTGGCGTTTACTTTTTTGAAGATACCGATTCCTACTTTTGGCGGGGATTATGTGGCGCTTCATATTGGGAATGCGTTCTGTGTTCTGGCAGCCCTGCTGCTGGGCGGTGTGTATGGAGGACTGGCCGGCTCTCTGGGGATGACCATTGCGGATCTTTTAGATCCGGTATATATTACCAGCGCTCCAAAGACTTTTGTGCTGAAGCTTTGTATCGGACTGATTGCAGGCTTTGTGGCTCATCGGCTTGGACATATTACCCAGGATCATGATGCCAAATATGTATTCAAGTGGACTTTGGCGGCTTCTGTTGCAGGGCTGGGCTTCAATGTGATTATGGATCCCATTGTGGGATATTTTTATAAAAACTTTGTGTTGGGGGTTCAGTCCGATGCGGCAAAGATCATGTCTACCTGGGCTGCAGGGGTGACTTTTATCAATGCAGTGGCAGGAACCCTTGTGGTAGTGGCAGTGTATATGGCAGTAAGGCCCGTGCTGAAGAAGTCAGGGATGTTTTTTAAGATATAGAAGGTGGGCGCGTGAGTCAAATACCCCGCTGCCGGCACAGCATTGCCTGCAGCGGGGGTTGATTTGGAATCCGTGTGGTGATTGATGGATAAGGTTCAGCAGTTTTTTCGGCAAACGGGATTACCGGGCGGTTGCTTTGTCCAATGCCTTCTGGATGGCGTTTAGCAGTGCCTGGGAGGTGTATCGGCTTTCTTCCGGGTAGGTCAGGTTCTCTGTGGACTGGGTGTCGCAGATCTGGTCGGTGAGATTCTGCAGGGACGGCTGTACTAATGGGTACATGGTAGCCACAGAGTCGCTCAGGTGTACCATGGAGATGGAATTGATCTTGTCAGCATCCACTGCCACCTCCACATTGACTTCCTGGGAACCCAGTTTTAGAGAGGCGGAATAGACGCCGGGTATGTAGAGAACCTGGTCGGATGACGCAGGTGTGCCGCTTTCTTTTCCTGGCCGGAACATGATGAACAGCAGCATTACCAGTAAAATGCCCAGGCCAATGAAGATTGCAGTGTATATGATTTCTTTCATTCGCAGGACGACGATTTTTGTTCTTGAACTCATGGGTAGCCCTCCGGGGGATGTTTGGTATAATCTATTCCGGGCAGGGGGGATTTATGTTATTTTTTCTGTTTGTCTGGTTTTTTATACTCACGGGTATAAGAAGTGATGTAAAACTTAGCCTTGATGTGATACAATAGCTGTGTCAGGTCAGGGCTTTTTATATGGCATCAAATACCTTCCAAGGAACAGCAGGCAAGGGAACTTTTTGGCAGGGAGCAAAGCAGCGGGTGCCAATTCTATGATATGGGAGGAGAAATTCATGTCTTTACAGCTAATACTAGGGGGCTCCGGGTCAGGAAAAACCAGACGCCTTTATGATAAGATCATTCAGGAGTCCATGGAACGTCCAAAGCAGCTTTTCTTTATGATCGTACCAGAGCAGTTTACCATGCAGACCCAGAAGGATATTGTGGTCCGCCATCCCAATCACGGTACCATGAACATTGATATTGTCAGCTTTCAGCGGCTGGCTTATCGGGTATTTGAGGAATTGGCAGTGGAGAATTTAAGGGTGCTGGACGACATGGGCAAATCCATGGTACTGCGGAAGGTAGCAGGCAATAAACGAAAGGAGCTGATTCTGTTTCAGGGCCATTTAAACCAGGCAGGATTTGTGAATCAGTTAAAATCCATGTTGTCGGAGTTTTATCAATATGGAATATCGCCTCAGATCCTGCGGGAGATGGCAGAGCTGGCAGGGACACCGCTGTTTCGTCAGAAGCTTCTGGATTTTGCAGTGGTTTTTGAGGGGTTTCAGGAGTATATTGCCGGACATTATATTACTACAGAGGAAGTGCTGGATGTGCTGTGCCGGGTTCTTCCTCAGTCGGAGATTGTGAAAAACAGTGTGATTGCTTTGGACGGGTATACAGGATTTACGCCGGTTCAGTATCGGCTGTTAGAGCTGTGCCTGATTCATGCAAGACAGGTGATCGTCACCGTGACGGCAGACGGGGAGGCATCGGTTTATCAAGGGTCAGGGATGCATAGCTTGTTCTATATGAGCCGTCAGATGGTCAGGCGGTGCATAGAGCTGGCAGAACATAACCATGTATCCAGGCTTCCTGATATCTGGCTGGGGAATGAGGCAGGATCAGGAAAGGGGGATGGGAAAAAGGCGTTGCCTCGTTTTGTGGACAGCCCGGAGCTTCAGTGGCTGGAAAAAAGCCTGTTTCGCTATCGGCGCGGGTGCTATGAGGAAGAAATGAAAGGGGGCCTGGAGCTGTTTTCGGGGGAAAATCCCTCTGGGGAAGTGACACATGCGGTGAAAAGGATTCAGGCTTTGATCCGGGAGAAGGGGCTTCGCTACCGGGACATGGCAGTAGTAACCGGGGATCTGGCAGGATATGGAAGGGAGATCGCCCATCAGTTTGAGCAGAACCAGATACCGTTTTTTATGGATGATAAAAAAAGCGTGCTGGATAATCCTATGGTGGAGCTGATCCGAGGGGCATTGGAGGCAGTGCGCAGGGACCTTTCTTATGAAAGTGTTTTCCGGTATCTGAGAACCGGGCTGGTGACTGCAGACCAGAAAATGACAGACCGGATGGAGAATTATGTGATTGCCATGGGAATCCGCGGAGCCAGGCGGTGGAGCCAGCAGTGGGATCGGACGTATCGGGAGGCGGCAGACATTAATCTGACAGAGCTTAATGAGTTTCGGGATCAGGTCATGGCGCCTCTTCTTAGGATGCGGGAGGCTTTTGGCATCAAACCTGTTACGGTAGCAGGAATGGTACAAGCTGTCATCGGGCTTTTAGAGGAGTGTTGTGTGGAGGAGAAACTTGGTGCATATCAGGAATATTTTCTGGCAGCAGGGGAATACCGGCTGGCCAAGGAGTATGGGCAGGTCTATGGACTGGTGACAGAGCTTCTGCAGAGACTTTCTGAGCTTTTGGGGGAGGAACAGATAAGCCGGAAGGAATTTATAGAGATTTTGGATGCAGGATTTGGAGAGATTTCTGTGGGAGTGATTCCGGCTGCTGTGGACCGGGTGGTGGTGGGAGATATTACCAGAACCAGATTGGCCCATGTGAAGGTGTTGTTTTTTGTGGGGGTTAACGACGGAATCGTGCCCATGAAAAAGGATCGGGGAAGCCTGCTTTCAGACCAGGAGCGGGAGTTTTTCGGAAGACATAGTCTGGAGCTGGCCCCCACGGCAAGGGAGGACAGCTTTCGGCAGCGGTTTTATCTGTATCTGATGATGACAAAGCCTTCTCAAAAGCTGGTGGTCTCCTATGCCGGTGTGGGAGGGGACGGAAAAAGCAGACGGCCCTCGTATCTGATCGGGGAGCTTCGGAAAATGTTTCCCAGGCTTGTGTGCAGTGAAGATGCAGGGGGGAATTTTGAGGAGATCTATTCGGTGGAAAGGGCCAGGCAGCAGCTGGTGGCAGGGCTGAGAAGATTCCGGGATATGCCGGGACAAGGGAAGAAAACAGACAGTGCAGAAGATGGCAAGCGTCAGCATGAGTGGATATCCGTGAAGGGGCAGAATGAGAATGGGGAGAGGGTAGAAGAAAGCATGAATGAAGATCCATCTCAGAAGGAGCTTCTGAAGCTTCTGGAGCTGTTTCGCTGGTTTTTATGTTCAGAGGAGTATCACGAGGAGGCGATACGGCTGGCAGAGGCAGCCTTTACTTCCTATGAGAACCAGGGAATCGGGCATGCAGTAGCCAGGGCGCTTTACGGGAATATTATCAGCGGAAGTGTGACCAGGCTGGAGCAGTATGCGGCCTGCGCATATGCCCATTTTCTTCAATATGGGCTGGAGCTGCTGGAGCGGCGGCGGTATGAGCTGGCAGCTGCGGATATGGGAAATCTGTTCCATGCTTCCATTGACCTGTGTTTTCAGAGAATGAAGGAGCAAGGGCGGGATTGGCGTACCATATCGGATACTGACCGGGATAGCCTGGTGAGAGACTGTGTGGGAGAGGTGACGGCAGAATACGGCAATACCATTATGGGAAGCAGCTCCCGCAACGCTTATCTGGCCCGAAGGGTGGAGCACATTACCCAGAGGACGGTATGGGCTTTGCAGCAGCAGATCAAGAAGGGAGATTTTTCTCCTGCAGGCTTTGAGGTGTCATTTTCAGCGGCAGATAATCTGGAGGCCATGAAGATTCCGCTGTCAGCCGATGAGGCCCTGCATTTGAGGGGGCGTATAGACCGGCTGGATCTGTGTGAGGACGGACAGCAGGTGTATGTAAAGATCATTGATTACAAATCCGGCAGCACCAGCTTTGATCTGGCAGCAATCTATTATGGCCTTCAGCTTCAGCTTGTGGTATACATGGATGCAGCGGTGGAGATGACGGAGAGGAAATTTCCTGGCAAAGAGGTGATTCCGGCAGGAATCCTCTATTATAATATCTCAGATCCCATGGTGGAGAAAACCGGGAAGCCGGATGAGCAGCAGGTGAAGGAGGAGATTCTGCGTCAACTGAGGATGAACGGGCTGATTAACAGTGAGCTGGAGGCGATTCACCATCTGGACAATACTATCGAAAAGGAATCTGATATTATTCCGGTGGTCTTAAAGGATGGGGAGGTGCAGGAGGGCAGATCCTCTGTGGCCAACCGGGAGCGGTTTGACCGTTTGCGCCGTTTTGTCCATGAAAGGGTAAAGGGTGCGGGAAAGGAAATCCTAGACGGGGAGATCGGGGTAGAACCTTATAAGAGCGGACAGCGGACAGCGTGTGATTATTGCCCCTACCATGCAGTGTGCGGCTTTGACAAAAAGACTTCGGGGTTCGAATATCGCAGGCTGAAGGGAAAAAAGGCAGAGGAGATTTGGGAGGAGCTATGTCAGTGAACTGGACAAGAGAACAAATGCAGGTGATCGAGAGCCGTGACAGTAATCTGTTAGTCAGTGCGGCAGCCGGAAGCGGAAAGACAGCGGTGCTGGTGGAGCGGATTATCCGGATGGTGACAGAGGGAGAACATCCTTTAGACATTGACCGTCTGCTGGTTATGACCTTTACCAATGCGGCGGCTTCGGAGATGAGGGAGAGAATTGGTGCAGCCATTGAGAAAAAGCTGGAGGAAATGCCGGAGAATGAACATCTTCAGATGCAGGCGGCTTTAGTCCACCATGCCAGGATTACCACTATTGACAGCTTTTGCCTGGATTTGATACGGAATCATTTCAATATGCTGGATCTGGACCCGTCATTTCGAATCGGGGACGAGGGGGAGCTGATTTTACTTAGGGCAGATGTAATGCAGGAAATGCTGGAGGATTATTATACAGACGGCGGAGAGCGGTTTGTGGCATTTGTGGAAACCTATGCCAGAGGGAAAAATGATGCGGGTATTGAGGATTTGATCATGCAGGTGTATACATTTTCCCAGAGTAACCCTTACCCGGGGGAATGGTTTGCCAGGTGCCGGAGGGAGCTGGAGGGGAACAGAAGCCAGCCCGAAGAAGATGCTTCTTCGGAGCAGGATCCGAAGAATTTCGGCAGCTTTCATGATTTTTCCTGGGTAAGGTTCTTGACAGAGGATCTGAAAAAGCAGGCTGGGGAGCTGATACAGCAGCTTGGGTCAGCCCTTGAGATATGCCGGCAGGATGAGATTCTGGAGGCATACAGCCCAATGCTGGAGCTGGATATGCGGCAATTAGCGGGGATTGGTTCAGCAGAGGATTTTGAAGACATCCACAGAGTGCTGTCCGGCATTTCCTGGACCCGTCTGGCTGCTGTGCGCAACAAAAATGTGGACAGTGAGAAAAAAGCTTATGTGACAGGGTGCAGAGACCGGGTGAAAAAGGCAGTCTCTAAAATGCGGGAGCAGGTATGCTTTGCAGAGCCTGGGGAAATGCTTCAGGATCTGGCGGCAGTCCGGGAGCCGGTGGGAATGCTTTTGGAGCTGGCTGAGGAATTTGCCAGGCGGTATCAGGAGAAGAAGCGGGAGAAAAACCTGGTGGATTTTAATGATCTGGAGCATGAGGCTTTAAAGGTGCTGATCTTGCCGAAGAAGGAGGCGGCAGAGGCTGCAGACGGGTTGTCCAATGCAGGGAAAGAGGGGCATGAGGTGTATGAGCAGACGGCGTATACGGAGGCAGCGGATGAGCTGAGCCGTCAGTTTGCGGAGGTACTGGTGGATGAATATCAGGACAGCAATCTGGTGCAGGAAACACTGCTTCATGCAGTGTCTCAGGAGCGTTTCGGGAATCCGAATGTGTTCATGGTGGGGGATGTAAAGCAGAGTATCTATAAATTTCGTCTGGCAAGGCCGGAGCTGTTTTTGGAAAAATATCACACATATGAGGATTATGACCAGGCGTCCGGCACAAATAAGAAGATTGAGCTTCATCAGAATTTTCGGAGCAGGGCGGAGGTATTAGAGGGAATCAATGATGTGTTTTACCGGATTATGACCGAGGAGCTGGGGGGAATCCGGTATACAGAGGACACGGCTCTTCATCCGGGAGCCGTATTTCCGGAGACCGGTCAGGGTGAGAGCAGGGGAGAGCTTTTGGAAACCGATCGGAGTGTGGACGGTCCGGAGGTTTTGGAAACCGATCGGGGTGCGGGCAGTCCGGAGCTTTTGAAGAACGATCAGGGCGTGAGCAGGGTGGAGCTTCTGGTGATGGACACAGGGGCAGAAGCTTTTGCCGGGCTGGAGGAGGACGCTGCGGATTTTACGGCCAGGGAGCTGGAGGCAAAGCTGATTGCCGGAAAGATTCGGGAGATGACCAATCCGGACACCGGGCTTTTGGTATGGGACAAAAATCTGAACAATACAGGCGGATATCGGACTGCCCGGTACCGGGATATGGTGGTTCTTCTGCGGAGCACTGCAGGGTGGACAGAGAATCTTTTATCCGTTCTGATGAATGAGGGAATTCCGGCCTGTGCAGAGTCCCGGATGGGATATTTTGCGGCTGTGGAGGTAGAAATTGTACTCAGTATGCTGGCAGTGATCGATAATCCTATGCAGGATATACCCCTGGCGGCAGTCCTCAAGTCCCCCATGGTGGGAGTGACGGATCTGGAGCTTGCAGAGCTGACGGCATATTACCGGAGCTGTGCGGACAAAGGGCAGGATCGGGGAGTCTTTGCGGCCGTATCACGGTTCTTGGAGGATATGAGTGGGGAGGGAGAACAAACAGACCAGGATAAACAAATTCCAGAGGAAAGGACAAGAAGGCTATACAGAAAGCTGTACTCTTTTCGTTCCTTGCTGCGGCGTTTCCGGGCTCAAAGTACCTATCTTCCTATTCATGAGCTGATCTATAAGGTCTATGAGCAAACAGGATATTACCACTATGTGTCTGCCATGCCTGCAGGGGAAACCCGCAGGGCAAACCTGGATATGCTGGTGGAAAAGGCAGCTGATTATGAGAGGACCAGCTATAAAGGATTGTTCCATTTTATTCGCTATATCGAAAATCTGAAAAAGTATAACACGGATTTTGGAGAGGCTTCCACCATGGGGGAAGAGGAGGACACGGTTCGCATTATGAGTATTCATAAAAGCAAGGGCCTTGAATTTCCCGTGGTTTTTCTGGCAGGAATGGGAAAAAAGTTTAATAAGCAGGATGCCTATGGAAAGGTTTTGATCGACCCCGAGCTGGGGATTGCGACAGATTATCTGGATTTAGAGCGTCGTCTGAAGACTACGACTTTAAAGAAAAATGTTCTTCGCCGAAAGATGGAGCTGGACAATCTGGGGGAGGAGCTGCGGGTGCTGTATGTGGCCATGACCCGGGCAAAGGAAAAGCTGATTATGACCGGAACAGACCGGCACCTGACAAAA
Organism: bacterium D16-56; assembly: GCA_003611875.1. Taxonomy (GTDB): domain Bacteria; phylum Bacillota; class Clostridia; order Lachnospirales; family Lachnospiraceae; genus Brotaphodocola. The sequence continues at coordinate 44,706 of RAYY01000025.1, read as the reverse complement.
GCTCTGGAAAAATATGCCCAGATTCCGCTGGTAAATGGTCAGGTTCCCTATACGATCCTTGCTGCAGCCAATTCTTATCTGGACTGGGTGCTGATGAGCTTAAGCGACGGGAAGGCAAAGATCCGGTTTGTGGAAATACCCTTGGCAGACGTGGTAGGGGAGGAGCTGATCCGTCAGGTAAGGGACCAGCGTTCCAAAGAGACTTTGCTGAACCTGGATCTTCAAAGGGAGTACCAGAAGGAGTATCGAGAGCTGCTGGAGGATCATTTGGACTATGAATATCCTTATAGGCCAGATATTCGGCTGCACACAAAGATGTCTGTCTCAGAGCTGAAAAAGCAGGGGCAGATGGAGGATGAATCAGAAAGTGCGGTGCTTTTTCAGGAAGGAAAGGAAGTCAGGGAGAAACAACAGGATGTTACTCATTATCTGCAGGAAATCTCCCGCTCTGACGGTTATGGGGCCACACGGGGAACGGCATATCATCGGGCTATGGAGCTGCTTCCTTTTTCCCGGATGGAAAGCCAGGAGGATGTAGTCCGGTATCTTTCAGAGCTGACAGAGAAAGGGCGATTCGGCAGGGAAAGCCTGGATTTGATTGACTGCAGTGTGATTTGGAGATTTCTCCAGTCAAAGCTGGGAAGAAGGATGAGCCTGGCTGAGAAAGAGGGCAGGCTTCATAAGGAGCAGCAGTTTGTGGTGGGGATACCTGCCAGAGATATGAAAGCCGGAGACAGTGACGAGCTGGTGGTGGTTCAGGGAATTATTGATGCATACATAGAGGAAGACGAAGGACTGGTCGTAGTGGATTATAAAACGGACAAGGTGTCGGGCGTCCGGATTCTTTTAGAACGTTACAGAGAGCAGCTTGATTACTATGGGCGGGCCCTAGAGCAGATGACCGGGAAAAAGGTCAGGGCAAGGATCCTTTATTCTTTGACCATGCAGAGGGAAATCGTGATGTGACAGGGAAAGGGAAATTTTGATTCTGGCTTGTCCAGGTTAGGAAGGCAGGAACACATTTCAGATGAAAATTATTATTTCACCGGCAAAGAAAATGAAAGAGAATACGGATGATTTTCCGGCAGACAAGCTTCCGCAATTTTGGGAGGAGGCCGAGAAGCTTTGTGAGGAGATTCGAAAGCTGTCGTTTGAGGAAGCCAGAGCTTTGTGGAAATGTAATGAAAAGCTGGCAAGGCTGAATTTTAACCGGTTTGCCCAGATGGAATTAAAAAGGGCTGCAGCGCCTGCGCTTCTGGCTTATGAAGGACTGCAGTACCAACATATGGCGCCGGTTGTATTTACCAGGGAGGCAGCAGCCTATGCAGAGAGTCATCTGCGTATCCTGTCAGGCTTTTATGGAGTCCTGCGCCCGTTTGACAGGGTGACGCCCTATCGGCTGGAAATGCAGGCAGCTTTGCAGGTGGGGGACAAAAGAAATCTGTATGAATTTTGGGGGGAGAAGCTGTATCAGGCTGTGCTGGATGAGGACAGGACCATTGTGAATCTGGCATCAAAGGAATATTCCAGGGCAGTGGAAAAATATCTGCAGCCAGAGGACCGGTTTATAACAATTGTGTTCGGGGAGCTGCAGGATGGCGCAGTAAAACAGAAGGGCACCTTTGCCAAAATGGCCAGGGGAGAGATGGTGCGCTATATGGCAGAGAATCAGATAGGGAAGCTTGAGCGGCTGCGGGAGTTTAACGTTTTGGGGTATGGATATGCAGAGGAATATTCTGGGGAAAGAGAGTGGGTGTTTTTGCGGAAGGCAGGAACCTGTTAGGACATTCAGGAATAATTTTGTATAAGGGTGTCAGTGTATCAAGAAATAGAACTGATGTTCGAAAAACATTGACGCAAATAAAAAAGTATGTTAGTATTGAGTCAGAAAACTCGACAGACTTTGGACATAGAACAAGAGGTGAGATTTATGTATCATGTATTAGATGTGTGCAGGTATATCATTAATTACAGCAATGAACATGACTATGGCATATCGAACCTGAAATTTCAGAAGATATTGTATTTTGTACAGGCATATTTTCTGATTAGTTCTGAGTCAAAGAAGCCTTGTTTTGCCGAAAGGATTGAAGCATGGGATTTGGGACCGGTAGTTCCGGAAGCATACCATGAATACAAGCAATATGGAAGCGGTGATATTCCAACCATTACTTCTTATTTTAATTTAGATGAGGATAATATATGGGATTCGGAGAGGATTGAATATAAAGATGTGATGATAGAAAAAAAAGATCGTTTGCTGATTGACCAGGTAGTAGATCGATTTGCCGACTATGCTGCTGCAGATTTGGTATGGCTCACCCATCGTCAGACCCCGTGGAAGGAAGCATATGTTCCAAATAGAAATAATGAGATCACAATAGAAGCCATAAGAAGGTATTTCAATGAGTAGGGATATTGATCAATTATTAAAATTAGAGGGTAGGGATAAGAAGGAAGCCGAAAAAGCGATTTCCTTGGAAACCTCGAAAGAATTCCGCCTGGCAAAGCGAAAAATCAGTGCCGTATGCAGAGGATTATGTTTGGAGACAGACCAATATAAACCGGAGATCTCTGCAAGATCTATCCAAAGCTATCTGAATGAAACGAAAAAGATTGACAGGATGCTTTATTCAGAAATAAGCAATTATGTATTTTCGCGGGAAGTGAAGGAGCGCGCTACCTTTGCCTCCAATATTGAGACATTGTTATTATATGTTTTGAATAATGAAAATGAAATATCCCCTGATTGTAGGAAAATGTCAATAAAAATATATGATCATTTTCAATTAGTCTTATATCAAATAGAAAATATTAATAATATTTTTGCTGATGGAATTGAAGAAGCAAAGACAAATTTGAAGCAAGAGGTAAAGGGGATAGAGAAGGAATATATATCCATATTAGGTATTTTTGCATCGATTGTTTTGGCTTTCGTAGGAGGGATAACCTTTTCATCCTCTATATTGCAAAACATCGGCAGCAGCAGTATATACAGGATTTTGCTGGTTGTTAAACATTCGCGATCTACCGGCATTTTTAGAAGGATTTCTTCCATGGTGTAATACATAATTTTGTTTCAAATGCAAGAGAGTTTTATCCTAGATTTCTAGTGTACAATTTACAGAAAAGGGTTTCTATTTTTCGGAAAATATGGTATAATTTGCCTATCGGCTGGGAGGATAGAAGCAGGTAGTTATACCTGATCCAAGGCCGTGAAAAAGGGCAGCAGAGGAAAAGAAATCTGCTGCAGTAAAAATATAAGGAGGATAGGATTATGAGGAAAAATCTGGCATTGTTGTTGGCATGCTCTATGATGCTGGGACTGACTGCCTGCGGAGGAGGCGGCACAGAGACAACTGCGGCGGCAACAGAAGCAGCCACACAGGCGCCTGCCGAGACGCCGGCTGCAGCAGAGGGAGACAAGGGAGAAGGTGCAGAAGCGCCTGCAGAGGGAGCAGGGGATATGGAAGCTCTCATCGAGGCCGCCAAGGCGGAGGGCGAACTGACCGTGTATGGTTCCTGTGAAGAAGAGTATCTGTCATTGGCTTGTAAGAATTTTGAAGATTTATACGGAATTAAGACCAAGTTTCAGAGACTTTCTACCTCTGAGGTATACACAAAGATTTCTGAGGAAGCGGGAAAGCCTTCTGCGGACGTATGGTTCGGAGGCACCACAGATCCTTATAATGAGGCTGTGGCAGACGGGCTTTTGATGGAATATGAGGCTGTGAATGCCAAGAACTTAATCAGTGAGGATTATAAAGATCCCACCAACTGCTGGTATGGGATTTATAAGGGAATCCTGGGTTTCATGGTAAATACGGAGGAGTTAGAGCGTTTGAACCTGGAAGCTCCCAAGACCTGGGATGATCTGACCAAGGAAGAGTATAAAGGACTGATCATGCTGTCCAATCCTAATACTGCCGGCACAGCCAAGCTGGTGATCAATACCATGATCCAGATGAGAGGCCACGATGATGCCATGGAGTATTTCAAGAAGCTGGATCAGAACATTAATCAGTACACCAAGTCCGGTTCCGGTCCGTCCAAGATGGTAGGTCCCGGCGAGTGTGTGATCGGCATTGGCTTTTTGCATGACGGTATTTACCAGATTCTCCAGGGATATGACAATATTGAGCTGATTGTTCCCGAGGACGGAACGTCCTTTGAGGTAGGCGCTACCGCTATTTTCAATGGCTGTACTCATCCTAACGCTGCAAAGCTCTGGATTGAGTATGCTCTGTCTCCGGAGTGTGTGGACCATGCAAAGGAAGCCGGTTCCTATCAGTTCCTGGTACTTTCCAACGCGGCACAGCCTGAGGAAGCTGCCCGGTTCGGACTGGATATGAACAATACGATTGACTATGACTTTGAGGATGCGAAAGAGAACAGCGCAAAGTATGTGGAGGATTTCTTTAATGCACTGGGAAGCGCCAATGACAGCCGTTTTATGACAGAGTAAAACCGGACAACAGATTATGGTGTCAAACTCAATCAAATAGGCCGTCTCACTGAAAGTAAACCTTCAGGGTATGTGAGAAAGACCATGGCAGACATAGTTTTTATGTGGCTGTGAAAGTGGGGTTAAACAGAGCGGCCGGTAAACAAATGCTGTGTAATGCAACGATGTATTGGCGTTACGCAGCATTTTGTTTCTGGCTTGTTCAGGTTAGGTTATGTAAAAAAGAAAGGGAAAAGAAAGGGGGCGCAGCTTATGTCAGGGAGACAAAGTGCCGAGCTGGAGCGCAGAAAGTTTTTTTCAGATCCGATATTGATCAGTATGATCGTTGTGCTGCTGGTATTTCTGGCGCTGTTTATTTTATATCCGCTGCTGATGCTGCTGGTTGACAGCTTTTTGGAGGAGGGGCACGTTACCTTGGCAGTGTTTAAGCGGGTTCTGAGCCTGGAACGGTTTCAGGTGGCATTTAAAAACACCCTGGTATTGGGAATGATTACAGGGCTTGCTTCCACAGCGATCGGGCTTTTATTTGCCTATGTGGAGGTGTATGTGAAGCTGAGGACAAAGGTATTGGAAAAGCTGTTTGCAGTGGTATCCATGCTGCCGGTGGTGTCGCCGCCGTTTGTATTATCATTATCTATGATCATGCTGTTTGGACGAAGCGGCATTATTACCCGTTCTCTTTTAAAGATTTATGATTCTAATGTTTACGGACTGAAGGGGATTGCCATTGTTCAGACTCTGACATTCTTTCCGGTGTGCTATCTGATGCTCAAGGGACTTTTGAAGAATATTGACCCGTCTTTAGAAGAAGCTACCCGCGACATGGGCGCCAGCCGGTGGAAGGTATTTACCAGTGTGACGTTCCCCCTTCTTCTGCCTGGATTGGGCAATGCTTTTTTAGTGACCTTTATTGAATCTGTGGCGGATTTTGCCAATCCCATGCTGATCGGCGGTTCTTATGATACCCTTGCCACTACGATCTACCTTCAGGTGACAGGCGCTTATGATTCCACAGGCGCGGCTGCCATGTCCGTGGTGCTGCTTTCTCTGACTGTGGTTCTTTTCCTGATTCAAAAGTATTATCTGGAAAAGAAGACTGCGGCTACCTTGACGGGAAAGGCGTCCCGGATGCGGATGCTGATTGAGGATAAGAGCGTAACCATACCCCTGACCTTGTTCTGCACATTAGTGGCTGCTTTTGTGGTGCTGATGTATGTGATGGTGCCCTTCGGAGCGCTGTTTACCTTGTGGGGCAGGGATTACAGCCTGTCTTTGAAATGGTTCCAGTATATGCTGCGGACCAGCGGACTGAAGGCATTTAAGGATTCGTTTGTTCTGTCTCTGATCGCATCACCTCTTACTGCATTCTTATCCATGGTTATCGCCTATCTGGTGGTAAAGAAACGGTTCAGAGGCAAGGATTTTATTGAATTTGTGTCCATGCTGGCCATGGCAGTGCCTGGCACGGTACTGGGGATCGGGTATATCCGGGGCTATGCTAACGGCTTGTTCCGCACAGGGGTTATGAGCGGACTTTATGGGACGGGATTGATTTTGATCATTGTGTTTATTGTCCGGAGCCTTCCTACAGGGACCAGAAGCGGGATCTCGGCTTTGCGCCAGATCGACAAATCCATAGAGGAGTCAGCCTACGATATGGGCGCCAATTCAGCCAGAGTATTTATGACCGTGACGCTGCCTCTCATTAAGGATTCCTTTTTCAGCGGCCTGGTAACTGCTTTTGTGCGGAGCATTACGGCGATTTCGGCGATTATACTTCTGGTGACGCCGGACTTCTTGTTAATCACCTGCCAGATCAATGAGCAGGCGGAAAAGGGCAATTATGGTGTGGCCTGTGCTTATGCAACCGTGCTGATTGCCATCACTTATGGAGCTGTGCTGATTATGAATACCCTGATTCGATTCTTTGGCGTCAGCAGAAGCATTAGGGCAAAGGAGGAGACATAAAGATGGAGAAAGAGAAAAAAGGCGTTCGTCTGGAGCATATTTCAAAGATCTACAAAGACCCCAAGACAGGAAAGGAATTTTATGCCGTGCAGGATACGACTCTGGATATTGAGGCAGGAACCTTTGTAACCCTTCTTGGGCCGTCAGGCTGCGGTAAGACCACGACCCTGCGGATGATTGCCGGATTTGAAAGCCCGGATGAGGGAGAGATTTATCTTGGCGGTGAGCCGATTAACCACCTGACACCCAATAAGCGTGACACTGCCATGGTATTTCAGAGCTATGCGCTGCTTCCCCATTATAATGTGTTTGACAATGTGGCATATGGGCTAAAGATCCGCAAGATTCCCAAGGATCAGATTCAGGAGCGGGTACTAAATATCTTAAAGCTTGTGGAAATGGACGGCATGGAGTCCCGGATGACCAATCAGCTTTCAGGAGGGCAGCAGCAGAGGGTGGCTTTGGCAAGAGCCCTGGTGCTGGAGCCAGGAGTGCTTCTGTTTGACGAGCCGTTAAGTAATCTGGATGCCAAGCTTCGGGTATCCATGAGAACCGAGATCCGCAAAATCCAGCAAAAGGTAGGAATCACGGCAATCTATGTGACCCACGATCAATCGGAGGCAATGAGTATTTCCGATAAGATTATTATCATGAGCAAGGGAAAGGTGGAGCAGATCGGCACACCCAGGGAGATCTATTATCATCCCAATTCCCGCTTTGTGGCAGATTTCATCGGGGAGGCCAATTTCCTGGAGGCCAAGGTTCTTTCCGCAGAGGGTGAAAAGGCGCAGATCCAGGTGGCAGGAGAGCATCTGGAGGTCAATAATTTTGGAAAGGCAAAAGCAGGGGAAACAGCGGCTCTGGTGATTCGCCCCGAGGCGGCTGCTCTGGCAGAGAAGGGGTATCTGGAGGCCACGGTGATGCTTTCAACCTTTATGGGCTCTTATCAATATTATCAGGTAATGGTAGGGAATATGGAGATTCAGATTACAGATTATAATCCGGTGAACCGCCGGATCTACGAGGTGGGAGAGAAGGCGTTTTTGGATTTTGACTCCAGAGGGGTTTATATTTTGTAATTATTTTCTGATTGTGGAATCAGGACACAAAATAACATACAGGCTGCTTTTGAAATTCATTCTCAAAAGCAGCCTGAAAGCATGTAAAACTCTTGTACTTGAAGGAATCCACCCGGCCTAAGCCACAGCGTCCACATTATTGCCTACTTCTACTGGCTTTTCCTCCACCACTGGTTTGCTTCGGAAGGTAGTCCGGGTAGTGCCGCCGGCCATATAGGTTCTGCCGCATTCCGGGCAAATGCCGGTGTGATAGGAGACAGACTGGGAGACGATTTCCTGGTCTTCTTTTAATGCTTTTGCTTTGGCATGGGCCACATGCTCCATCTCATGGGATCGGATGGCAAATGCTGCTCTTTCCGGACTGATCCGGGTAGGAGTCTTAAAGGAAACGCCTGGATCATTGGAGCCATCCTGATATTTTCTGTTTTTACAGGTCTGGCACTCGTAGGAGTCAAGATCGCGCTGTCCGGGAACCGGCCGGCTGTCTTTGGCGCTTTGAGGCGCTGCCTGGCCAGGCATCCCCATCTGACCGGGTATTCCCACTTGTCCGGCTGCGTCTGCTTGTTCGGGCATCCCTGTTTGTCCGGAAAGCTGAACATTGCCGGAGGACATGGAAGGGGTATGATATCCGCCGCCAAAGGAGGTGGGGGAATACAGGGACAAATTGTTAAGGGCGAAGGATATATTCATAAAATTTTCCTCCATATAGAAGACATTTCAGCAGGCTGCCGCATGGATTGTGAAAAGGTAATCCTGCAGCAGCCTGTTAACAATCTGTGTTAATAGGTTATGACCGATCTTGCATAATCGTTCAGATAGATATACCCAGAGGGCATCCCTTATATACATGCTTCTTCGGAGCAGGGCACTTAGCGTCACAAGGTTTACCCCAAAGAGAATCTCTTAATACATGCTCCTTCAAAGCAGGGTTACTTGGCACCATATAGTATATTCGAATAATATGATCAACGGCTGTCCCTTATACGGTCTGATGCTTTGCAACATATACCGGGAAGCTGTCGCTGCCTCTTAATTCCTTGCCGGCTGTAAAGGAAACATTCTTATCTGATATAATATACTCCAGGCTGGCTCCTTCTTCTACCACGGTATCCTGCATCAGCACACAATTCTTTACCTTTGCGCCCTTTGCAACCCGGACACCACGGAACAGAACGCAGTTCTCCACCTCACCTTCAATGACACAGCCGTCAGCAGCCATCGTATTCTTTACCTTGGCGTCGCCAATATAACGGGTCGGGTTGTCGTCACGAATTTTGGTGTAGATGGAATCTCTGGAAAACAGGCCGTCCAAATTATCCTCATCCAGCAGCTTCATGTTCTCATCAAAATAGCTCTTGAGATCACAGATTCTTGCCAGATAGCCGTCAAACTTATAAGCCTGTACATTCAGCTTGTCAAGCTGGGGAGCCAGAATATCCCTTTCAAAGTAAGAATGACCATGGAGGTAAGCATTGCTGATCTGTTCAATCAGCAGTTCGCGGTCCATTATGTAAATGTTCATGGAGAAATTCTGGACACCGCTATCTTTGGAACAGATATCCAGCTTTACCACCCGTCCGTTATCAATATTAAAGGAATAATACATGTTGGTGCCGATCTCATTCCGGTTCATGGTGCCTGTCGGAAGCTCCTGCTCGCTGTAGGCAACAGTCACGTCAGCACCGCTGGAAATGTGAGCGTCCATAAATTTCTTAAAGTCAAAATTTACGGCAATATTGGCATCAGACATTACCACATATTTTTCCTTCTGGGTTTTTAAAAATTCCAAGATGCTGGCAAGAGCCTCCACCCGTCCGGTATACATTTTGATATTTTTCTGTGCAAACGGAGGAACAATGTTTAAGCCGCCGTTCTTACGGGTCAGATCCCACTCACGCCCAGAACCTAAATGGTCCATAAGGGAGTGATAATTCTTACGGACGATTAAGGATACATTGCCAATACCGCTGTTGACCATACTGGACAGGATGAAATCTACCATCCGGTAACGTCCCGCAAAGGGGATGGAGGCCATCAGGCGCTCACTGACCAATTCCGGAATCAGACTGTCATAGGTGTTTGGGAAAATGATGCCCAGAGCATCTGCGTTGGAATTTACCATTGTTCTTCACCGCCTTTCACATTGCTGTTGACCATAGCATTGGGGCCGATCTTGGCGCCGTCGCCTACATAGATGCCGGATCCTACAGTGGCCACACCCTTTTCGCCCTCCGTAGGCATGGCGCCTACTACGGCATTCTCGCCAATGACTACATTTTCTGCTACAATGCAGTGCTTAACAGATGCGCCCGCCTTGATGGTGGTGCCGCCCATAATAACCGCATCCTCTACCTCGGCGCCTGGCTCTACGGTAACGCCGGCAAACAGGATGGAATGCTTCACAGAGCCGGAAATCCGGCAGCCGTCAGTGATCATGCAGTTCTCCACTATGGCGTCGCTGCTGATCCGGTGGCCGGTCATACCGCTGTTGCGGCTGTAGATCTTCCAGTTCTCATCAAACAGGTTAATGCCGCTGTGCTCTGGGTCCAGAACCTCCATATTGGCCTCCCAGAGAGAGGAGATGGTTCCCACATCCTTCCAGTAGCCGCTGAAATGATAGGCATACATCTGACGCTCGTCACGAAGCAGGTTGGGGATAATGTTGTTGCCGAAGTCATTCTCAGAATTAGGATCAGCCTCATCCTCGATTAAGTATTTTTTCAGTACATCCCAGTTAAAGATGTAGATACCCATGGAAGCCAGGTTAGACTTAGGATTCTTCGGCTTTTCCTGGAATTCGGTGATCTTGTCGTTCTCGTCTGCCACCATCAGGCCGAAGCGGGAAGCCTCATCCCACGGAACTTCCATGACGGCCACACTGAACTCAGCGCCTTTCTCCTTATGGAAACGCAGGAAATCGCTGTAGTCCTGTTTGCAGATCTGATCACCGGAAAGGATGATCACATACTGCGGATTGTAACGCTCAATGAACGAAATGTTCTGGTAGATGGCATTGGCGGTTCCCTTATACCAGTCCGAGCCAGAAGCCTGCTGATAGGGCGGAAGCACATGAACGCCGCCATGTAGACGATCCAGATCCCACGGCTGACCATTGCCGATGTATTCGTTCAGGACCAGCGGCTGATACTGGGTAAGGATCCCCACGGTATCAATGCCGGAGTTGACGCAGTTTGACAGCGGAAAATCGATGATACGATATTTGCCGCCGAAAGGAACTGCAGGTTTTGCCAGCTTCTGGGTCAGTGCATAGAGACGTGAGCCCTGTCCGCCGGCAAGAAGCATTGCAATCATTTCTTTTGCCATATTAATGTCCCCCTGAAATATTTGATTGGCGAAACGGTAAAAGGATCAGTCAGGCATGGATGTCAGTCTGATTCTTTTCTTTCCACCGGCCAGGGAAGCCTGTAGGGCAGGCTCCCCTGAGCTGATATTAAAATTGTACCACAAAAAGAAAAAAACGGGTAGGGTTTTCTGTAAAAAAATCCAAATTTTAGCAGAAAATCCTTTTGTCAGCATAGCAAGTGCGGAGATCTGTCTGGACCACAATATTCTTTTCATACATGACAGAGCTGCATCTGCGTTCTGCCGGTACTGTCTTGCAGAAGCAACGGCGAATGTTTCCTGAAACAAATATGAGACACGGATATTCGCCGCTGTTTCTGCAGACCAGCAGAATAGAAGGATCGCAGCAGGGCAGCAACAAGGCAGCAGGCCAGAAGGATCGCAGCAGGGCAGCAACAAGGCAGCAGGCCAGAAGGATCGCAGCAGGCCAGCAACAGGACAGTTCCCTACTGATGAAACAGCTTCCGGGCCTGGTCAATAGAGAAATTGTAGGCTCTCAGTCCGTTAGGATATTGGCGGCAGTCTTCCTCACTGGAGGATATATACCAAAACCAGCCAAAGAGTCTGGCATAGTCATTGGCAGACTGGGAGCGTGTTTTTAATTCCTCCAGACTTAGACCTAGGGAAGCGGCAGCAGGGGCAGCGTCAGCACTGAAGTCTGTGGACAGCCAGGCCAGTTCCAAGTCGGTTACAGTCTCCGGAGTAAGGCGGCTTACATAATCCCAGGCTGCAATGGTATCAGGCCGGGCCCAGGCCAGCCCGGTGTAAAACACAGTGACAATCAAGAGACAGTAAGGAAAAAGACGAAAATCCGGCTTCCATACAATCAGGGAAACTCCCGCCATCAACACAAAAAGCATGGCCAGAAACCAGAGGACCAGAATCCGCAGCCAGGTCAGATGGTACTGCTGCACATAGAGTACCATGCGGTAGGCCGCAGAGGCGATCATAACATAGGTACAGCCGCATATGACTGTCAGAAAAAACCGCAGCCAAATATGGGGACGGACATATTTTAAGCAGCAAAGCACCATAATCAGGTTGAAAAATGCCACCCAAAGAAGCTGAAAGAAACCTTGCCTGGCATAGGAAGCATAGGTATACCCCTCTGGCAGAGTGCCTTTTCCCAAAAACAGGTAAAAGACCTGAATCAGGCAGAACAGCACATAGACCAGGGAGATGCTTGCCATACAAGTGACCGCAATGGCAGGGTGGATCCGCTGCCGGTTAGGTACAGTCTTTGAAATACCCTGCAGGCACCCGCTGCAGATCAGGCAGTACAGGGAAAAGGAGCCGAAAAGAAACTGCAGGGTTATTTTGATGAGGCTAGCCGGTGAAAAGAGATGGACAGCCAGCCATCTTACCACAGAAGCAAAAACCACGTCAGCCTGGCACAGTAGCCCGATCAACATGGCAGATACCGGGATGGCTGCCGTTAAGCCGGTCAGAAGAAGCAGCAAAAGCCGGAAGCCTTTCGCCCCAGATTCTTTTTTGTAGCCAGCCGCGTGCTCAAAGGGAAAAGGAAGGGCAGCAGCGGCCTGAAGAAGGTACAAAAGGATGGCGTTGCAGTATTTTCCAATATTCCAGCTATCCTCCTCATAGAACTGATGCAGGGCAAACACAATGCCCAGGAGAAGCAGGGCAAAGCTGTTCATGAGATGAAGGCGGTAGTCTGCCGTATGCCAGGTGGAAATGCCGATCAGCAAGGCAGCAGTCAGCAAAAACCAGCTTCCCTTCTTGATGGGAATGGCAAGCCGCCGGCAGATGTGTACGCCGCATCCGCCGGCAAAGAGCGTAAACAGCGGATAGGTAATTCCGCAGGGATTTTCATACAGGCAGAAGGTGTATACCAGCCCGAACAGAAGGCTGATTCCTGCAAAGAACGGAAAATTCCGGGTTATGGGCAGCAGCCGCAGAGCGGCATTTTGTTTCGCTTCTTCGTTTGCTTGTGGTGTCATGGTTCTTCCTCCTCCCGAACATAGGTGATAATGTCTCCCGGCTGGCAGCCGAGAGCTTTGCAGATGGCTTCCAGGGTAGAAAAACGGATTGCCTTTGCCTTGTTGTTTTTTAAAATGGACAGATTTGCCATGGTAATGTCCACTTCCCTGGAAAGCTCTGTAAGTCCCATTTTCCTCTGTGCCATAACCACGTCCAGATTGATGATAATTCCCATAGATTCCTCCTTTGGAACCGGTGCAGGAGTCAGGAACTGCTGTAAACCGGTTTTAAATGGTCAGGTCATTCTCCTTTTTGTACTGGATTGCTTTTTCAAATACCTGGCAGAGTACAATGCTGAACAGTCCTGCAATGGCAAATACAATGATGACCACTGCCGTGGCAGGGGAGGGAGCATAAAAAATCCGCACCAGGGACAGCAGGGCAATAAGAAAAGAGCATTTGCCCATACATTTTAAGGCATCTGCATTCTCGTCTACAAAAGCATCATCGGCCAGAACCGTGGAAAGCATCTGACGCAGCTTCTGTACGATCCGCAGGCAAAGAATTCCTGACATCATGTAGAGGATGGTCTGGGGCAGATAAAAGCGGCGGAAGCTTTCTGCATAGACGCCTGCCCACCGGAATAAATAGGGGATGGACAGTGTAAGCAGGATTCCCAAATAGAACATTAAGTCCAGCATTCGTTTTGTAAAGAGGACCAGGGATGGTTGTTTCATGGCAGACTCCTTTTGGAAAATTTGGAAAATGATTTTGCGTTGAAATGTTTCGGTTTTCATGGAGGAGTATATCATGGAACATATTTAAAATCAACAAATATTTATTGAAAAACGATAAATTAATATTGATTATCAGAAAAAATTAAGAAAACCTTCAGAAGCTGGTTTTGGGTATAAAAAAAGACAGGATGGATCATCCTGCCCTAAGTAGGATACACAGGCAGAAACCATTCTGACATGTCATCCGAAGGGGTTCAGCTCTGTTGTAAAAATTGTTCCAGGATTTGGGCGGCGTCGGCGGCTAAGTCGGCGCAGGGGCGTTTTTTATAGTATTCCGGGGTGCGTGCGGAAGGAGTGGGGGAGTCAGAGGGGTGGTCAAGCCCCAGAAGCTCCCGGCAGATGATACTTCCGTTGTGTTCCTGGAAAGTATGGGCCAAATTTTGAACCTGCTGGTAGAGGGACCTTTTGCCCTCCTGATCTTTAGGATCATCATATCCCCGAAGCAGACCTAAGACCAGGAGCATTCCGCTGACCGTGCCGCAGACTTCCCGGAGCCGCCCCATGCCTCCGCCAAAAGGAGAAGCCATGCGGGCAGCCGTTTCCTTGTCTAAGCCAAGTTCCTCGTGGAAGGCTAAAAGGACAGACTGAGAACAGTTGTAGCCTTCCAGAAAATAGGATCTTGCCAGTTCCTTGTGATTTTTCATGGGAGAACCTCCGGTATATCAATCTGACTTGGACAAGCCAGAGTCAAAGTGTTTCTATTTTGCGGTATACTATTCTGTAAACTGCAGACGAATATTCTGGAATGTGACGTCAGCGCTTCTGGCGGCAAACATGCCTGCATAGACATATTCCGAATCAATGGCAGTCAGAGGAAAATCAAAACCGGCAGATACAGGGGAATTGTCTCCAAAGGTGCAGGTATAGCCGTCAGAGGATTTGCGGATTTCCATGTGCAGGGTGTCTCCAGGCTTATAGGTATGGTCAGCAATGCCGCCGGAGGTCAGAATGCCGCTTTTTCTGGCAAAGCAGTTCCAGGGCTGGTCGGAGCCTAGCATGAGAGGACCTGCAGCAACATAGTCTCCCAAGGTGTCGCTGGTTACGGTGTCTAAGTATATGTCATCCCGGACCATCAACCCAAAAGATGCCTGATTGTTAGGGTCTAAGTGATAGATGGTTACGTCTGCTGACAGGACAAAATTGCGGTCAGCAGGGATGGCCTGATAGTACATGGCAATGCCGTCTGTGCTGGCAGAGATTTTCCCTACTCTATCCTCTGCAGCGGAGCTGTCATTTTCTTTAAATCGTCCGGCTTTTATCCAGAGTACCCCGTCTCCATAGGGAGACAGATTAAAGTAAACATTGTTCAGATACTCGTAGGCATCAATGTCCCCGAACACCGTACCCTTCCAGTCTCCCACAGTGGCCCACTGGGCGCTTTCTGATTCTGGGCGGTTAAAGAAGCGTTCCTGGTACAGCGGATTGATTGTCAGAATGGACGGGTCTGGCTGTTCTGGATTATCAACCAGGTGGTTCTTTAATGGGCTGGTGGTTTTGGAAAGCTCATCTGCAATCAGCCATGCGTTGCAGGCAGCGCCGTAAAGGTTGGTATGAGTGTTATCGATGCTGGCTTCCCGGGAAGAACTATGGGCGTGGCGGTTCTTTACCCCTTGGGCGCCAAGCTGCTTATAGATTTCCCTGGTGCGTTTGGTAAGATCCAGGACAGGAATGCTTTTGGCCACTCCTGCTTTCTGGATGGCTTTGGCGTAGTCGCCGCCTTCAAAGATTCCCTGGACTGTATTCTGGGAGGTGGTGATGTGGCCGCTTGCACCGGTATAATTGTTTCCTAAGTCCCGGCGGACAATGGGGGTACACAGTACCGGGGATACCCCGGCCTCCTGTGCCGGGCGGATATAATATTCATACAGGTAATTCTGGATGGAGCCAGGGGTGGAGATGGAGGTGTTGGGGTTCGTATAGCGCAGGCTTTCCGGCCTTTCGTCATTGTGTCCGAAGCCGATCAGCAGAAAGTCCCCGGACTGCATTTCCTGAAGGAGTCTCTGATACTGGGCAGTCTGAAGATAGCTTTGGGAGCTGGTGCCGGATACAGCCAGGTTTTCTATGGTAACGCCCTGAAAATACCGGTAAAGCTGAGTTCCCCAGCCGTAGCGGGGATAATAGTAAGCAGTGTCGTCAAATTCAGCAGCAGTAGAATCTCCGATCACCCACAAAACGGGAATACGGGAGTCTGCGGCAGTGTTTTGGGAGGAGCCGTCATTTGTGTCGGCAATGTCCCCATAGGAGGAGCTGTCGCCTGTGCCGGCAGTGTTTTCGTCAGCATAGTGACTGCCTGTATCGGCCGTGCTGTTTCCCGCAGTGGATTCTGCAGCATGTCCTGTGGTATTGGCTGCTTCCTGGGTGCCTTCGGAAACCGTTTCCTGGGAAGCATGGGCAGGAGAGGAAAGAAAAGCAGGAACAGAGGCGCAGAAAAAAAGGAAGGTCAGAAATTTCAGGGGTTTGCAGTGTGTGTTCATGATCATAGGTACTCCTGTTCTGGTATTTTGTAATGTAATTACAATGAAAATCTCATCGCCGGAGGCGATTTAAAATCAGGTATTCCAAGTGCGCCCGCCGGACTTTCATGGGACGGTGGTGCGTCCGCAGCCGGGCGCATGGAGGTTTACAATGAAAATCTCATCGCCGGAGGCGATTTAAAATCAGGGATGCCAAATACGCCGGGATACTTTCATTCATGGTGATGCGCTGTATATGGCGCATGCAGGCTGACAATGAAAGCCCTATTACGGAAAGGCAATTCGAAGCAAATATTCCAAAAGCACTTGGATAATCTTCATTTGCGGAATATGCTGTATGCGGAAATATTATAGCGGATTTTGGAGAAAAAGGGAACGGGGTTAAAGAAAATGTAAGAAAAGCGTCGAATGAATGTCTGAAAAGGAAATACCCTGGTTGGGGAGGTGTGCTGAGATCCTGTTTGTGGACATGGGGAAAGAAATCCTGCATCCCTTTTACAGAATATTTGTACCAAATAAAGGCAGCCTGCTGAGCTGCCTTTATTTGGCACAAATTCCTACAAGAGGCGTCTGCGATGTCTTACAGGTTATTTATAAGCAGTTCCTACCATAATCCGGATAATTTCCTCATTGGTCTGCTGCATTCCGTCTTTGCCAAGCCTTCCTACATTTTTGATGGTTTCTTCCACACCTTTGGTCACGATCCCGTCTCCACCGTAGAACTGCTGGCCCCGCAGGTACATGTTGTATCCTAAAAGCCCGGCATCTACAGCGGCGGCGATTTTGGCGGCGCAGGAGGCTTTGGCCCCGTCACAGACAATTCCGGAAACAATGGCAAGGGAATTGACAACCGTATGGACGATCTCTTTGAAACCTCCGCCGCACAGATAGGCAATACCGGCTCCGGCTCCTGAGCCGGCGTTGACAGCGCCGCAGTAGGCAGAAAGCCGCCCTATCCGGGTTTTTTGATGAATGGCGCACAGATTGGAGAGAGCAAGAGCACGCAGGGTTTTTTCTTCACTGGCTCCTAACTCTTTGGCATATACCAGGACAGGAACCGAGACCGTGATGCCCTGATTGCCACTGCCGGAGTTGATGATGACAGGCAGCTCACAGCCGTTCATGCGGGCGTCGGATCCAGCGGCAGCCATAGCCTTTGCCCTTGTCTGTACATCTTGTCCACAGGAGTCTAAAAGAACCTTTCCAATGTTTGCGCCATAATCTCCGTTCATTCCTTCCTGGGCGATTTTCATGTTGAACTGAGCCTGACGATCCAGAGTTTCTTTTATGTCAGACACATCTGCTGTGTTGATGAAATCCCAGATTCCTTCCATGTCAAGCAGAGAACGGTCGGTAAGTCCCTTTTCACTTTCTTCTTCTACAGGCAGATCCAGAAGAATCTGTCCGTTTTTTTCCTTATATACAAGATTTGTATGATAATTGGCGATCCTTACCCTGCTACTTTCCTCTCCGCGGTACAGAGTTACGAAAATGTCAAAGGTAATGTGATGATCTATATGTTCCACGGTGATAGGAACCTGTTCCAGAAATTCACGGATCTGGGTTTCCTGTTCTGGTGTGACACAGGAAATGACCTCCAACTGTTTTTCGGCGTCCCCGGCTACAATGCCGGCAGCCGCGGCAGCAGGGATCCCTTTTAGATGTCCTGTGTTGGGAACAATCACAGATTTTACATTTTTAATAATACTGCCGCTGGCGCTGACCTCAACCCGTTCTGGCATGGCTCCCAGCAGTTCTCTTGCCGTGGCGGCAGCATATGCCAGGGCAATGGGCTCTGTACATCCCATAGCGGGAATCAGTTCTTCCTTTAAGATATCAATGTATGCCTGGTAGCGAATATCCGTTTTGTCCATAATTTCCTCCATTTTGTGTATGATGTTCTCCTGTGCAGACCGATCTGGGTTCAGCCTTTGACAGCCCCTTCCATAATACCGGCCTTCTGGAATTTTTCCAGAATCAGGTAAAGTACAATAATCGGGATGATAACCAAGGTCGTTCCTGCCAGGATCACAGGCCATGGAGTAGAAAGCCCTTCACTGACCGGAAGCAGGGAAATCGTGACCATCAGCGTATACTTTGCCTGTTTTCTCAGATACAAGAGCGGCCAGAAGAAATCATTCCACCGGGCAATCAGGGTGATAGCGCCCCAGGAAGCCATGGCAGGCTTGATTACCGGCAAAATAATCTTCATAAAAATTCCGAAGTCTGTGCATCCATCGATTCTGGCTGCCTCCACCAGCTCGTCCGGCACATCCGTAATGTACTGATTCATGTAAAAGATTCCTACGGCAGTGGCGATTCTGGGAACTACCAGTGACCACAGGCTGTTGATTAGCCCGACCTTTTTCATAATAATGAACAGCGGCACAGAACCAACCTCCGGAGGGACCAGCATGGTGGCAATGACAAAATAAAACAAGAAGGTTCTGCCCGGAAAGCGGTATTTGGCAAAGGCAAATCCAGCCAGTGCACAGAAAAACAGAGAGGTGATAGTACCCATAATAGTAGTAAATACACTGTTATAGGTATTCTGCCAAACCGGAATCATCTCAAACAGACGTTTAAAATTGGCCAATGTGGGATGCTCCACAATAATGGAGTGAAAACCAGTAATACTCTCAGAAGTGCTTTTAATGGAAATGAGGCACATCCAGACAATGGGAAACAGGCAGATCAGGGTGATAAAAGCCAGCAGTCCGTAGACAGCCGCAGAAGAAATCATTTTATTTCGGTTCATAAATCTTCTCCTTTCCTACAGCTCACCCTGTCTGCGGCGCACCGCAAACTGAATGACCGAAATCACCATCAGAATCAGAATCAGCACAACGCCGATGGCTGAAGCATACCCCATGTTAAATACATTAAAGCCAGATTCATACATATATTGGAACAGGGAAGAATTGGAGGTTCCCGGTCCTGGAAGAATGTAGGATTCATTAAACAGCTTCCACATGTCTACCGTTAAAGTTACGGAGCAGAAAAACAGGATGTTTTTCAGAGAGGGCAGGGTGATAAACCAGAACTGCTGCGCAGAATTAGCGCCGTCCACTGTAGCGGCCTCATAGTAATCCTTGGAAATGTTTAAAAGGCCGGACAGCAAAATCATGGTAAACCACGGAGTATACCGCCACACGTTCAGAATAATAACCGGAATTTTGGAAAAGGTTGTGCTGGTGAGCCAGGGAACCTTTGCGCCTCCGGTCATAGCAATCACTTCATTGACCAGCCCTACATTTTCATCAAACAGCATCCGAAAGATCAGTCCCATGGCAATGGCTGCGCAGATATTGGGCAGAAAGGTGGCAGTCTTGAAAAATGCCCGGGCCGAATCATTACTGAGAAAACGGCTGTTCAGCAGGCAGGCAATTAAAAGAGCGCAGCAAATGATCAAAATCAGGCCGGAGATCCAGTAGACAACCGTGTTTCCCAGAGATTCCCAGAACATATTGTCCACCATCATTTTCCGGTAATTGCTTAAGCCGCAGAATTTTGGAGAACCGATCCCTTTCCAGTCCGTAAGGCTGATATAAATGGTCCAGATGGTTGGAATGAGCTGAAAAATGAAAAACAGGATAAAAAACGGCAGTATGAATAAATAGGGAGCCCGATATTTTTTTAATGTCTGTAGCATGATATCCCTCCTCATGGAATCATCTGATAAATTCAGGTACAAAGAGACTCTTAAGTGTACATGAATGGGAAACATGAAGGTAACCGTCGGCAGCCGTCCGGAGATTATCTGACGGCTGCCGAGATTTACTTTGTTAATTTACCTGGGCTTTTCCGATCTTGGCTTTTAAGTTCTTATCCATATTGGCAATGGCCTCCTCCATGGACTGATTGCCGGCAACATATTTTTCCAGTTCAGCAGAAATGATCTCGTCGGCTTCTGCATCCTGGGGGGTCACAATCAGATTGTCTGCGCCGTTTTGCAGGCATTTGCCTTCCATCTCGCGGAAGGACATGCCGCCATAAAACTCAGAAGGCTCTTTCCAGAACGGATCCTCCAGCATTTCAATGGAAACCGGATTGGAGTAGGGGGCGTTCTGTGCTTCCATGGAATTGACCCATTCTTCCTTTGCATCAATGTCAAAGGTAAAGTCATACCACATCATGCGGAACAGCTCAGAGTAGGGATTATCTCCCTTTTCAATAATGCCCATGTACTGGGAAACAGGCGCTCCGGCTTTCTGCACGCCCTCAAATTCCGGGGCTGACATGACTCTCCACTGGCCCTTAACAGCATCGCAGTTCTGTCTCATAAATTCATCCCAGAAAGCGCCGATGCAGAAGGTGGCAACCTTTTGATTGTTGATAGCGTCATAAAGAGCCGGCTCCATGATGGTGGTCTTCATCAAAAGACCTTCGCTGTTCATGGTATCCAGTGCGCCCAAAGCTTTCTTGGTCCCTTCGTCGCTGCCGATAATAACTTCCCCGCTGTCATCCCAGATCTTTGCATCAGCAGAGGGCATCAGGCCCCGGCGGCCCCAGTATCTCCAGGTCTTGCTGGTGGGGTCAATGTAAGAGAGGAATACCTCGCCGCCGCTTTTTTCCTTAAGCTGGCGTCCGGCCTCAATATAGCCGTCCATGGTCTTCATCATCTCCGGATCTATACCATACTGATCAAAGATTTCTTTATTATAAAACAGGACCTGGGGACGGACAGAATCTGGAAGTGCATAGATTTTTCCGTCAATGGTAGCATCCTTGGCAGCTCCGTCAACCATTTTATCCAGAAGCGGCGTCAGATACTCTGTCTCATCCTTTAAGAGCCCGGCATTTGCCAGATCCATAATCGTAACCGGGTCTAACATGGCGGCATCCGGAAGATCCTCGGTTGCGCCGGACAGGGCGGTCATGGTGATCTTTTCGCGGATGTCAGCAGTTCCCTCAGTCTGAACAAATTCAATCTTTACATCCGGCGCAATATCCCGGTGGTTCTCCAGCCAGGTCTCAAAATACTGCTGGCGGTACTGAGGATTGCCCATGGCATAAACCGTAAGAGTGCCTGCCGGATAGACTGTGCCGGACGCAGCAGGCTGTCCGCCATCGCCGCCTTGAGCGGCGGAACCATTGTCCCCGCCTTTGGCGGCTGTGGCTGACGGGGCGCTTTCATTGCCTCCTCCACAGGCAGACAGGCTTCCGGCGGTTAATGCTGCAGCCAGTAATAATGCGATCTTTTTCTTCATAATAGTAAAACCCTCCTTCTAAAAATGATTACTTTGATTTTTAAATGATATGAGTTATTCACGGGCAGCATCCACGGCAGCTCTTAACAGTTCCATATTCTGTTCTGTAGCCAGGGTACAATCTGCACCCAGGATAAATCCGGTTCTGCCAAATTCCGAAATTACTTTATGTACTTCCTGGCGGACTGCCTCCTTTGGTCCGTCTGCCAGTACGCCGTGACGGTTGGGAAGACCTCCCATAATAGTCTTGCCAGGGAACAGCTTTCTGCCTTCTTCCAGAGAAAACGGCGCTTCATAGACTCCCCAGTTGACCACATCTGTATAGATTCCGTAATCCCGATAACGATTCATATTCAGCCCGTCCTTGCAGATATGCAGGAAGCAGTAACCGCCCGCGTCCTTGATGCTTTTCATGATTTTAAGGTCAAAAGGCTTAATATATTGTTCAAATTCTTCATCTGTAAAAAACCTCGTCTCCCCACCCAAAGCAGCATAATAGATACCGTCAACACCCAGACGGATATACTCCTTTGCCAAATCACACATCACATTGGCAATCCGATCCATACCAGAGAGAACCGTATCCTTGTCCTCCCGCAGCAGGCGGCAGAGCATATTACGCACACCGTCATAGGTATAGTTGGGATCCATCTTTTCTAAAGGATGAATGGCAGAAGCAGTGATGCCATGAAGCGTGCCCAGGGTAAAAGCGCTTCTGTCACAGCGCGTAAGGATCTTTTTTACCAGAAGAAGCTGATCCTGCATAAAGGAATCATCCA
This sequence comes from bacterium D16-56, assembly GCA_003611875.1. Taxonomy (GTDB): domain Bacteria; phylum Bacillota; class Clostridia; order Lachnospirales; family Lachnospiraceae; genus Brotaphodocola. Next base: position 22,633 of record RAYY01000025.1, on the reverse strand, counting down.
GTGACATCTCCCGCACCATCTGATAGTCAGAGCCATGATGGATCTCTCCCATATAGGGAACCAGATTCTCATTCATGATCTTCAGAATATCCGTATCACTCTCCTCAAAAAAGCGGATATGGGCATCCACGGCAGCATCACCGAAAGCAATCTCTTTGGGAAAATGCAGGGAAAAACCACTGGGAATCTTATCCGGCTCCCTTCCTTCAATCGCAGCAATCACACGTTCTTTCTTTGTCATAATGAACCTCCTTTTTTGCTTGATTAGTAATATCTGTAATAATATTAATAATCTTATTAATGTTGATTATAATCATATTTTCTATGTTTGTCAATAAGTTTTTTGTGAGAATTTGTTATTTTGTTTTGGGAGAGCAGGAGATTTTCGTGAATATTGCAGAAAAGGGAAGAAAATACAGAGCTGCGGTTGGAGATGGGGGCTGCGGAAAGTGATTTTAAAACTAAAAACCTGCTTACAAAAGCCAAGTGCTTTTGAGCAGGCTAAAAAGAACACAAAAGACAGAAAAGCGTAAAATTCTGTTTGTGTTCTTATGCTTCGGAATTTGGTACATCCGGTTTTTATTTGGTTTAAATGGGTATGAATTAGAGTAAGTGGACAGGGCATGGAACATAAAAGATGAAAAGATCAAAGGAAAAAACTTTCCTGGATCTGATTTTTTACATTCAATATGTCCTTTTGAAGCATTAAAACTGCCTTTTCTACGTCCCGCTCCTCCAGAGCATCAATGGTAGCCCGGTGAAAATAACCGTTAGATTCTGCATTCTGGTTCCAGGCATTATGGAAATACTGCGCAATATACTGGCGGGATTTCATCAATGCCCGTTCAATCGTATCACACAGATAGGCATTTCCGCCAAGTTCACACAATTTAATATGAAAATCCGTATTTCGGTCCCAGTTGACGGCAACCTTTCGGTTTTCCTCTATATTGGCGATGGATTCCAGATTCTTAAGCATCTGCAGGTTTTCATCTGTGATCCGGGGAGCCAGCCTTCTTAAATTGGCAGATTCTAAGTCAATCCGCACTTCCAAAAGATCCAGGATTTCTTTGATGGAGATTTGAACCACCTGATAGCCTACGCGGGGAATGCTTTTGAGAACGCCGTCCTTACACAGCTCAATCAATGCCTCCCGAACCGGGGATTTACTCATAGCATAGCGTTCCACGATCTCCCCCTCTGTGATAATCGCGTTTGCCTTGTAGAAGCCTTCCTCAATATCATGATAGATGCCTTCCACTGCTTTTTCCTTTAATGTTTTTTTCGCCTTCATCGTTTACCTCGCCGTCTCTAAGATCGTCCGTGCATGGTGATCCTGTACGGAACGGTATTGTCGGATATTTGTAAAGCTTGAATTTCTGTGGGTTAGCATATCACAAACAAAAGATTTTTTCAAGTTGACAGAGGAAAGTTGCCTTCTATTTGTAGATTTTGTTACTGTTCAGGGGGGCATCTTCTTGCCCGGCTCTGCCGGGCAAGAAGCATCGGGTGTCCACCCGATGTAGAAGATGTAGAAAACGGGACAAAAATAGTCTTACAAGCGAGCTTGACGTCTGTTTTCATCTGGTTTTTCCCGCCCCGTGAACGGTAACCAGATTTTTATTTCCGCGGGCAATGAGCCAAGTGCCGTGTCTGCACGGGCATTTGGCGAATGCCGCGGGAATCAAATACCCTGCAGGCAATTTTGCAGGTTTATTAGGAGCGGTAAGATGAGAGAGAAAGGCGTACCGGTACTGCGTTGTCATCAGTCAGGGATGCCATCGCATCGTCTCTTTCCTCCGCTTTGCAGGCTGACAAAATATTCGGCACTGACACTCTGATTACTGGACGGATGGAACACTAGTTTTATGTGCTGTTTTAAGACAGATGGTTAAGATAGCCAAAAACTGCGGTTTGTGCTATACTATACACCATGGAGATCTTGCACCATGCACCATGGGGGAATGAAAATCACATGAAAATCTTTACATAGTATCCTTTGCGGAGAACTAATAAAATGAAATTTAAGGAGTTTTAGTCAAGTGGAACGAAAAAATAATGATTATAAACAGGAACATTATTTATATGGGGTGTTGATGATCATTTTGTCAGCTTTTTGCTTTGCCTGTATGAATGTGATGGTTCGCCTGGCAGGAGAGATACCTTCTGTCCAGAAAAGCTTTTTTCGGAATTTAGTGGCAGCAGTTTTTGCCGGAATGATTATATGGAGAAAGCAGGTATCCCTGCATGTAAAAAAAGAGGCAGGAGTGTCTATGGCTGCCCGGTGTATCTTTGGAACCATTGGCATTCTCTGCAATTTTTATGCAGTGGATCATCTGCTGGTGGCAGATGCCTCAATCCTGAATAAGCTGTCTCCGTTTTTTGCCATTATTTTTTCATACCTGCTTTTAAAGGAGCGGATTACTGTTTTTCAGGCAGCTTGTGTGGGAACAGCCTTTGCCGGATGTCTGTTTATCGTAAAGCCAGGGTTTGAGAATACGGCATTACTGCCGGCAATGATTGGAGTAGGCGGAGGACTTGGAGCCGGAATAGCGTATACTATGGTTCGGAAGTTAGGAGCTATGGGGATAAAGGGACCTGTCATTGTGTTTTATTTCTCTTTGTCTTCTTGTTTGATTGTAACGCCATGGATTTTGCTGCATTTCGCTCCAATGTCTTTTAGGCAGCTTTTTATTTTACTGCTGGCAGGAGTATGCGCGGCAGGAGGCCAGTTTACCATTACAATGGCCTATACCTATGCACCGGCAAAGAAGATTTCCATATATGATTATTCACAGATTATTTTTGCCACGGTGCTGGGGTATGTAATATTCGGTGAGATACCAGATTTGTATAGTTTTGTGGGGTATGGTTTGATTGTGGCGGCTTCTTTGGTGATGTTTGTCTATAACTGCAGGAATGAGAGAATTGGGTGAGAAAGTTTTCCCAGGAAAGAAGCTGCCATGAAATAAAAATATACATGCTGCTTTCTGGACGGACAGGAGAAGTGACAGGGGAAATAAACGAATCTTGTTATTTAGTGCTCTTGCTGTTTAGTGATCTTGTTGTTTAGAAGAAAGTAAATTTAAAATTTCATGACAATTCCTTTTTTAGATAGGCAGATAACATGCCTATTAGCTAAAGCATTTACTGAAACATGTTTTCCACATAATTGCGCATTTCATTTTTGGAAGAAATATCTCTGGCGCCGTTTACAATGTTGTTTTGTTCTGATTCCGGAAGTTTGGCAAATTGGTTTAAAATATCAGAATGCTGAGCAAGCTCCATGGTAAATCCGATAGGAAGCTCTTGGTTGTCAAGCATTTTTTATCACCTCTTTTATTGGGTATATTTTATTACTTTGAGGATAGGATGTGTAGTTTGTAGGGGAAATATGTATGGGAAAATTTGTGGGGGATTTTATTGAGGGGAGATTGTATTGACTTGAATTTATCGGATTGTGTTGGGGTTTTATCAGGTGAGAAAAATAAAATTATGGCGGGATATGTTTATTGAGTTCGAATGGGAGAGGAATGGGAGCTATTTTACGGATAAGACGGAGAATAGGTTGAGATGGCTGATGGAGGAAACTCAGGGGATGAAATGAATCAACGATTAAATCTCAAAAATAGGAATTAGATATGGCAGGTTTTTGGATTGTAAAAGAAAAAGTTGGATTGCATAAATTTAATTTTCTGATTATCAGTGTTATAAAAACGCTAACCATACATTTATTATTCTATGAATTGTTTTAAGACGTACATGAATTGAATGAAACTTAACATGGATTTATATATATTGTAAAAATATAAGTGCTATTTAGTGAAATAGTAGAAAAATAAAACCATTGAAAATAAGGAGATTTTTTGTACTATTAACACTTGCTTGTATTTTGTAGAAAAATCCCCTATAATACAAAAAGAGTTATGGATAAATTTTTGGAAAATTATAGAAAAACAAATGAAAGGCAGGAAAACAAAGACATTGTTTACCTGACGAGAAGATGGGGATAAGAATATCTTGGAGTATTTATGAACAGGTGTTTTTGCTTGATATGCTTCAGAAAATTTTAATTGGCCAATTAGATAGAAAGCAAGCAATCAAGGATATTTCTGGAGAATTGAGAGAATTAGCAATCCAGGCAGGATTAGAGATTGATGATAAATATCGAAATGAAAACGGAATAGCCATGCAGCTATCGAAATTAGAGTACATATACACAGATAAAAAATCAGGATTTCCAACAGAGTCAGGATGGTTTTTTGATGTGGTCGATTTATATCGAAATCATTCTGATAACTATAAGAAAGTTTTACAGGAAGTGCTGCAAAAGGTTGCTGCAAATAAAATAGAAAAAGATGAAATTTTGTCCAATGTGGATAATGAAGATAAAGCATCTGGAACAATGGCTGTAAATGAAGAATTTACTGATGATATGGGAAAAAAATACAGTGCTGTTTTGGCTGAATATTTTCCAGACGGTTTACAGTTACGAACCATTCATCTTGACAAGTTCAGGTGGTGTTTTTTTCAAAAGTATGGTGAAGAGATAAGGGCAGATGGGGACAGACTTCAGAAAGAATTAAGAACAATAGGTACACTTCGGGAGAATCGTATTTATGCTAAAAAGCCACAGGTTCAGAATGATATAATTAACAGAATGACAGAGGACATAGAGGCTGCGTTTGATTCTGGCGCACACTGTGTTTATGTCGAAAAATTATGGGAACGCTATCAGCAGGAATTGGCATTAAAATTAAGGATTTACAATGAAGAAGCCCTGGCAGATTTACTGAAAGCCAATGAAGAAAAAAGATATAGCTATGGCCATGGTTATTTAAAAAAAGCTAATAGCGATGGAGATTATAAGGAAGATGTTTTATCAGTATTAAAAAATAGTTTTCTGCCAATAACATACGATAGAATACAACAAGAATTGTGGTATATCCCATTAGATAAGATTAAAGATGCACTTTTGGCAGATCCTGCATTGGTAAATGTTGGAAAAGAAGCCTATTTTTATGCACCAAATTTCCCAATAAATGAGGAAGAACTGCATACACTTCAAAACGCTATGCAAAAGGAGATTGAAGATGTAGATTTTTTATCAGGGGAGGATTTGAGAAAACTTATTGAAAAGAACTGTCCTGCAGTGGCAATTGATATAGATGGATTTACTGATTGGGGCTTAAGGAATATCATAGGTTACCTTTTGTGTGATCAATTTGATGTTAATGGGGCTCTTCTTTGTAAAAAGGGGACGAAAAGCAGTGTACAACAGATTTATCTTGATTTCTGTAAAAAGAGGAAAAGTATTAGTTTAAGAGAATTGAAGGAAATCTCTGAGAAAACAGGAACTGCTATAGTCTGGAAGGTTGTTATGCATGAAATGATTCGTGTTTCAAAATCTGATTTTATGAGAAAAGATCAGATTGTATTCAATATTGAAACTACAGATATGATTTTAGACTCTATATGTGGAACTCGTTCATACATACCGATTCATGAAATTGGTATGTTTTTGCAATTTCCTGGAATAGGGATACCATGGAATGGATTTGTTTTAGAATCTTACCTGATGAATTTCAGCAAACGATTTCAGTTGTTGCAAGCGGGTATTGCAGAGGGGGGATATTATGGAGTCATGGTTCGTAAAGGGTCTGAATATCAATCTTATCAAGATGTGGTAATTGATGCACTTGCACATTCAAACGAGTGGGAGGATGAAAAAACAGCATTGGCATGGATTGTCCAAAACGGATATCAGGCAAGGAAACGTTGGAGTGGTTTTGATAAGATTTTAAAGGAAGTTGCTCTCCGGCGCATGCAGAAAAAAGACGAAAAGGAATGAGGACAGCATATGTACCAATATATTTGGGATGTGGAAACAGGTGGATTACTTTTAACGACAGAACAATCCAAATTTAGTAAAGAACCACGTCCTGTTTACTATAAGGAGTTGGATGCGCTGGGATTTGACCGGCACTGGAATTATTTGAAGGATGACAGAGCGCCATTTATGTGGGCAGAAGCAAATAATTACATATATAAAGGAAGGACGGTTGCGAAAACAAAAGGAGGTTCTTTATTTACAAAACCTGAACTGATTTTAATGGAGGAGCCAGAAGCAGACGGGGAGCAGCTTCAGTTTGTTGATATTGATGCAATGTGCCAGAAAAATCGGGATTTGATGGAAACACTGGCACAGGAAAGCGTAAAAGATGTTTATAATACATATCGGCAATACCAAAAGAAAGTAGATGTTTTTTATGTGGCTTTTAGTGGAGGAAAAGATAGCATTGTTGCGTTGGATATTGTGCAGAGAGCGCTTCCCCATGACAGCTTTAAAGTGTTGTTTGGGGATACAGGGATGGAATTCAGCGATACTTATGATACCGTAGAAAAGGTGCGGAAAATATGTGAAGAACAAAATATTGAGTTTTACGAATCCAGTTCTAAATTTAAACCTTTAGTCTCATGGTCAAAATTTGGCCCGCCCTGTACGGTAACCAGGTGGTGTTGCAGCGTTCATAAGACAGTGCCACAGATTTTATTCTTGCGTGATTTGTTGGATAAGTCAGACTTTACCGGAATGGCATTTGTTGGGGTCAGGGCAGATGAAAGTCTGGCACGTGGCAAATATGATTATATTACATATGGTGGGAAGCACAAAGGACAGTATAGTTGTAATGTGATTTTAGAATGGAATTCGGCAGAGATTTTTTTGTATTTATATTCCCAAAATCTTGTGTTTAATGAGACATACAAAAAAGGAAACCGAAGAGCAGGCTGTCTGATATGTCCACGTGCAGCAGATAGGAATGATTTTATGAATTATTTTTGTTATGCAGATGAGGCAGAACCGTTTGTGGATTCCATCCGCAATGCCTATAAAAGAGCATTTTTATCGGAAGATCGTTTAGAGGAATTTATTGGAAGTGGTGGATGGAAGGCACGAAAAAATGGCAGAGATATTGATATTCCAATCGGATATAAAGAAATGGATACCAAATCAAATGGCACGAATATTTACTTGGAAAATCCAAGGACGGATTGGCGCGAATGGATAAAAACGGTAGGCATGGTTGCCAATGACTATTCGCCGTATGTGATAGATTTTCAAGGAAAGCTTCTCCATTTTTCTGTGGAAGAAGATGAAAAAGGGCTCCATGTTTTTATTGATTACGAAACAGGAAGGAAGGAGCCTGAATTTGTAAAGCTTTTGAAAAATGTGTTTCGGAGAGCAGCATGTTGTATTGGATGCCAGGAATGCCAGGCAGATTGTCCTTATGGAAATATGGATTTTGAGGATGGGCAGGTAAAGATTAGTGATAACTGTTATCATTGTGCAAAATGTCATAAAGTTGAGAAAGGATGTTTGGTATACAAATCACTGGAACAGCCAAAAGGAGGAATTATGGTGACTGGAAAAAAACGGAGTCTGAATACTTATTCCCATCATGCACCAAAATGGGATTGGATAAAACAATATTTTAAATATAAAAATGAATTTAATGAAAATCACACTCTTGGTTCTCAGATGTATAATTTTTTCAGGAGTTTTTTACGAGATGCCGGTCTGCTGGATAAAGAGGGATTTTCAGAGACAGCAAGGTTAATTGAACAACTGGGGTACGAAAAAGACCAAAGCTGGGGAATTATATTTACCAATTTATGTTACTCCCCTCAGGTGAATTGGTATGTGAAAAATGTTGATTTTGATGCGGAATATTCAAAGCCATTGCTGGCTTCCATGATGGTGAATGAGGGAGCAAAAGAATCTTGGACAAATGACATATTTGCTTCTCTTAACCGTCTTTCCGAACTTCCAATGGGACGGATTGGATTTGGAAAAATAATAAAAGAAAAGGAGAAAGCGGTTGGCATTATCCGTAAATCCTGGAGTGATCCGATACCAGAAATAATCCTTTATGCTCTATATAAATTTGCAGAGGAATGTGATGGTTATTACCAATTTTCCTTAAAAACATTGTTAGATGATTCCATAGCAAGGCTTGGAGTTAGCCCAACCAGGATTTTTGGACTTGATAAAGAGATGATGGTACGCATTTTAAATGGATTGAGCATAAATTATCCTGATTTTATTTCTGTGTCTTTTACGTTGGATTTAGATAACATTACATTGCGGGAAGAAAAAGCAGCGAAAGAAGTATTGACATTGCTTTGATGAGGAGGCCAAAGATGGAAAAAAGATTATACCGGGATTATTTTAATATCGATCCGAAATATTATGCAGCAGTCACAGCTGATCTGATTGAGCAGGGAAAAGTTAGCTGGAAAAGTTTTTTTCCACATGAAACATTTATAAAATTGTTGGAAACTACATACCGGGTGTTATCAGGAGCTGCGACACGTTCAATCTGGGTAGAAGGTGCTTACGGAACAGGAAAATCTCATGCTGCCTTGACAATAAAATCCCTGATTGATGCTACTGACGAGGAGGTAGAAAGTTACTTTAAGGAATATAAGCTTAGCAGAGATTTGTGCAATAAATACATTTCGGTAAAAAACACTGGTAAAATAATCACGATCCATCGTATTGGCTCTGCGGGAATCAACACGGATTTCGATTTGATTTTTGCTGTGCAACAGAGTATTATGGCAGCCTTGAAGGAATATGGGATAGAAAATCAGGGGGATGCCTCTATGCGGGATGCCTTTTTAGAATGGGTGGAAAAAAAGGCAAATTATAATTATTTCAGTGATTTGATTTCAGAAGAAAAATATGCCTGGAATTTTCATGGTATGCAGGCAGATGAAGTTATGGAACGTTTGAAATCTGGTACAAATGAACAGATTGAACGGATGATGCGGGAAGTCATGACGGTATTGAAAGAATCCGGACAATATGGTTTGTTTAAAGATACCAATGACATGGCGAATTGGATAAAAAGTATTATTGAAGAAAATCATATTACTGCTATTTTGTTTGTATGGGATGAATTTTCAGAGTATTTCCTGACACATCCGATTGGGTTGACAGGGTTTCAGAATCTGATTCAGATTAGTGAGTCCCATCCATTTTATTTTATGATTGTGGCACATGAGAGCAAGAATTTATTTGCAGATGCAGATACAGCAAAAAAGATAACAGATCGTTTTGAACATCCTGTAAAAATTGAACTTCCTGAAAATATGGCATTTCATCTGATGAAACAGGCAATGAAGGAAACTTCAGATGAACTTTTAAAAAAGAAGTGGGCAGAGTATTATAATGATTTAAATGAACAGCTTGTCAGCGTCAGGGATGTAATTAGGACAACAGCTAAAAAGCAATCCCGTTTGGGAGAAAAAACACAGATTTCCGATAAGGAACTACAGGACATTGTCCCCATTCATCCTTATGCTGCTCTGATATTAAAACATATTGCGACTCTTTTTAATTCCAATCAGAGAAGCATGTTTGATTTTATAATCAGTAATGATATGACAGAAGCTAAAGGATTTAAATGGTTTATAAATGAATATGGGCCAATGGATGAAATCAATTTATTGACCATAGATCTTCTGTGGGATTTTTTCTATGGCAAAGAACAAAAAGGATTAAATGATGATGTGCGGGGAGTCTTGGACAGCTATCGCATGCTGCAGGCAGACAAGCTTCTCCCTGATGAGCAGCGGGTTATGAAAACTGTTCTGCTTCTTCAGGCGATTGCTCTTCGCGCTACAGGAAATGAATTACTGATTCCAAATGATCAGAATATTGATCTGGCATTTGCCGGAACAGACTGGAATAAAGGAAAAGCTGTTGCGATTGCCAATGGTTTGATGGAAAAAAAGATCTTATTAAAAAAGCTGGTTGGTGGTGGGAAATATGAATATTGTGCAGCAAATCTGGGGAGCAGTGAAGATATTCAGGAATACCGGGAGGAGGCGATAAAGGAGACAAAAACACAAAATTTGATTGATAATGGAAAACTGATAGATGCAGTATTACTGCCGCCAGTAATCCGAAATCGTTTTGTAATAAAGAGTACTTCTTATGATCATTTGCTTTCCATAATTGGAGAACAGAAAAAAGGCCAGCATCCAGAACGTTTTTATGTTGTTGTGACATTTTCGGTGAATGAAAGAGAGGCTGAACAGATACATCAGGCGATAATGAAAAATATCAATATGCCTGATAATGATTTATATTTTATTGAAACGCTGACACCAATGGGGAAAGATTTGTATGATCAATATATTGACAATATTGCTTTTAGTAAATATAACCGGAATAAGGATAGAAACCAGGCAACATATTATAATGAACAGGCGGAAACAATATTAAAGGAATGGCAGGATCGTATTTCAAACGGTGCATTTAAGCTTTATGATAAGGAAAATAAAAGTGGTCGGCGCATAGCTAATTTGGCTGAACTACAGGACATATTACAGAGTATTAATCATAAGAAGTATTATTATGGATTAGAACAATATGAATTAAATGATACCATGTACACGATATACAATTTACGTGAAGGTGCAGAGTGCGGGATAAAAGAAGAACTTTCCCGGGCTTTTGACAATAAGAAAAATAAAAATAAAAGCTTTGAGAAAGCATTGGAAGGAGCATGGAAAACAGAACACTATTGGGAAAAACAGGAAAAACAGAGTTTAACAATTGTTCAGATAAAGAAGAAAGTCATGGAAATTGTAGAACAGGGATTTCATAGCGAGGCAGGTCGGGTGAGTGTAGTTTCCATATTAGAAGAATTAGAAAAAGAGCCATTTGGTTTTATGCCTTCTGCTTTGACATCTTTGGTAATGGGATTTGTATTAAAGGAATATGCAAAACCAGATTTTTTCTGGAGCAATGGTTCGGCCAGTGAAGTAATGTCTTTTAGTAAGATGGCAATTATGATAGCAAATGCTATTAATTTTCGTAATAGTCCAGACAAGAAATATCGGGAAGAATATATTGTAACTATGAGTCAGGAAATGCGGAATTTTCTGAATCAAACTGCCGCGATTTTTAAAATCCCCTCAGATCAATGCATGTCACTTGAGAATACTAGAGACCAGATGCGTATCAAGATGAGGGAGTTGGTGTTTCCTATCTGGTCAGTAAAAAATATTCTGAAAAATGAAAAACTGGAAAGTCCGATTGGCATTATAGAAAAAATTATTGATGATTATTTAGGGATTGCGAATACAGCAAATGGAAATAAAGCTACAGAAAGCAGTCTTGCAGAAGAAATCGGCCGAATTTTTATGGAGAATCCAAAAGCGGTTTCCGATATGGAAAAGTTAATGACAAATGCCTATTGCCGAAGCGGTATGCTTGCCTATATTGAAGCATACCAGGAAGGAATTTTACCTGGGCTTGCAGCTGAAATTGGTGATGGAGGTAATTATCTGGAAGAAATCAAGAAAAAGTTCAATGCCAATGATGCTAACTGGGTGTGGAATCCTTCTACGGCAGACAATAAAATTTCAGATGTTATTCTGGAATACCAGATCATATTGGAAAGTAATAAAAGCTTGCAAAAATGTACATCTATACGGGAAACTGTGTCTGCATGGAACGCAAAGACAAATCATATAAAGCTGCCTTGTGAAGTAGCGGCGAAATTGACAGGAGATCTGGGATTGTTTTTAAAGCAGTTATGCATTATGAAGCAAAGTGATGAATTGCTGGAACAGAATAAAAAGAAGTTTCATGAGCTGTTATTAAATCAGAGGGAAAGCTTTGATACTTTTTATAAAGACCAGGTTTTTTATTTTAAGCAAGATGCAAATGCCTTTTTAAATGATTTGGATGAAGAAGAAATTGACAGGTTATATCAGGGATTCCCTTCCGGACAATTTACAAAATCAAAATCGGACTATTACAGATTTGTCCAGAATGAGGTGAACCGGTTTGTACAAAGCCAGTGGAAGAAAAAGCTGAAAGATTTATGGCATGAAAAAACAAAGACAAAAGATCCCTATCGTTGGTCAGAAAAGTATAGGACTCCGATTCTGTGCATGTTTGATGATTCGGAAAGAAGTGTGGCAAGAGAGATGTTTCGTATTATTGCAAGTTCTAATCCTTCTGAGTCTGATGCAAAAAAGGCGATGGATTATCTAAAACGTGCAGATTTTTATGAAAGGCTGGAGAAGGAAGAAGAACGTGATGACTGTTTTTTGCGATGCATTGTGGGAAGTTACTCTGTTTTGCTACAGGATTTGACCAATATCCGGGAAGAACTTACAAATAAGATTTATGATCAACCCTATGATTGGATGGACAACCGTGCTGTACAAAATTGTTTAAAAGGCCTGGCTGATAAGCAATATAAGCTAAATGGCTGTGACCGGGCAATGGAAATAATCAATACCATGGATACAAAAGTATTACGTGAGTATTTATGCGCAAGAATTATGGATGATGTTGATTTTGGAATGCAGATTTTGAAAGGTGGACAAGGAGATAGCGAGTATGGATTGTAAAGATGTCCTATCTTGTTTTGGGGAAATCAATGCTTATTGCAGAGGAGAATCTACAGGATATCCTTTGCTTGTGAATACGGAAAACTATGATATTTATCAAGATATTTTAGGCCGGATTCAGGCAGATAGTAGTAAAAAATGTGTTTACATTTCTGAATATTGCCGAAAAGATGAGTTGCCCGATTTATATGAGATTTGTCGCAAAGAAACAAAAAAGGAAAACCATGTGTTAGTTGGAGTTTCACAGGTGGCAATGTTAAGGAGTGCAGATTACGTAAATGAACTGCTCAGAGATCTTTTAGAATTGCCAATAAGCGGTCATGCAATTATTCTGTTAGATCATTCGCGGCAATATCTCAAAAGCTATATAAACCGAGATCAGCGGGTAGGACGAAAGGTTGTGATCGTTGAGGGGGAGTCTTCTCCGCTTCCCAAAATCAAGATGGCAAAATGTCTTGAGGATTGTGTAATTATTGATGATAGCAGATTACAAAAAAACATGAAGCATCTTTTTCAGTATTTTGAAGGTATGAATAACAAAACACTGAGAGATAACCCAGAAGTAACAGTGATAACAGACCATCCTATCTCATTATTTTGTAAGTCTGTATATTCGATTGCTGCTATAGATAATATTTATGATGCCTTAATCAAAAAATACAGAGATTTAGCAGCTGCGACAGAAAAGAATTTTGGAAGTGAAGAACAGTGGAGGATATTGGCAAACCGCATGAAAAAGCAACATACTTTTTCTGCAGTTGTCCATAAAGTTTTTGGCTCCACAGTAAATTTGGTATCCCATTTAAGTGAAGCAGCAGAAGAACCAGATGAAAATAAGATGTGGTATTTATGGCTGGCTTTGAAGGTATATGGAAACAAAGGGAATTTATACTTGACGAAAGTACTGGAAAACAGTCAATCGGTTTTGGATTTTGAACGACATATTTATATGGATATTCTCGAAATGGATTGGCGGGAGGAGGAATTTAAACAGAAGTATTATGAAAGGAAACGCTTAATTGATGCATTTCCGGAAAATATAATATTGGTAGATCAATATTGCAAGGCAGTAGGAATTCGTGAAAAAAATGCAGTTTATTATCTGACAGATGCAAGTGAAAAAGAACAATATGAATTGATGAGATGTCTCAGTATCTATGAATATACAAATCAGGAGTTAGAAGATATTTTTTCTTTGGCATTTGCGGAATTAAAATTGTACCTGCATAAATATGAATTTACCGAAAGCAATATGAAACTCAGGGAAAAGGATAAGGAACTTTGGGGCATATTAACCGAATATTTTTCTCAGTATAAATTACAGAAGCTGACAAATCGTATCTGGCCAGAATTTCTGTCACAAGTAGAATCGTTTGCTTTGGAAAGGCTTTATAATAAATTACAGCCACGCAGCACAATTGTAAACCGATTGCCAAAAGAAAACATACAGGTGTATTTTTTCGATGCTCTTGGTGTGGAGTATCTGGCTTATATAGAAGCAAAATGTCAAGAATATGGATTGGTATCAGAGACGCAAATTGGTAGTTGTATGTTGCCTTCTATTACAGAAAATAATAAAGAATTTGTTCCATATTTTTCACAGGAGTGTCTGAAAATAGGAGAGTTAGATGAACTGAAACATCATAGCCAGGTGATTGACTATCAGAAATGTAAACTCCCGATTCATATATTTAAAGAACTGGATATTATTGATGATCAGTTGAGAAGAATCCAGGCACAGCTTACAAGAGAACCGGAACAAAGGGCAATTCTTATCGCTGACCATGGGGCAAGCAGGCTTGCTGTAATTAAAGAACAGGAGGCAGATACAAAGCTTTCTCTAGATGAAAAGGCGGGACACAGCGGACGTTGTTGCCTGGCAAATAAGGATCCGGATATTTCATTTGCAGCATTTGAAAATGGATATTCTATTTTGGCAAACTATGACAGGTTTCGAGGTGGACGCAAAGCAAATGTTGAAGTACATGGGGGTGCAACCTTAGAAGAAGTTGTGGTGCCAGTTATCGTGATCTCAAAACGGCCAGACGATATCATGCTTTGTTTTACAAATCCTCTTGTTGAATTGCATGCAAAAGAAACTGCCGCAATCACTTTGTTTTCTAATATCCCCATTCAGAAACCAAGGCTGTTGGTAAATGGAAAATTTTATGAAGGTGAGCATAGTGGGGACTTGTATCATGCAAAATTCGTTATGCCTGAGTTAAAGCGTAGCAAAACCTGGAATGCAGATATATATGAAGGGGACAAGAGGATAGGCTCAAATCTATCATTCCGAGTACAAAAAGTAACTGGACAGGAAGTGGATTTGATCTAATGCAATGGGAGGGATATGAATGGAAGAAGTAGTGACAGCGCAAATGGAAGACTTTGTTGAGCGGTTAAAGGACGCTTATGATGAGATGGTTGTTTATAAAGATTTAAAAAAGAGTAATTTCATTTCTTCTTTTAAATTGCCATCTTTTATGCGGGACTGGGTATTAAAACGGTTCCAGGATGAAAACGGTGAGATCGATGTAGAGGGCGCTACTGATTTTATAAAAGATTTTATTCCTAAAAAGGAAAATTGGAAAGGAATTATCAATCGCATTGTTAATTATCAGGAAAGGGTGAAATTTCTTGCAAAAATAGCTGTAAATATTGATATAAAAACACAGGTAACTTCATTTGAACTTCCTGATTTTGGGCTTAGTTATAAGGAAACCATTATTCCGCCAGATGTTTGGGAAACATGCAGCACTGCTCTTTTAAAATCAGAAGAAAACTGGGGAATTGTAGAATTGGGATATCAGTATCCCGAATCAAAAAAGGAACCTGGCAAAGTTAAATTGGTGAGTTTTCGTGATTTTTGCCCATATATCGTGGATATTGATGAGTTTAAGTACGCAAGAGAGGAATTTTCACTTACTGAGTGGATAGACATTCTTCTCGGAGCAGTGGATTATAACGCAGCAGGCTATGAGGGAATAGGGAAAAAACTGGCAGTCATTCAGAGGCTTCTTCCATTTGTGGAAAAAAGGCTTAATCTTTTGGAACTAGCACCTGCGGGAACGGGGAAATCTTATCTTTTTGGTCAGGTAAGCAGACATGGATGGTTGGTCTCAGGCAAGGTCACCAGAGCAAAACTGATATATGATATCGGAAAAAAGAAGGATGGTGTTGTGGCTTTCCGTGATTATGTTGCACTTGATGAAATTCGGGAGGCGGAATATATGAAGGATACCGAGATACAATCCGCATTGCAGGCAATCATGGAAAATGGAAAATATCGTGCGCCAGACAATCATGAAGTGAACGTTGATGCGGGGATTGTTTTTTTGGGAAACATTTCTTCAGAAATGATGAGTGAATATCAGAATATGTTTGTAGAGCTTCCCAGGCCATTTCATCAACCGCAATTCCTTGATCGTATTCATGGCTTTATTAAAGGGTGGGAGTTGCCCAGAATGACTGATGATTTGAAGGTATGTGGCTGGGCCCTCAATTCGGAATATTTTGCAACTGTCATGCATGAGTTGAGGGAAGACCCTACATATCGTGCAATTGTGGATGAGCTGATTGTTTTGCCAAAAGGCGCAGATACCAGAGATACAGAGGCGATCAAAAGAATCAGCACGGCATATTTGAAGCTGTTGTTTCCTAATGTCAGAAAGTCTGAGGACATTTCAGTAAATGATTTTAAGAATTATTGCCTGCGTCCAGCCAAGGATATGCGTGCTATTATTCGGCTTCAAATGGGGTATGCAGATGATAAATATGCAGGGGTGCCAGTTCCGGATTTTACAGTAAAGGAGCTTGAAAATCAGTGAAAAAAAGGCAAAAAGCTGAATCATGCATAGCATGTGGAAAGAAATATCTTTTAAAAAATGAAATAGGTATCAATATTAAACTTCTGGGGGAAGATGTGGAAAATTTTTATTGTTTGAATTGTCTTGCTGCTTTCTTAGAAGTTTCGCCAGAGGATATTCTTGATAAAATAGAAGAATTTAAAGAGGAAGGATGCAAACTTTTTGAGTAATGAGTGGAGGAATTACCATTGATTTATGCAGACAATGCTGCCACAACAATGCTTGATTTTGAGGCATTTGAAGCAATGAAACCTTATCTTTTGAATAATTATGGGAATGCATCCCAGGCATATTCTTTTTCCAGGCCGGCAAAGAAGGCATTGAGACAATCCAGAAAGATCATTGCTGCCTGTATTGGCGCATTTCCGGAAGAAATTTATTTTACTTCTGGTGGGACGGAAAGCAATAATTGGGTAATAAAAGGGGTGCCATCCTTTGATAGCAGACAAGTTATAATTACGTCTTCTGTTGAGCACCATGCTGTTTTGCATGCCTGTAATAGCATGGAACGATTAGAAGTCCCGGTTATTTATATGCCAGTTGATAAAAAAGGGGTGGTATTGCCCCAAACATTGGAAGAAGTTATTACCTCTCAGACAAAATTGGTGTCTGTGATGATGGTGAATAACGAGATAGGAACGATTGAACCAATTGCGGCTTTATGCAGGATTACACATGAACATGGAGCTTTGTTCCATACAGATGCAGTACAGGCAGTGGGACATCTTTCAATCAATGTTCATGAATTGGATATAGATATGCTCTCAGCTTCCGCTCATAAATTTAACGGGCCGAAAGGAATTGGCTTTTTGTATGTAAAAAAGGGAGTAAAAATAAACGCATTTCTGGATGGTGGGAATCAGGAGTCTGGCATGCGGTCAGGAACAGAAAATATTGCCTCTATCGTGGCTATGGCGGTAGCGTTGAAAAATAATTGTGATGGAATGAAAAAGAACAGGGAGATCCTGGAAAAGTTAGAAAAAATGTTTTTCTGTCAATTACAAAAAGCAGAGATTGATTATATTCCAAATGGAGGCAGGAACCATATTCCAGGGAATATCAGTATTTCCATCAAAGATGCAGAAGGAGAGATGTTATTACATCGTTTGGATTTAAAAGGAATATGCATTTCAACAGGATCGGCATGTAATTCAAAAAACACCCAAGTATCTCATGTAATCAAAGCGATTGGAGTGCCTGAAGAATATGAAAAAGGCACGATCAGGATCAGCCTAAGTAAAGATAATACAGAGCAGGAAGTGATAACGATTGTCAATACATTGATAGAAATATTGGACTCGCGATAGGGATATGATAAAGAATACGATAAGTATTATATGCGATTGTTTTGAGGGGTATGCAAAAAGATGAATATAGTTGATATGTGCAAAAGGGAGAAAGAACTAACACTTGATTTTCAACTAAATATAGATAAATGGGCAACGATTAATGACGAGGTGAAAAATATAGTTTCAAAAGAGTGGTTTTGTATTAAATTTCTAAATGAAGAAGGAAATGGGATTAATGAGGAAATATCAAAAGTACCAGATGATGTAGGCGGTGTGTATATTTTTTTGCTAAAACCGAATATAATACCAGATCTCCATCTATATATTATGTATATTGGCCGGGTAATGCGTAAAAAAGAATTCAGTTTAAGAAAGCGATGTAGAGATTATTTAAAGGATACGCGCCCTAAAATCATGTACATGAGGGAAGTATGGGGAAAGGACTTGTATTTTTATTATCTTCCAATTAAAGATGATAAAATTGTTGAAAAGGTGGAGAATGAATTGATCCGGGTTATTATTCCACCTTGCAATTCGCAGATACCAGATCGATATGTTCAGATTATGCCAGATCAAGATGCTTTTTAGAAGGGAATTTATATGAAAAGAATAATAAAAATACCGGCCATCCGGTCACAAATGGGGATATGGATTTATTATGTAAGCACTTTAACTTTTCGCGAAATTTTGGAATTTGTTAAACCAATCGATGACGAATTACATAAATCGGAACTTTTGAGTGGAATGATACAAAGAAGTATTACTAATAATTATAAAAGCATTGCTAATTATCTGAAAACACAGGAAGAAAGATTTTTTAATGCATTGGTGTTGGCAGTATACGATGGAAAACCGGTATGGAATGAAATACGGTTAGAGGATTATGAGGGAGAAGACAATTATAATTTAGGTATGTTAACTCTGAGTGATAAAGAGAAAATATTTCCTGTTGATGGACAGCATCGGGTTGCAGGAATAAAGAAAGCTTTAGAAATTGATAAGAATTTGGAAAATGAACGGGTAGCAGTTATTTTTGTAGGGCATAGCAAGGATGATGAGGGAATGCAGAAAACCCGTAGGATGTTCAGCACACTTAATCGTTATGCGAAACCAGTTTCATTGAGAGATATTATTGCATTGGATGAAGACGATATTGTTGCAATTGCATCAAGAAATTTGATAGATAAAACAGATTTATTTGTAGGTGAACGGATTTTAGATGCTAAAACGAAAGCAATTCCAGATGGAAATAATACTGCATTGACTTCCATTATTACTTATTACGAATGTAATAAAGAACTGTTATGGCTTTCCATAAAAGAAACAGAGGTAAGAGGATTAGATGAAAAAGTAATAAAGGGGCGTAATAAGATCAATGAGTATATCAGGCACCGACCAGAAGAAAATACAATAACAAAATTCACAGAAGATTGTAGAAGCTTTTGGGAAGCTATTATAAAATCTTGTGAGGAAGCGATGAAAAGCGATGATGGTACAGTAGGAAAATATAGAGACAAAAATGGTGGACATATTTTTTTGAGACCAGCTTCTTTGATTCCATTCACGAAAATGGCAGTTCGAGTAAAAGAAAACAAAGAGACTACTTTTATTGAAATTATCAATGAAATACCAGAGCCAATTAGATGGATTCAACACAGATTATGGAGAAAAATCATATGGGATAATGACAAAAAAGGAATGGTAATTGGACATTCAAAACTGATTGAATTATTATTGGTTTATGTATATGATGAAAGTTTGCTTAAAGATTTTGAAATGAGTAAAATTGAAAAGGAATTAATAAGTATATGGGATTATCATGAAAGTGATGTTATGGAAAAACTTGATGATATAATAGGAGGAGTTATTTATTAGATTGAATTGGACTGGAAGTTTTAAATTGTGAAGTGAGAGATATTGGAGTATATATCGACATTTCGATCTAATAATTTGGAGAGAATACAAACAAAATGATATATTATATAACGATACAAAATCAGAATTGTATCAGATAATATGTCTATGTATTTTGATTATAGAAAAGAGTTTATAGAGAAAACATAATAATATTCATCTTAAATCAAAACTTATTTTGAATTTTAGAAACTATTGATTTATAATAGGCATGTTTTAGAAGATAACGCGATTGCCTTATTTTATATCCAAGTATCCGCCGCCATCATAAAATACAAGCATTCCATCCTTGCAAACCAGCGAGGATATGGGGGTGTACAAAGGCAGGTGGGAGTTCCTAGGCGGAAAATTATTGAGCCAGGAGAAACTCCGCAGCAAATATGGAAGATATAGCATGGCTGCCTGCAGACCTGCAGGCACTGTGTAAGGTAAAGGAGATTATAGGAGAGGAACCAAGCAAAAGATGAGGAAAAAGATTGACTTAACAGATATGAAGACAGTGCTTTTGGCAGCAGGCCTCTGCTGTTTTTTGTGGGGGAGTGCAGCGCCGTCCATAAAGATCGGATACCGGCTGTTTCAGATTGATTCGGCGGATGCGGCTTCGATTTTGATGTTTGCCGGAATCCGTTTTGTGCTGGCTGGTTTTCTGGTGATTTTGTATCACAGCATAATGAGCGGACACTGGATCTGTCCGCCGAAAGGCTCTGGTTCTGCTATTGGCAGTCTGGCTTTATCGCAGACGGTTTTGCAGTATTTGTTTTATTATGTGGGATTATCTCATGCCAGTGGAGTCCATAGTGCGATTATTACGGGAACCAATGTGTTTTTTTCTATGTTGTGTGCCAGCTTGGTTTTTCGTTATGAAAAGCTGGACATGCATAAGATTACGGGATGTGTTTTGGGATTTTTGGGAATTGCGATTGTGAATCTGGCAGGCGATGGTTCGGATAACATGTTTTCTGTTTCTTTTTTGGGGGAAGGATTTGTGCTGCTGGCACAGATTTTTTATGCAGTTTCCGGATCCTTAATCAAGAAGTATGCAGGGATGTTTGACGTGGTTACATTGTCCGGATATCAGTTTATGGCAGGTGGTATGGCGCTGCTTGTTATTGGCGCTGCCTGTGGAGGCACTTTGTCCGGGGCAGTGGGACCTTCTGCGTTTGTGCTGCTTTTGTATATGGGGATTTTGTCGGCAGTTGCCTATACTTTGTGGGGGGTATTGCTGAAATATAATCCGGTAAGCCGTGTGACGGTTTTTGGGTTTATGAATCCTATGTTTGGCGTGATTTTATCAGCAATTTTCTTGGGGGAGACAGCGCAGGCTCTGACCTGGAATACATTGGTGGCTTTGATTTTGGTTTGTTTGGGAATTTATGTGGTGAACAGGGAGAAAAAAGAATTAAAAAATTAAGGTTTTAAAGTATTAAAACATTAAAATGTTTAGAAATTAAAATATCAAGGCTGTACTCTCAGAGTCTCCCAACACTTGCCTTTGCGGCTGATTTTTGGCTGGATGCATCCAAGTCTAATGAAGATACATTCCGTGTATGCTTGATGAATTTGTGCATGTCGGACAAAAAATTATCCCAAAAGGTGATCTCGAAAGGAGCTCTCAAAAGGAGATCCTCAAAGGAGAAATTGAAAGGAGCTCCTCAAAGGAGCTCTCAAAAGGAGACCCCCAAAGAAGAACTCAAAAGGAGCTCTCAAAAGAAACTCTCGAAAGGAGTTCTCAAAAGAAACTCTCGAAAGGAGCTCCCCAAAGGAGAACTCAAAAGGAGACCCCCAAAGGAGAACTCAAAAGGAGCTCCCCAAAGAAGAACTCAAAAGGAGCTCTCAAAAGGAGAACCCCAAAAAAGAACTCAAAAGGAGCTCCTCAAAGGTGCTCTCAAAAAGAGCTCCCCAAAGGAGAACTCAAAAGGTTATCCTCAAAGGTAGCTCTCAAAAGGTTATCCCAAAGGCTCATCTCAAAAAATAAAGTATGGGAAGAGCCTGAGAGTGCATTAAGCAGCGAACGGAGGGGAAGATAAAATGGTAAAAGTTACAAGAGATCATGTGATTTATGCATTCAGTAAAAGTGATAAACCGGCGGCATTTGCAGAGCCAGGGCAGTGTGTGGAATTGGAGACCTATGACTGTTATCGGGGGGTAATGCTGGCTGAGGGCAGTACCTTTCGTGATTTTGACCGTTGTTTTGGCAATCCGGCCACAGGGCCGGTGTATATCAATGGCGCCATGCCGGGAGATACCTTAAGGATCGAGATTAAGAAGCTGGAGGTGGGGCCGGTTGGAATATTGGATATCGGCGGATCCAGCGGCGCTTTAAAGGAGGCATTTGCCGGAAGGGAGCCGGTGATAAAACGGCTTTCTGTAAAGGATGGCATGATTGATTATGAGGGGATATTGGTGCCGGCAAAGCCCATGATCGGGGTGATTGGTGTGGCTCCGGCCGGGGAACCGGTGGGAACTTTGACCCCTATGGATCATGGGGGAAACATGGATTGTACAAGGGTTGAGGAAGGAGCTGTCTTGTACCTTCCGGTCAGTACAGAGGGGGCCCTGCTTTCTGTGGGGGATCTTCATGCTGTTATGGGGGAGGGAGAGGTGGCTAATTGCGGAGTAGAGATTGAGGGGCATGTGGAGCTGAAGGTGGATGTGCTGAAGCAGACAGGTATTACCTATCCTATGCTGGAAAATAAGGAGCAGTGGATTACCATTGCCTATGGCTCTGCCTTGGATGAGGCGTCAGGTAAGGCGGCAGTGCAGATGTTTCAGTTTCTTTGTAAGAAAATGGGCCTGGGTGAAGTGGATGCGGGAATGCTGCTGGACATGGCCGGAGATCTGATGATTTGTCAGATTGTCAATCCGATGAAAACGGTGCGGATGGAGGTGCCTAAGTGGCTGGTACGCTGTATGCAGGATAGGGGGCATGGATCTGGGGCAGCCGTTCAGGATGATTTTTGGAAAGGCTGAGCGATTGTCGTTTGCTTTACATTCGATCATGACCCAATACCGTTTCATGATGCTGCTGTTTGCGTTGGTTTCTTTTTCAAAAGAGGTTACTTTTCACGGCCTGGGGAAATAGGGCATGATTACAAGGGACTCCCGAGAGTCCCTCATCCTGCTTTA
>RAYY01000024.1 GCA_003611875.1 bacterium D16-56 | reverse complement strand
TAAAAAAATAAGTGCAGAAGGTAAAGCACTGATGAAATGCTTTATCTCTTACACTTATATGGTACTAAAAGGCTCCGCAGATTTTGGAGAATTGCTGAATATCGGCGGAACAAGTTCTAAAACTTTGTATGGGCCAAAAAACATATATCAGCCGGACGAAATTGAGAAATTTCTTGATTTTGCGGAAGCGTTTCGCGTAAAGCTGGAACAAAGAGGATATAAGCTGGATAAGTGGAAAAGGTAAAACGGTTTTGCTGTAAAATGGAACGGATGAAACACTTTTTGTACCAGCACATGGATTATATCAGCTTGCCGCCTATTTGTGGGACGAAGAACTGTTTCGGCAGTTACCCATGCCAGATCATAAAATTTTTTCCAAAGAGTACGCTGTTTGGAGAAATACACAAAAGGTACATCCTGAGTTATTTGCAAAATATCCTGAACCAATGATTAACAACGTTTTAGTAAATCCTGAAATTGAAATGTTAGAGCAGAATAAGCAGGGTTTTTGAAATGTCACAGAATTGTGACATTTCAAGGGTGAAAAACCAGCGGCCCGTGACATTTCTGTGAGAATTGGCTGTATGATAGCGGCATCACAGAAAGAGGGTGCTTACCATGAGCATTTTGCAAACAACTGATCTCAAAAAAACACTACGGAAGGGAGCCGAACATCACAAAGGCGCTGGACGGCGATATGGCAGACAAAAAATTCATGGATGAAGTAGTGCGTCTGCTAGCCCTGAAGGACAAGCTGAACAATATGCCAAACAACCTGTCCGGGGGACAACAGCAGCGTGTCGCCATCGCCCGCGCCCTCGTTTCCAAGCCCGCCATCGTCCTGGCTGACGAGCCGACCGGCAATCTGGACAGCCGGACGAGCGGCGATGTGCTGGGCCTTTTGAAAGCGACCAGCAGCAAATTCCATCAGACGCTGGTGATGATAACCCATAACAACGAGATCGCCCAGCTTGCCGACCGCATTATCCGCATTGAGGACGGCAGAATTTTTGAGTAAGGGGGCGCTGACGATGAATGACATTTTATTCGGCAACAACAACGGCGCGGTGATCAAAAAGCTGTCAGGCCGCTACTTCAAGGCCAGCAAAAGCAG
Source organism: bacterium D16-56 (assembly GCA_003611875.1). GTDB lineage: Bacteria > Bacillota > Clostridia > Lachnospirales > Lachnospiraceae > Brotaphodocola. The sequence goes on along the minus strand of RAYY01000024.1, from coordinate 85,642 downwards.
GAATATCATTGCAATTATCGCAATCGTTCTGACAACCATACTTTTTACCACGATCTTCACCCTTGGGTCTGGCCTGATGGATACTGTTCACGATCAGAACATCCGTAAGGCCGGAGGTGAGGGGCAGGCAGTCTTAAACTATATCAGCGATGAAGTTTACAACGATATAGCGGAAAGTCCCCTGATTGACCATATTGCCTATACAAAGGCGGTGTCCTATCGGCTGAAAAATCCGGGCTTGGAGCGTTGGCGGTCTGATTTGTGGTATATGGATGATACCGCTCTGGAATTTGCCCGCTACACGCCCACAACAGGCCGCCGGCCCGAAGGGGCAAACTTCCGAAACCGGCTATACCTGTGACACGATGGGCGGCAGCAAGGAGGACAGCAACTATGTGATTGCCCGTGTCAGTCCGGCCTATCAGAGCGGCGCATTAACGGACAATCCCGCTATGCTGATTTCCGGCATTATTGGCGTCTCGCTGATTGTCATAACAGGGAACCTGATCATCTACAACATTTTCCAGATTTCCGTCATTCAGGATATTCAGTCCTATGGGCAGCTAAAAACGCTGGGAACAACAAAGCGGCAGATCAAGCGGCTTATCAACCGGCAGGCGCTTCGGCTGTCCTTAATTGGTATTCTTATCGGTATGCTGGCAGGCTTTTTCGTTGGCCGGGCCTTTTGGATACGGATTTTGTGATCTCGAATGCAGACTATTTTCAGTACCAGATCGAAGATAGTGAAAATGACCTATCTGAGAATTTTATTGAGGCCGTCAAACAAAATAGCAGCTTCGAGGATGGCGGCAGGCTCTATTCCTCCTGGCTTCTGGAAGAACCGTTTTCCACAGAACATGATGCCTTTTTCAGCTATAACAAAGATCAGAACGGCAATCCCTACGTAAGACTGTATGGAGCGGACGATTTTCTGCTGAATCACATGGAGGTCATAGAGGGGGCTATCGACCTGGAAAAGCTGAAATCAGGAAAGTATATCCTGCTGAGTGTGGAATGTAATGATGATGGAACCATCATAGATAATCCAAATATCAGCGTGGGCGACACAATACGGATCAACCATCTGAAAGCGGAGGAACTTTCCACCACCATTACGGACATCTATGACTTTATCATCATGGCTAAAGTCCGGACCAACGAGAACACAGCCACCACCCGCAACACGGGCGAAACCCGGTTCTATCTCCCGACAGAGATTTTCCTGCCGCTGTGCGGTAACCCCCACCTGGTCAGCTTTCCCTTTGATGTGAAGGATGGGACAGAAGCTGAAATGGCAGAGTTTTTGAATCGCTATATCGACAGCGTGGAGCCGAGTATGGATTTTGAGTCCAAGGAAACCTATGTCAGCTCCTTTGATGACCTGACTTCCCTTATCGTCACCATCGGCGGGGCGTTGAGCATCATCTTCGGGATTATTGGTATCGCAAATTTTGTCAACTCCGTTTTGACAAGCGTTATTACCCGTAAAAAAGAATTTGCCATGCTGCAAAGCATTGGCATGACCGGGAAACAGATAAAGTGTATGCTCTCCTTTGAGGGGCTGTATTACGCCGTGGGAACGATCATCACGTCGGCTGTTCTCAGTGTGCTGTTTTCTGTGGTAGTCGTAAAGGGGATTTCCAGCGGGATTTGGTTCTTTACCTATTAATTTGTCATGTGGCCTATGCTGGTGATCTATCCGTTCCTTATCCTTCTGACTGTGGCAATACCGGCGCTTTTGTACAGGCAAATTGCTAAAGCCAGTATCATAGAGCGGTTGCGGAAAAATTAAGTTTTATCCATGGAAGCCTGGAGCAACTTGCTCCCGGCTTCCAAATGTCACGAACCTGTGACATTTGAGGCCACTATTTTGCCGGGATGGTGGGAAGCAGTGACAGGTGGGGCGGCTGACAGGAGGCAGTCGCCATGAAAAGCATAGTTATTCGACAAAATCTGACGAGGCTTGACTCATCAAAAAAGCCTGTCCTCCACCCCTAAGTACTTCGGTTATGAGTATGAACTATACACAGCTATAAACTACTATTCTATTCCAACTCCCAGCCCGGTAGGTCTGCAACCTATTGGGCTTTTTTGACTTTTCCAACGATATTTACCGATCAAGGAAAATCAAGCCTGAATGTCCATAAAGAGATTGATACGGGTATTCTTTTCCAGACGGATTTTTTTCTTGCGCCGGGGCTGCTTCGCTTTGCCTACACAATCGCGGAGGGTCTCCAGATTGTAATCGGCTCCCAGTGTTTTAGAGCGAGTGAAACGTTCCTGACCCTGGGCACGAAATTTTAAAAGTTTGCTGCTCTGGCCTTTCTTTTCCGCTGACCACTCCGCATAGTGCTTTCCTTTTTCCTCCAGGTTCTCAATGATTGAAAGGCCAAACTCCTGACAGATCCGGTCATTGACCTTCCGCAAGGGAATATAGCTGTTTTTGATGTTATGGAACTTGCGGGAGCAGTCTAGTACAGCATTGCTTAAATTTCGGTGAATAAATTGCGTGATATCGGTGTCAGCTGTGCGTCTGCGAAGCGACGGCGTAGTGGTGCCTGCGTCTAGCTTCGCAGGTGTGCAGATGGCGCTGATAGTGGGTGATTTATTCACCGGAATTTAGGCAAGGCTGTACTAGTACTCCGTACTTGAAGTTCCTGTGTAAATTTTCGAGGATATTTTTTCGAGTGTGCAGGTCGAAAAACGCAGGCGTAGTGGGGCTGCGCTGAGGCTTTTTTGCCTGTACAATCGGGAAAACAGGCAAGCGATTGGTGTGGTTATTTGCAAAACGATGTACTAGGGCAGTGCTGTTAAGCAGGCTAAGTATCCAGCGTCTTGGCACATTACTGCGCTAGGTTTCCAGATACCCGCCCCGAAACTGGACTTACAACTCGTCGCTGTATCCGGCTTCCTCCTACTACAATCCATTTTAATATGAAACAGATTTTGTCCCCTTGTCCTTGCTTTCCTTGTTGCAAAAAAACAGATTTCATATTGCATCTTTTTCCATAATGATTTATTATGGTAGCGGTGGAAATTCTGCATCTGCCTGGCAGAGCATTCTTTCCTCCATGAATTTCATCATGTAAAATAAAAAGGAGAGCAACATGAAATCATCTAACGAACTACGCACCCTGTTGCGTTCCATCGATCATAAAAGCTACCCTGCCTACAAGTCTTTAGCAGGCGCTTATCAGTTTGGCAGCTTTATGCTCTCGATAGACCATGTGCAGGGAGATCCCTTTGCATCTCCCTCCAGTCTTCATGTAGAGATCTCTCATAAAGATGCAGGCTTTCCTGCGTCCTATTATGCCAGAGACTGCTCCAGAATCGCGCTCCAGGACTTTCTGACAAGAAAGCTTTCTTCCCTGTTTGAGGATTTTAATTTTAAAGCCAAGGGATCCGGCAAAAGCGGTCTGATGTCCATCACCCGCTGCGGCCAGGAGGTGTTGGAAAGAAGCGCCTGTCAGATCACGAACACCAAAATTATCGGGCGGTTCCACATCGGCTTTCCGGCTTTTGGCCGTACCATCAATGCAGGTGAATTAGAAAAAATTCTCTTTGACTTTCTTCCCCGGTGTGTGGAAAGCTGCTTTTTCTTCCGCCGCTTAGACGCAAAAAAGGTAGAAAATACCGTATTTCTGGCAGAGGATCAGGCAGCGATCCGAGAAATCCTGCACCAGAAGGACTTGGTAGCCTTTGTTGCCAATGGTGCCATCCTTCCCAGAAAAAGCGGTGTTTCTGATCTTCCTTTAAAGGACAGTATTCCTTTTACCTCTCCTGCTGCAATGGAGCAAGCCTTTACCCTTCCCCATAAAGGGGAGATCACGGGAATGGCGATACCTAAAGGAATCACGCTGATCGTGGGCGGTGGATATCACGGAAAGTCCACTTTGCTGGAAGCTCTGCAGATGGGAGTTTACAACCACATTGCAGGAGACGGCAGAGAATTTGTCATTACAGATGACACGGCTGTCAAGCTGAGAGCAGAGGACGGCAGATCCATCCGCAATGTAAATATTTCCTTGTTTATCAATGATCTGCCGAACAAAAAGGACACAACCTCCTTCAGCACACCTGATGCCAGCGGAAGCACCTCTCAGGCTGCCGGGGTTATGGAAGGTGTGGAAGCCAATACGCGGCTTTTTTTGATCGATGAAGATACATCTGCCACCAATTTTATGGTACGAGATGACTTTATGCAGCAGGTAATCAGCCGGAAAAAAGAACCCATTACCCCATTTTTGGAACGAGCCAGGGACTTATATGAAAAAGCAGGCGTTTCCACCATCCTGGTAGCAGGCAGTTCAGGTGCATTTTTCTATATTGCGGACAAGATCCTGCAGATGGACTGTTATCGGCCGGTTGATATTACAGATCATGTTAAATCCCTCTGCAAAGACCATACAGCTCCTAGAATCCAGGCGCCAGATTTCATGATCCCGGATTTTATCCGTTCCCTGCCTCCCGCAAATCGAAACGGACGAGACGGCAGACGGGGCTATGGCGGTCGAACCGGGCGAGGCGGCTCAGGCGACAATCGGCATGAACATATGAAGGTCAAAACCTTTGGACGGGATTCTTTCTCCCTGGACAAAGAAACCATCGATATGCGTTATGTGGAGCAGCTTGCCGACTCAGAGCAGACCAATGCCTTAGCTCACCTGCTGCGGTACGGCTTAGAACAGGTCATCGACGGCAAAAGGACTGTGCGTCAGGCAGTTCAGATTCTCTATGATATCCTGGACAAGCAAGGCTGGGAGCCTTTCTGCAGCTCTTATGTGCCCTGCGGGTTAGCCAAACCTCGAAAACAAGAAATATTTTCCTGTATCAACCGTTTCCGGGGATAGATATACCTGTGAATCAAATGATTCGCCGACATTAAGTGGAAAAAACAGAAACCAGAAAACCAAAGGCAGAGTAGAGCCGACAGCAGTTTTGTCAGCCTTATTTGCCCAAAATATGCGCAGTTAAGGGACCTTTGCACAACACCCTCGTAAATATTTGAGCAGGTACACCTGATCTGCTGCAGAAATGTGAGGAAAAAATTATGGGATTTGAATTTATCAACAAACTGCCGACTCCGGCAGAGATCAAAGAGCAGTTTCCCCTTCCTGCGGAATGTGTCCTGATAAAAGCACAGCGGGATCAGGAGGTTAAAAAAATCATTTCTGGTGACAGCGAGAAATTCCTGGTTATTATCGGTCCCTGCTCTGCAGACAATGAAGATTCTGTGCTGGACTATGTGAGCCGCCTTGTCAAAATCCAGGAAGACACCCAGGATAAGCTGCTGATCATCCCTCGGGTATACACCAACAAGCCGCGGACTACCGGCGAGGGCTACAAAGGTATGCTTCACCAGCCGGACCCGGAAAAACGTCCCAGCATGGCAGACGGACTTCATGCGATCCGTCATGTCCACATGCGGGTTTTACAGGAAACCGGACTCTCCACTGCGGATGAGATGCTCTACCCGGACAATGTCAGTTATCTGGATGATATTATGTCCTACATTGCCGTAGGTGCCCGTTCTGTAGAAAACCAGCAGCATCGTCTGGTATCCAGCGGGTGCCATGTGCCGGTGGGTATGAAAAATCCTACCAGCGGCGACCTTACTGTAATGCTGAATTCTGTAAAAGCGGCTCAAAGCGGGCATGAATTTATTATGCGTGACTGGGAAGTCAGAACTGCAGGCAACCCTTGGACCCACACGATTCTGCGGGGAGCTGTCAATAAGCATGGCCAATGTCTGCCCAACTATCACTATGAGGATCTGATTCTTCTCCATAAGCTGTATATGGAGCGGAATCTGAATAATCCTGCCTGCATTGTGGATGCCAACCATTCTAATTCCAACAAGCAATATGCAGAACAAATTCGTATTGTCAAGGAAGTGCTTCACAGCCGCAGACATTCGAACGATATTCATCAGTTTGTAAAGGGCGTTATGATTGAAAGCTATATTGAACCAGGAATCCAAAACATTGGAGAGCACTGTTACGGCAAGTCTATCACAGACCCCTGCTTAGGCTGGGAAGCCTCCAAACAGCTTCTGTATGATATTGCAGACGCTGTTTAAACGTTTTCGCTCATTTTTTCCTTCATGCTGTGTACGCTTTACAGCACAAAATGGTATGGGTGAAACGTTTTTCCTCCGCCCTTTTCCCATAAAAAAGCAGCCGCTTCCCCACCTGCGTGCTGCTGTAAAAGGGGCTGCCGCAAATACCAAATTTCGCAGCAGCCCCTTTGATTCTTCATTTCAGACAATACCGCTGTCTGTCCCTGCCATATCTATGGCCTATTCCTCATACCCATTCGGATTGTTCTTCTGCCATCTCCAGGAATCCTCACACATCTCTCGAATCCCATATTGAGCCTTCCACCCCAGTTCTCTCTCTGCCTTAGCCGGATCTGCATAGCAGGAAGGAATATCCCCTGCGCGGCGATCCTTAAACACATAGTTGATCTTTAAGTCATTGGCTTCCTCAAACGCATTGATCACATCCAGAACGCTGTATCCTGTGCCGGTTCCCAGATTGTAGATCCAGACGCCTCCGTTCTCTCCTGCCATTTTATTGAGAGCCTTTACATGACCGTCCGCCAGGTCAACCACATGAATATAATCCCGAACACAGGTGCCATCCGGTGTATCGTAGTCGTTTCCAAATACCCCCAGGCAAACCAGCTTGCCTACGGCCACTTGGGTGATGTAGGGCAGCAGATTGTTGGGAATTCCTCTTGGATTCTCGCCGATTCTTCCGGTCTTGTGAGCTCCGATGGGATTGAAATACCGAAGAAGCATAACCTTCCACTCCGGATCTGCCGTGTGCAGATCTGTGAGAATCTGCTCCAGCATTCCCTTGGTCTGTCCATAAGGATTGGTGATTGCTCCCTTAGGACATTCTTCAGTAATCGGAATAAATGCCGGATCGCCGTATACCGTAGCAGAGGAACTAAATACAATACTCTTCACACCATGGTTTCTCATGGAATCACAGAGAATCAGGGTGCCGGTAATGTTGTTATGGTAATATTCCAGCGGTTTGTACACAGATTCCCCTACGGCTTTCAGACCGGCAAAATGGATAACCCCGTCAATCCTTTCATTATCAAATACCTGGTCAAGCGCCGGCTTGTCCAAAAGATCTACCTCATAAAAGGTTACGGATTTTCCGGTAATTTCTTCCACCCGCTTTAATGACTCTTTACAGGAATTACAAAGATTGTCCACCACAACAACATCATACCCTGCATTTAAAAGCTCCACACAGGTATGGCTGCCAATATAACCTGCCCCGCCTGTAACTAAAATAGTTGCCATGTCTTATTCCTCCTTCTCATACGGCTTTTCCTGCCAGACACAGTCCCCATGTTCTGTGCTTAGGGTACCCAAAAGCCTTTCCCTATATTATAAACGGAATAAGTTGATAAAACAATAACAAAATCGCTTTAATTTATGTTCATACTACCAATCTGAAGCCCAACTTATATACATCAAAAACACTTGACCCATCCCACCCGCATACTGTATAATAATACCAAAATCACTATCAATCATTTCATTCAGGAGGTATTTTATCATGAGCGTTTATCAATTAGGAAATTTGAGAATCGTCGATTTAACCAAGGTCCTGGATCCCAAAACCGAGTCCCGCCGCTGTGGACTGACCCGCTTTAATACCGGCGGTCCGATTCCGGATTTCCACACTATCATGGATCTGACCAGCCATCTGGGAACCCACTGCGAATGTCCCTATCACCACGACGATAATTGGCCAAGCGTTGCAGATCTGCCTTTGACCACTTTCCTGGGAAGGGCTATTTATGTGGACTTTAAGGACACTGTTGCTCCCCGCACCCATATCTCGGCGGCAGACCTTGACCGGGCTACTGCCGGAAAGATTCAAGAGGGTGACATTGTTATTATTGACTCCTCTTATCGGATTCCGCCGTTTACCCCTAAGACCAACACGGATGAAGACAAGCGTCTTTTGGTAAATGGAGAGAGTGCTGTTTGGTTCCGTGACCACAAGGTAAAATGTGTAGGCTTTGGCGACGGCGTATCCATTGAAAACTGCAATGAGGACGTAAAGCCCTTCCACGACATCTTAATGGCAGAGAACATCGTATTTTTGGAGGTTCTTCAGAACTTAAATGAGCTGAATAAGGATGTATTCTTCATGTCCTACAGCCCCCTTCCCATCAAGGGGTTGGATTCATGTCCCATCCGCGCCTATGCAATCGAAGGACTGGCTGAATTTTCCTAAAACATAATTTTCCAGGGACCTGTCGTGAACAAGGATTCATGACAGGTCTATACTAGTATAACATACCGGAAAGGGAGGATATTATGAGAATCGCAGTTATCGGCGCCGGAGCCATGGGCTCCATCTACGGCGGACATTTATCCCTGCACAATGACGTATATCTCATCGACACCAATCAAACTGTTGTAGATCACATTAATCAGAACGGACTGATCCTGCAGGAAGACGGCGGGGACGTAACCTATCACCCCACTGCTGTCACCTCCACCCAGGGCATAGCCCCAGTGGATCTGGTGATCCTGTTTGTCAAATCCCTGTTCTCCAAAGCTGCTCTAAGCAGCAACAAAGGCATTATCGGTCCTGGCACCTATCTTATGACCCTGCAGAACGGCTCTGGACACGAAGATATTCTGGCAGAATTTGCTCCGGAAAACCGGATCATCATCGGCACCACGGAGGACAATGGCGCTGTTCTGGGACTGGGCCATGTGCGCCGCGGCGGAAGCGGCAAGACCAATATCGGAATGCTTACCGAGGATCAAGAGAATTTCCTCCCCAAGCTGAAGGAATGCCTGGACTCCTGCGGTTTCCAGGGCAATATCCACGAGAACATCCGCCAGCTTATCTGGAACAAGCTTTTTACCAATGTATCCCTCAGCGCCGTTACCGGCGTTTTGCAGGTTCCCATGGGCTTTATTGCCGGCAATGAACATGCATGGGCCATTACAAAACAGCTTATCCATGAAGCGGTTGCAGTTGCTCACGGGCTGGGACTAGAGGCAGATGAAGAGGAGATTACCGAAAAGGTCCGCCAGACCTCCCTGAACTCTCCAGAAGGCATTACCTCTATTTGTGCCGATCTCCGCGACGGACGCAAAACCGAGGTCAACACTATCAGCGGCTCTGTAGTCCGCGCCTCAAAAAAATGCGGTGTGCCTGCTCCTACTCATGAAATGATCGTGGAACTGGTTCACGCCATGGAGGAACGCCGCAAATAACCACAGCAGCTCCCAATCATTTGGCAAATAAATCTGCTCCTGCATATGATTGCCGAAAAATATCAAACAGTCAAAAATGGCGGATTTCCGAAAAGGTAAATCCGCCATAAAAATATCATAACCGTTCAGCCAGACTGACTCATGATAAACCTGATTTCTTTACACAGCCACTTTCACAACAACCTTTTTTACTGCTTCCGGTCCTGCTGCCTGACATCTTGGCTTATGGGCATCCTCCGGAGCCACCACAATCAAATCACCGGCCTCCAGCAGTACCGTTCCGCTAAGCGCAGGCTCCTCATAAAAAATCAGGTCATTCTCCTCAATGCGCTCCCTTACCACAAGCCCGTCCCTCTTACAGAACCCAAACTGCTCCTTCCCGGACACGACATACTGAATATCAAAAAACTTCTCATGGGTCTCAAAATATCCTTCTTCCGGCTTAATAGTCGTATATTCCTGAATATTCGCCACCACTGTATCCCCCAGAATCGGGTAGCTCCCTACTGCAAGAGCAGAAAGATCTGTCTTCTCCAGCCACTTATAGGCTGCTGTAAACTTCTCCTCCAGATAATTGTACTTTTCTGCGATTTTAATGTTTGCAAAAAGCATTTCAACATCCTCCTTATTTTAGGCATTCCTTCAAGATTCTGTACTCTGCCTTTCTGGTGTTCTTATATATACAAGGTAACATATTAAATTCCGGTTTGCAACTGTTTTTTTGTTATCTTTTCCAGCAAAGATGGATATTCTTCTGTTTTTCCATTGCTTTTTACACAAATCATGTTAAAATAAAAATAGAAAAATAAAGATAAAGGAGAATATTCATGTTTTACGGAAACATACATAACACCATGATAGATCAGCAGATTGCCATGCTGCCGAAAGCCCTTCAAAGTGCGATCCGCTTTTTAAAAGAGACGGATCTGGCCTCCCATGAACCTGGTAAATTTGACATAGAATTAGACGGGGTACCCATGATCCTTCAAGTATTGGATCTTACTACTGCCTCCAGAGATACTCTCCGCCCGGAAATCCATCGGAAGAATATTGACGTGCAGTTTTTAGCTGCCGGCGGACCGGAGCGGGCCGGATATTATATTGATGACGGCAGCAGCCAGGTAGACGAGGATCTGTTAGATACCCCTCGGGATATTTTATTCTACCACAACAATCCGTCTGCCCCAGAAGGTACCATTGAGATGACAGCAGGAACCTATGCTGTCTATTTTCCGTGGGATGTCCACATTCCGGCCATCCAGACAGGAGACGCTCCTGCCCCTATCCGCAAAATCGTCGTAAAAGTGCCTCTGGATGCCTGCTAACAGATTGGCCCATCTGCATTTGTAAAGAACTGCAGATGGGTTTTTCCTTCTCTTTTTTAACTTTATCCCCATTAAATGGTTCCTCTTACCCGATCCCCTCCATCTCCTCCCGCAGCTTCCCCAGTGCTTTCTTCTCAATCCTGCTTACATAAGACCGGGAAATCCCCAAGGCCGCAGCGATCTCTCGCTGGGTACGAGGCTCCCTCCCAAACAATCCGTACCGCATTCCGATCACATCCTTCTCCTGTCCCTTGAGACAGGACTGGTACGCCTCATAAAGCTCCTGAATATCCTGATCCAAAATCAGATCCTCCAGCACTTCCTTATTTTCCATCTCGATTACATCCACCAGGCTGACTGCCTCCCCGTCCTTGTCTACCCCGATGGGTTCATAAAGAGATACCTCCCTGGTATACTTTTTGCTTGCCCGAAGCAACATAAGGATTTCATTTTCTATCCTCTCCTGACAGCTTCACTTTCCTGCCTGATTTTAACTTCCCCCACTGCTCCTCCAATTTCAACCGCCCCAATCTAGTACTCAATCCGGATTCCCTCCCCCAGAATTTTCTCCGGAAACGCAGCGCCTGCCAGCACCATATGGACCTCCTCTCCATCCCAAAACAGATCCTCCAAAAGCATTCTGACTGCATCCCGTTTCTGCTCCACTGTCATTTCCTTGATCACATTTCCAAAACACAGCAGCTTTTCTGCCAAACTGTTTATATCCGGCTCATCCTGTTTACCATCTTCCTTCTTTTCTGTTATCCTCCCCTTTAACTCCTCGTTTTTTCTGCTGATCGCATCAATCTGTTCAAGGAAATACTTTTCTGTCCCCTTCTCTGCCATTGACAATATCTCTACGAGACGCTGAATCTTCTCCTGATTTGTTTTAATTTCTGCCTTCAGAGCCTGACTATCCTCTTGTTTGCATTTCCACACTCCTGTTTTTCCTATTCTCCCCTCCCCTTTTTGAAGCTCCCTCAAAAATACTCGTTTATTCTCGTCAAGCAATGAAAACTGTTCCAGAATTTTCCGGTCAGCCTCTCTTCCATTAAGATTTTTCATCCTGCAGCAGCTTCCCTGGCTCCGTTCTTTTTTCGTGCAGACATAAGACCAGGCCCTCTCTCCGTTTTTTAATAGTCTTCCCTGCTTGGGCCTCATATAGCTTCCGCATTCCCTGCATTTTAAAATACCGGAAAGCAATGCTGTGTTATTTCTGGGCTTTTTATAATTTTTTGACCGATTTCTCTCCAAAATTTCCTGTACCTTTACCCACACAGAGCCAGGAATCCTTCCCTGGTGCCTGCCCACCGCAATAATCCATTCCTCCATAGGATTGTCCTGATGAGCCTTTCCCTTTTTCTGCAGGGTACGGTTATAAGCCATAATGCCATGTGTCCCGTCAAATTCCCTGGAATCTGCAAATACTGGTATTTTGCGCTGCTGAAAATATTGCCAGGCATCCTCATCTGCAATCATATAGACAGGATTAGACAGGATTCCCTTTACTGCAAATCTGGAAAAATCATTTCCGTTTTTTGTGTGGAAACCACCTTTCAGCAAAAACGCATCCAGCCGTGATAAAGACTGTAATTCCGCAAACTTGTCAAACAGCAGCTCCACCAAATCCAGTTCCTCCGGAATCTCCTTAAGCATACAGGCTTTTTTCTGCCTGCCATCTATGGTGACAGAGGTAATATTTTGGGACTCATAACCAGTAGGAGGATTTCCTCCCAGCCATCGCCCTGTTTTTGCCAGCTCATGAAGATTATCCCGGATCCGCTCTGCAATGGTCTCCCGCTCCAGCTGCGAGAACACAGAGGATATGTACATCATGGCCCGCCCCATGGGAGAGCTGGTGTCAAACTGCTCCTTTACAGAAATAAAATCAACCTGATAGCTTTCCAATTCCTTGATAAGGTTTGCAAAATCTCCGATATTTCTGCTGATCCGATCCAGGCGATAGACTACCACAGCCCGATACTTTTCACGTCGGACTGTTCTCATCATTTCCTGAAATCGAGGACGGGCCAGATTCCCGCCGGAAAATCCCTCGTCCTCAAATAAAACGGCATTCCTTGCCGCCTGTTCCCCAAAGCTCATCCGAATATAAGCCCTGCACATTTCCACTTGGTTGGCAATGCTTTCCCCTTTTCCTGTAAATTTAGACTTGCGGGAGTAAATGATAAATCGTTCATCCTCTCTCATATCCATGCCTCCTTGCCCTGTCTGTTATCAGATTATGCCGCATGTTCCTTTCATATGGAAAACATTTAACAAAATCACACTGCATATGAGACATCCCGTATTTCATACAAGTTAATAAAGCATTGTGGGAGAATCTTATGAAAATAATTGTACATTACCCGGAAACAGACCAAAAAAAAGAGGAGCTGGCCTGCCGTGCTGCATCTGTCCATGGAAAAGCCGTAACAGAATACATCCGGCAGCTTGCCTTCTCACAAGAAAAAAAAATAGAACTGACCCGGCAAATAGAAAGAAAAGCAGAAAGAGAAACTGTCACCCCAGAATCTCCATAAATTCCTCTTTTGTGGCCAGTACATCCCGAAGGCTTCCATCAGCAATAATATCATCGGAAAGCTGTGCCTTTCTCTCCTGCAGCCGCAGAATCTTTTCCTCCAGAGTATCTTTCATAATCAGCTTATATACCGTTACCACCTGTTTCTGCCCAATTCGATGAGCCCGGTCTGTGGCCTGATTCTGAGCCGCCATATTCCACCATGGATCAAAATGAATCACAATGGAAGCAGCTGTAAGATTAAGTCCTGTACCCCCTGCCTTTAAAGAGATCAAAAATACCGGCGTTTTGTCCTGATTAAAGGACTCTACCATCTTAGCCCGCTTTTCCTTTGATGTAGAACCAGTCAAAAGATAATACCCAATCCTTTCCTTCTCCAAAAGCTCCCTGAGCACCTCCAGAGCCTGGGTAAACTGAGAAAATAGAAGAACCTGGTTTCCTGCTGCCCTGGCATTTCGGATCAGCTCCATGCAGGTATCCACCTTGGCTGCTCCGCCGTTATAATTCTCGTAAGCCAATCCAGGATCACAGCATATCTGCCGCAGCCTGGTTAAACCTGCAAGAATTTCAAGCTTTCCTGTCCTAAATTCCTCCTGATTCTTCCTTTTCAGAGAATCTAAAAGCTGCTGGGCATTGGCATGGTAAATTTTCTGCTGTTCCTCCTCCATCCGGGAATAGACAACCTCCTCCAGCTTATCCGGCAGCTCCTTCAGCACCTCGGTCTTTAACCGACGCAGGATAAACGGGCGGATCATCCTTTGCAGCCGTACCGTAACCTGCTCATCCTGGGATCCTACAATTGGCTGTTCGTAATGATCCTTAAACCTTTTGTAAGAGTTTAATATTCCCGGCATCAAATAATCAAAAATGCTCCAAAGCTCACTAAGGGAATTTTCAATCGGCGTTCCGGTCAGGGCAAACCGCCGTTTGCTGGGAATTACCTTCACTGTCTTTGCCGCCTGGGTCAGATGATTCTTAATATTCTGGGCCTCATCAAGAATCATATAGGTGAAGGAATATTTCCGATACTTTTCTACATCCCGCTTCAGAAGATCATAGGAAGTCAAAAGCACATCCTCACTGCTGCTTGATTCAATCAACATTTCCCGGGCCGCAGCCGTCCCCACCACAGAAACCACGGAAAGCTCCGGCGAAAAACGGCGGATCTCATTTTCCCAGTTATAGACCAAAGAGGCCGGACAGACAATCAAAGCATACCGCTCCTCTTTCTTTCTTTTGCCGCCCTTTCTTCCAGCCGTCAAAAATGCGATGGCCTGAATCGTCTTGCCCAGTCCCATGTCGTCTGCCAGAATCCCTCCAAATCCCAGCTTGTCCAAGGTACACATCCACTGAAAGCCAAATTTCTGATAAGGGCGCAGGTCCGCGCACAGGGACTTAGGAACCTCAAAGTCACAATCCTCCACATTCTTAAATTCCCGCAGCAAAGCCCGGTACTCCCGATTCCGGCTGACCTCAATACCCTTACTCTGCTCTCGTAAAAGCTGGTCTAAATAAAATGCCCGGTATTCCGGCACCTTCACCACACCTTCCGAAAGATCCTTTGCGTCCAGGTCTAATCCGGCTGCCATCTCTGCCACAGCCGCCAAAGCGCTGTCCTCCATGACAAGGAAGCTTCCGTCCTCCAATCGATAGAACCGCTTTTTTCTCTGGTAGCCTGACAAGATTTCTGCCAGCTCCTTAGGCGTAAACCGCTCTGACTGCAAGGTAATGTCCAGCATTCCCTCATTTAAAGACACTCCCACCGACACTCGCGGCGACCGGTAAACCTTCATAAGCTTCAATGCTTCCGTGATATACACATGTCCCATTTGCTGAAATACCGCGATTCCCTCACTGACCAGATTATAGACCGAATCCTCGTCCTTCTCCGCCAAAACATACATTCCTCGGACCCTGTCCACCACGGAAAAGTACCGCCGCAGCACACCCACTGTCACATTTTCCCGCTCCACGTCCCGATATCCCTGTTCTGCAGAAGCCGGTTCCACCAGATTATATTTTTCTTCTCCATACTCGCCGTATACGGTTGCCATAATCTCTCCCGCCTGACGATCCAGATAAAACTTCAGCATACAGGGCTTGGGCTCATATTGGCTCAAAAGCTCCGATTTTTTCAGCTCTGCCCGACGATCCAGCACCGGGAGCGCTGATGCACAAAATCCACTTAAGTCGTCGGGATGGATCCAGTAAGTATGCTTTTTCCCAGACAAAAGCTTTGCTGCCTCCCACATATCTGCCGAATATTCACGGCTGCACAGATAGATCACATTTCCCTTGCGGATACACAGCCTGTCCACTCCGAAAAAACCTTCTGCCTCCGGAATCCGGATCCTGCATGCCCCATCCTCCGTATCCTCCACAGCAAAGGAAAGGACCGGATCCTCCTCTAAAAACTTTATTCTTTCTGTGCCCTTGTAATCCTCCAGCGCACAGTCCCTCCCTGCATACAAAGCAGCAAACCGCACCATTCTCTCGCCATTTAATGACAGCATCCTTCCCGTCAGATTTTCCCTTATCCGATAATTGCTATAGTAAAAATTTCCTGTCTGGCTATAATATTGACGAAGAATTTCCTGCTCCTGCCCTACGCATTCCTCCAAAAACTTCAGGATCTGCCTGCTCTCAGGGGAAAACACCTCTGGCTGATGATAAAATTTCAGCTTTTTTCCGTACTCTACCTGGATTTGCTCCCGCACAGCCTCCACCATGGCCGGAATATTTTTCACCACATACACATATTCTGCACCGATTCGAAAATCCATCCTCCATCCCCGGTGTTCCTCAAAATGCAGGGTGGGAATCAGCTCGATCCTGCCATTTACCTCTGCCTGGAAAAAACGGGATTTCTCCTTCATAGATCGGGAACGGATCCAATTCAGCACTGCCGGATCCGTAGCCCGAAGACTTTTGTCTGACTTCCAGCCCACCTGGTTCTTCTCCCTGCCCTGGCTGGTCTGACCCTGCTCATGCTCCAGCAGCTTCAGCGCCACCCCCACGCAATGCTTGCACATACCGCTATAAGTAAAAAAAGCCTCACATTCACAGCTATATTCCAGAAAATCATCCTCCACCCGGTCATACACAAGCTCCACACGATACACGTTGTCAAAGCTTCCCTCCACCAATGCCTCCGTCTCTATCAGACTTCCCTGGTTTTTGCAGTGAAATTTCTGGATCATTCCTTTTTTATATATCTGATTTCCTCGGGTGTATGCCGGAGAGCCTGCATTTTTCCGAATCGGCTTTAAACTGATCATTCTGCCCTTTTCCTCCTGGAATCCCACTGTGGGTCATACTATGTGCATTATGCTGCCATCAGGGATGCCACCGTAAAATACGCCAGCACAATCACACCTAATATAATCCGATAATATCCAAACAGCTTAAAATCATTTCGCTTAATATATCCCATCAAAAACTTGATAGAATAGACCGACACAATAAACGCAATGATCATGGCTGAAACCAGATAAAAAACCTCGGTTCCGGAAAACATTTCCTGGGATTTAAAAATAAACTTTATGATCTTGAGCAGGCTGGCCCCAAACATCACCGGGATTCCCAGAAAAAACGTAAATTCTGCTGAAGCTGCCCGGGAACATCCTAACAGCATAGCCCCAATAATGGTCACTCCGGAACGGGAAGTTCCCGGCACCAGCGCAAGAAGCTGAAAGCAGCCAATATAAACCGCAGTCCGAAGGTCTACCTGAGATACCCTCTGCATCGGAAAATCCATATCATTGTTCCGGTTCTCTACCATAATAAACAAGATACCATATACAATCAACATGGCGGCCACCACAAAACCATTATGCAGATGAGCATCCATCCAGTCATCCAAAGGCAGCCCCACTAATACTACCGGAACACAGGCAGCAGCAATCTTAATCCACAAAATAATCGTGTCCTGTCTCTGGCGGTTGGTCTTTGTCCTGCTAAAAGGATTCAGCTTGCGAAAGTACAGAACCACAACTGCCAGTATGGCCCCTAACTGGATCACTACCTTAAATACATTCCAGAAGTCCTCTGTAACTCGTAAGGGAATAATCTCTTCTAACAGAATCATATGTCCGGTACTGCTGATGGGAAGCCACTCTGTAAATCCCTCTACAATTCCGAACACAACAATTTTCAAAAACTCAATGATGTTCATGGTGTACCCACTCTCCTACACGTTTTCGATCTGCCAGTCAATCGGCTCTAAGCCATTTTTCTCCAAAAAGGCATTGGTCTTGCTAAATGGCCTGCTGCCGAAAAATCCCCCTTTGGCAGATAAGGGGCTGGGATGGGGGGACTCTAAAATCAGGTGCTTGGGATTGTTCAGCATGAGCTTTTTCTTCTGGGCAGGGCGCCCCCATAAAATAAACACAATAGGACGGTCCTGTTCATTCAGCACTCGAATCGCTGCATCCGTAAACTCCTCCCACCCGATTCCCCTGTGGGAATTGGCTGCATGCGCCCGGACGGTCAGAACCGTGTTCAGCATCAGCACTCCCTGCTGTGCCCACTTTACCAGATATCCGTTGTTGGGAATCGTACATCCCACATCATCATGAAGCTCATGATAAATATTGACTAAGGACGGAGGAATCTTCACATCCGGCTTCACAGAAAAGCATAGTCCGTGAGCCTGCCCCACATCATGGTACGGATCCTGTCCTAAAATCACCACCTTCACCTTGGAAAGAGGGGTAAACTCAAAAGCATTAAAAATATCATCTGCATCCGGAAAGATCTGTCTGGTCTGGTATTCCTCCTTGACCTTCTCATACAGCTTTTTGTAATAAGGCTTTTTAAATTCCTCTCCCATTGGCTCCAGCCAATCATTTGTAATCGCTCCCATAAAATTGGATCCCCTTTCTTAAAAATATAAAACTTCCGTAATAACCGCTTTACTCCAGAATCCTCACCGGTACTCCCCGGCTGCGGAGGTATCTTTTCAGATCCCGGATCTCCAGCTCCTTGTAATGAAACAAGGACGCCGCCAAAGCAGCATCCGCCCTTCCCACAGTCAATGCGTCATAAAAATGCTCCATGTTCCCGGCACCGCCGGAAGCAATGACCGGAACCGAAACATTTTCTGCAATAAGGGCCGTCAGCTCTGTGTCATAGCCTTCCTTTGTCCCGTCACAGTCCATACTAGTCAGAAGAATCTCCCCGGCGCCCATCTGGTCTGCCTTCCTGGCCCACTCTACTGCGTCTAACCCTGTGTCAATTCGTCCGCCGTTCTTGAACACATTCCAGCCTGAGCCGTCCGGCCTGCGCCTTGCATCAATGGCCACTACCACACACTGTCTCCCAAACTTGTCTGCTGCCCGAGAGATCAGCTCCGGAGTATTGACAGCCGAAGAATTAATGGAAATTTTATCTGCTCCTTCCCGAAGAAGCCTGCGGAAATCCTCAACTGTGCGGATTCCGCCGCCTACGGTAAACGGGATAAACACCGTCTCTGCAACCCGCCGCACCATATCCGCTACAGTCTCCCGGTTATCCGAGGAGGCCGTAATATCCAGAAATACCAACTCATCAGCGCCTGCCCTGTCATAGGCAGCGCCAATCTCCACCGGATCCCCTGCGTCCCGCAGGTTCACAAAATTAACGCCCTTTACCACCCGTCCGTTGTGTACATCCAGACAGGGAATGATTCGCTTCGTAAACATTATGCTGCTCCTTACCTGCGTATTCTGTCAGCTGCTATAAAATTTCTCAGGATGCCAAGACCCACACTGCCGCTTTTTTCCGGGTGGAACTGACAGGCATACACATTGTCCTTTTCCACGGCTGCATGAATCGGTACGCCATATTCCGCAATCGCCGCCACCTGGTCTTCCTTTGCAGCTCTCAGATAATAAGAATGGACAAAATACACATAAGCTCCGTCTTCCACTCCGTCAAACAGCCGGCTTTTAGGACTCAGCTTTAAGGAATTCCACCCCATGTGGGGGATCTTGCGCCCTTCTCCCTCAGGAATTTGAAGAATTTCCCCCTTTAAAATGCCAAGCCCCTCCACACCCCTGCTTTCCTCACTGCGCTCAAACAAAAGCTGCAGTCCCAGGCAGATGCCGAAAAAGGGGGTGCCGTCTTCCACCACTTGGTGAATCACCTCCGCCAACCCATACCGGCAAAGCCGCTCCATAGCATCCCCGAACGCCCCTACACCAGGCAGGATCACCCTGTCTGCTGCCAGGATTTCCTCCTTATCACGAGTAATCACCCCTGTCTCACCCAGTGCCTCCAGCGCCTTCTCCACACTTCTCAAGTTCCCTGCATCATAATCAATGATTGCTGTCATGGCTGCCCTCCGTCCGGCGTCCCTTATCAAATCCCCTGCCCCATCAGAACGCCAATCCCTTCGCTTCATCAGTTTACCATAAATACGTTCATTTCACAATGTATTAGAAAAGAAATCTCCTACTTTTCTTCAAGGATAGCTGCTGTTCACATACGTTCACAGCAGCCACTGATCCACTCCACCGAATCCTGCAAAATTCCTGCGCCGCGCCCTGCAAGCTCCTCTGTGATCTGCGGAAATTTTCTGTGGATCCGGCAGAAAAACGCTTTTTGATTAAAATACGCCGTCTTCTCAAAGGGAAACCGAATCACGCCAGGATTCCCAAAACCCGCCCCCAGCTCCAGAATCAAGGTTTCCCTGTTCAAGGTTCCTGCCAGCCACCGGGTGTACCGCTCCCACTGAGGCAGATACCCTTCCTCAATATACACCTGTGCATCTATGGTATTCCCAGTAAGAGGAGCGCCGCAATGAGGGCATAGGTCATCCGGTATTTCCCCTGGTTCCCAGATATCCTTTGTACAGGTCAGCGAACACTGCCTCCATGTCTCATTGCCGCAAGGAGCCACAATCCGCTCACGGCGGCTGTCTTTATGAACCTCCTTTTTGGGAAATACCCGCTCCATCCTGGCCAGCAGCTCCTCATCCGCCCCCTGACAGGAAAGCAGCTCCTGATCATCCTGACTGTCTGTCTTCACCTGCTCCTGGCTGCTGCCCAAAAGCGTCTCATAGATCACTGCATCAGTGGCCATGGTTATAATAAAATAATCCTTGTCCTTTAACAGCTCATAAAGAGCCTGGTATGCCCTGCAGACCTGCTCTCTCCTTCCGTCATACTGCCCTCTTACAAGCTTCCACTCCTCACCAAGGCCAACCAGAACCTTTTCACATCCCTCCAGCCGTCTTTTTATTTCCTCATGATTCATATCATGTCCTCCCACTGAACTGCTCTCCTGCAAAATCCCCACGCTCACATACCAGACGATACCCTGCTGTTGCCACCCGCCTTTTTAAGCTGTCCAGACACTCTGCCGCCTCCTCGCCGGTGGAAATTTTATTATCATACAAATCATACTGCTTTCTGTTCTTCATGGGCGACAAATTGGGCATGATTACATTTGCCCCTGCTGCCAGCCCCTTCTCCCGCCCGTCTGAATCCATGGTCCCAAGAGCCGTGGTAGCAGGCAAAAGCGCCTTTGGCAGCAGGATCCGGATAACCGACAATAAAAACAGCGTCAGCTCCACACTTCCCGCCGGCTCCCCGGCAAACCGAGTCTCATGGTGCGGAACAAACGGCCCGATTCCCACCATCTGAGGCCCTAGCTCCTGTAAAAAAACCAGATCCTCTGCCAGACTCTCCCGAGTCTGTCCCGGACTTCCCACCATAAACCCGGCTCCCACCTGGTATCCCAGCTCCTTCAGATCATACAGACACTGTTTTCTTGCCGCCAGGCTCATCTCCTTGGGATGCAGGATGCCATAATGCTTCTCGTCTGCCGTCTCATGACGAAGCAAATACCGGTCCGCCCCAGCCTTTCGAAGCTGCGCATACGATGCCCTGCTTTTTTCCCCAACAGAAAGCGTCAGCGCACAATCCGGATAGGTTTCCTTTATCCTTTTCACCAGAGCCGTCATGCGCTCGTCCGTGTAATAGGGATCCTCTCCCCCCTGCAGAACAAATGTCCGGAATCCCAGCTCATAACCGCTGTCACAGCACTCCAGTATCTCATCCTCTGTAAGCCTGTAACGCTTTACCTTTCCATTTCCCCGCCGGATTCCACAATAATAACAGTTATTTTTACAATGGTTGGTAAACTCAATCAAACCTCTGATAAATACCTTGTTTCCATAATAGCTTTGCCTAAGCTTCACAGCCTCCTGTGCCAGCCTTGCCGCCATTTCCTTATTCCCTGCATGTGCCAACAGCTCCAAAGCCTCTTCCTTGGTTAAAAAATGCGTCTGGATCAGTTTGTCTGCAATCTCCATCTCTGTCTCCATTTCTGCAATAAATCGTAAAAAACCATGGATTGAGTGTAACACAGACCGTTCCATTTATCAAGTAGGACCATCTGCTGATGATAAGCTGCTGGCAGTAACTTACTGGCAATTCGTTCCTAATACTCCGTACTTGAAGTTCCTGTGTAAATTTTCGAGGATATTTTTTCAAGTGTGCAAGTTCAGAAACGGAGACGCAGCGGGCTGCGCTGAGTATTCTGGACTTGTGCACTCGGGAAAATAGACCGAAATATCTACACAAGGGTTTTCAGTACGGAGTCCTAGCGATAAATTATCAGTTACAGTTCACGGGGCGGGGAAAACTGGACGAAAACAGACGTCAAGCTCACTTGTAAGACTATTTTCGTCCAGTTTTCCACATCGGGTGGACGCCCGATGCTTCTTGTCCGCAGATATTTGGAAACCGCCGCTGGACACTTGCATTTTCTCCCATTCTTGTCTATACTGATTATAATAAATATCCCGTCCTGCCTTTCCTCTACACGAAAAAGGAGATGCCGCCATGCAAATAACCCAACTTTCCATCCGTAATTTTAAATCCATCCGCGATCTGGAAATCCGGCATATCGAAAATGCCCTGATCCTGGTAGGCAAAAACAACACCGGAAAAACAGGCGTCTTAAAAGCCATCCGCGCTGCCTTAGGAAGCTACTGCGTATCCGAAACGGACTTTAACGAAAAGAATCAAAACATTGAAATTTCCATGACCTTAAGCATCACCCAGGAAGACCTGCAGATCCTCCATGCCCAGGGGGCAGTCAGCCAGTACAAGCGATTTCCTGCCTGGAAAAAAGCCTTTATGACAAAGCTTCCCTCCTTTGACGGCCGCCAGCTTACCTTCACCTGCATGATCAGCCGCAGCCGCGCCCCCCGCTACAGCGATACCTCCCACAAGCACAATCCCTTTATTCCCGAAATCCTTCCCCGTCTGTATGTAATCGACACGGACCGCCACCTGACCGCATTCCAGGAAGACCTGCTTTTATTCCAGGAGGAGGAACAGCTTATCCGGCTTCGCTCCGATACCTGTATGTTTGACCCAGCAAAGCTTTGCAACCAATGCTTTCGCTGTATTGGTCTGATCAACCAGAAAATGCCGGAGGACCTGCTGCTTGTGGAGACCGCCAAGCTATTGGAGTACAAAATGTACTGCTTAAATCTCAGCGGTCTTTCCAGGAAAGTAAATGAAAACTACAGAAAAAACGGAGGAATCGAGGAAATTCTTTACACCTTGACCTGCAACCCGGATGCTCTGTTTTCCATCACTGCCCAAACCCGGCGCGACGGACAGCAGCACCCCTGCCCCGTAGAGAACCTAAGCAACGGCATGAAAAGCATCTATATGCTGTCCCTGCTGGAAACCTATATCGAAAGCGAAAAACGACTTCCCAGTATTATTATGGTAGAATATCCGGAACTATTTTTGCACCCATCCCTTCAGAAAACCGCCGGAGCGGTTTTATTTCGCCTGTCCCGAAAAAACCAGGTGATTTTCTCCACCCATTCACCTAATTTGATTGCAAACTTTACCAGACGCCAACTCTGTCAGATTGTGATGGATCCGGAAGATTACTCCATAGTGAGAGAGCATGCAGATATTGACCAAATTTTAGATGATTTAGGCTATGGAGCCAATGATCTTTTAAACGTCAGCTTTGTATTTATCGTAGAAGGCAAACAAGATAAAAGCCGCCTGCCTCTTCTCCTGGAAAAATATTATCCGGAGCTGAGGGATTCTGACGGCAGGCTTTCCAGGATCTCCATTTTAACTACTAACAGCTGCACAAATATCAAAACCTATGCCAACTTAAAATACATGAATCAGGTGTACCTTCAGGACCAGTTTCTGATGATACGGGACGGCGACGGCCAAGACCCGGAAAAGCTGGCTGCACAGCTGTGCCATTACTATGACGAACGAAGCGCAGAAGATGTTGATAAGCTCCCCCGGGTGCGCCGCCGTAATGTGCTGATTTTAAAATACTACTCCTTTGAAAACTACTTCTTAAATCCTTCTGTCATGACGGCATTGGGAATTATAGAAAGCCAGGACGCCTTTTGGCACATTCTTCTTAATAAATGGAAGGAATATCTTCACCGTCTGTCCAGCGGCCGGCACTTAACAGAAATCATAGGAAAAGAAATTGATACAGAAGAAGATCTGAAAACACATTTTGAAGATGTCAAAACTTATATGCGGGGACATAACCTGTATGATATTTTTTACGGACCCTTCAAGCATCAGGAATCAGAGCTGCTCAAACAATATATCGATCTGGCACCTCGGGAAGATTTCCAGGATATCTTAGATGCCGTTGAAGCCTTTCCCTTCTTTGAAAGCAAAAAGTAGGAAAAGGAAAGAGCCGACACCTTCCTGTCGGTATCGGCTCTCTGCTCCACACAACCCAAATATTTTTAAAAGACCTACATCAAGGACTGATACAAACCTTTGATCTCCTCCACGGAGGTATCCCTTGGATTACCTGGACGGCATGCATCTGCAAATGCAGACTCTGACAGGAAATCCAAATCCTCAGCCTTTACAATCTCCTTTAAATCTGCCGGAATCCCTACATCGGCAGACAATTTCTTCACCGCCTCCACGGCTGCCTTCCGGTACTCCTCCCGGCTCATCTCATCCACACCCGAAACTCCCATGGCTCTGGCAATCTCCCGATACTTCTCTCCTGTACAGGACGCATTGTACTCCATGACTGTAGGCAAAAGAATCGCATTGGCAACCCCGTGAGGCGTATCGTAGACTGCCCCCAGAGAGTGAGCCATAGAGTGAACGATTCCCAATCCCACATTGGAAAATCCCATACCTGCCACATACTGCCCAAGAGCCATGCCTTCTCTGCCCTCCGGCGTATTGTCAACTGCACCGCGCAGGGAATTGGAAATGATCTCAATGGCCTTTAAGTGGAACATATCCGTCATCTCCCACGCCCCCTTGGTAATATAGCCTTCAATGGCATGAGTAAGGGCATCCATCCCGGTAGCTGCTGTCAGCCCTTTGGGCATACTAGACATCATATCCGGATCTACCACAGCAATGACCGGAATATCATGGGTATCCACACACACGAATTTCCGCTTTTTCTCTACATCCGTAATTACATAATTAATCGTAACCTCTGCCGCCGTGCCTGCGGTGGTGGGAACCGCAATAATCGGCACACAAGGATTCTTGGTTGGCGCCACACCCTCCAAACTCCTTACATCTGCAAACTCTGGATTGGTAATAATAATGCCCACTGCTTTGGCTGTGTCCATAGAAGAACCTCCGCCAATGGCAATGATATAATCCGCGCCGCAGTCCTTAAATGCCGCCACACCGGACTGGACATTTTCAATGGTAGGATTGGGCTTAATATCAGAATAAATCTCGTAGACCAATCCTGCCTCATCCAGCACATCTGTTACTTTTTTTGTTACCCCGAATTTGATCAGATCTGGATCTGAGCATACAAATGCTTTCTGAAACCCTCTTACCTTAACCTCTGCCGGAATCTCCTTCACAGCGCCTGCCCCGTGATAAGAGGTTTCATTTAATACGATTCTGTTTGCCATGACAAGTTCTCCTCCTTAAATAATATAAAAGTCTATGTTATGATTTTAACGAAAAAAGAAAGAAAAAGAAAGTGACAAACTTTCGGTTTTGTCACTTTCCTTTGATTTTTGTGCATAAATACCAGAATAAATTGTGGATATCCACGAAAGACCACATTCAAATCCCGGATCAAAGCTTTAAAGCAATCCCAATCCATCAAATACCCTGGCCAGCCTTGGCGGCATGGCATCCACCAATTTGTCTGACATCTGCCGCGGTGAATCTTTCATTCCCCCCAGCACCCATTTTACTGTCATATAGACAGATCCCCTGCAATACATTTCCAGCTGAAACTGCAGCTCATCATCCAATGGCTTGCTGATCCTGCGGGCAAGAAGATGATCATAAAACTGCAGAATCAGCTCAAAATCATGCTCTTTTAAAGAATTATGATCATCTGACCGGAAGGCTCCGCAGAAAAATGCCTTTTCCTCCTAGATAAAGGCAAGCTTCCTGGCCAGACTCTCCCTGACCCTGCTTCCTGTCTCAATCTGTCCTAAAGACTGCTGAACCAGCTTGTCAAAATACCAGTTGATCAGATCATATTTATCTTTAAAATTCCGATAAAAGGTCTGACGGGTAAGACCGCACCCTTCTGCAATATCCTTCACGGTAATCCGATCCACAGGTGTGGTCTTCATACATTTTTTTACAGAATCTGCCAATTTATATTTTGCGTTTTCATGCCGTCCATAGGATCCTTCTGCTTTCCCTTCTCCTGATCCTGAAAGGATTCTATCCATCTACGTTCCCTCCTTCTTTTGAAGGAAATCGATCCATTCAAGCTCCTGCCTTTCCCAATTTAAACAGATCTTCTCTTTTTATCTCCTTATGATTCTGAACAGACTCAGAAAATCAATCCCCTTCTATCTCCAGCAGCATTTTCTTTATCTTCAGCATCCGGTCGCGAAGCACAGCCGCCTCCTCAAAGTTCAG
Source organism: bacterium D16-56 (assembly GCA_003611875.1). Taxonomy (GTDB): domain Bacteria; phylum Bacillota; class Clostridia; order Lachnospirales; family Lachnospiraceae; genus Brotaphodocola. Next base: position 59,638 of record RAYY01000024.1, on the reverse strand, counting down.
CTCTGCAGCCGCCTGGTTCATTTTCTTCTGCAGCTCCTTGGCCAGCTTCCCAAGCTCCTTTGCATCCATGGATTCCGGATCCTTCTCAAAGGTCTTTGAATCTGCCTGTGCCGCCTTGGAGATCGCGATCAGATCACGGACTGCCTTCTTGATCGTAGTAGGGGTAATTCCATGCTCCTCATTATACTTTTGCTGAATCTGCCGCCGCCTGTTGGTCTCCTCAATCGCCTTTCTCATAGAATCCGTAATCATATCCGCATACATGATCACATGTCCCTCTGAGTTTCTCGCCGCACGGCCCACGGTCTGGATTAAAGAAGTCTCAGAACGAAGAAATCCCTCCTTATCTGCATCCAGAATCGCCACCAGCGTGATCTCCGGAATATCCAGCCCCTCCCGCAGCAGGTTAATCCCCACCAGCACATCAAACACATCCATGCGCATGTCCCGGATGATCTCAGCCCTCTCCAGCGTATCAATATCCGAGTGCAGATATTTCACCCGGATTCCCACCTCGCGCATATAATCCGTCAAATCCTCTGCCATTCGCTTGGTCAAGGTAGTAATCAGTACCTTATTATGCCTTTCCACCTCTTTGTTGACTTCAGAAACCAGATCATCGATCTGCCCATCCACCGGGCGTACAGAGATCTCCGGATCAAGAAGCCCTGTGGGCCGAATAATCTGCTCCACCCGCAAAAACTCGTGCTCCGCCTCATATACATTAGGTGTGGCTGACACAAACATCATCTGGTCGATCTTACTCTCAAACTCCTCAAAATTCAAAGGACGATTATCCAGCGCTGAGGGCAGGCGGAATCCAAAATCCACCAAAGTCGTCTTCCTGGAACGATCCCCGGCATACATCCCCCTTACCTGCGGCAGCGTAATATGAGACTCATCAATAATAATCAAAAACTCCTCCGGAAAATAATCCATCAACGTCCACGGCGGCTCCCCCGGCTTTCCAAAGGTCAAATGGCGGGAATAGTTCTCAATCCCTGAGCAAAAACCGGTCTCCCTCATCATCTCCACATCAAAGTTTGTCCGCTCCGCAATCCTCTGAGCCTCCAAGAGCTTGTCCTCACTCTTAAAATACGCCACCTGTTCCTTCATTTCTTCCAGAATATTTTCCGTGGCCAGCATCATCTTTTCCTTGGGTACCACATAATGAGATGCCGGAAAAATAGCAATATGCCCCAACTGAAGCTTCCCCTCACCGGTCAGACCGTCAATCTCTGTGATTCGATCCACCTCGTCTCCAAAAAACTCAATCCGGTACGCCTCACTGCCGGAATAAGCCGGAAATACCTCCAGCACATCCCCTCTTACCCGAAAGGTCCCCCGATGAAAATCCATGTCATTGCGCGTATATTGAATATCAATCAGCTTGTGAATAATCTCATCCCGGTCCCTCACCATCCCCGGACGCAGGGAAATCACCATTTCCTTGTAGTCAATCGGGCTTCCCAAACCATAAATGCAGGACACGGACGCCACAATAATCACATCCCTTCGCTCCGAGAGAGCCGCTGTGGCTGAGTGGCGAAGCTTGTCAATCTCATCGTTGATGGCAGAATCCTTTTCAATATAGGTGTCAGTGGAAGGGACATATGCCTCTGGCTGGTAGTAATCGTAGTAGGACACAAAATATTCTACTGCGTTACTCGGAAAATACTCTTTGAACTCACCATAGAGCTGTGCCGCTAATGTCTTATTGTGCGCTATTACCAAAGTCGGCTTGTTAAGCTGTGCGATCACGTTGGCCATGGTAAAGGTCTTGCCGGAGCCCGTAACACCCAGTAAAGTCTGGAATTGATTGCCTTCCCGGAACCCACCCACCAGGGCTTCTATGGCCTGGGGCTGGTCGCCTGTGGGCTTGTATTCACTGTGAAGTTTGAATATATTTTGTGCAGTTTGCACAAATACCACCTCCAAAATCTATAGTAAAAAAGTTCGATATTTCGCCAGAAATTCGTCGAGGCACATATTCCGTTTTCTAAAAAATGTCCCCTCGACGAATTTTGGTTACTAAACTCAATTTTCCGAACTGTATGGAAACAGTAAACTATCACGGACAAATCGAGAAGTAAAACTGAGATTGATTATAACATACCACCCCTCATTTGTCTATATCAGAACAAACATTTGTTCGTTTTTTGTTCTCTTATTTACCTCCCCCAGAATTCATATAAATGTGGCTTTCATCTGGACTTTTTATTGTTTCTGATTTCTTTTCAGGCATATAAGCATCCATATCAATCATTATATCCTGTATATTACTTTCAGAATCACCATTGCCGGATTTATCTGGCATAACCTCCTCCATATAAGAAAGCAGTTCGGGTATTTCTTCAGGAATTATATTAGCATTGTCGGCATACACGTCCATTGTGATAAGTTCTTTCGCATGGCCCATTAGTTTCGATACAGCTTTCGGATTAAAATCTTTACTCAACAACAGCGTACAATAAGTACTACGCAAATCATGCCAGCGAATATCAGGCAACCCCGTTTTCTTTAAAAGTTCTTTATAATGCCGCCAATGAAAATCTTTTGATCTTGGTTTACCGCTGTAGCTGGAGCAGCAAATATAGCCATCATCCTGAAAAATAGTACGTCTGCGGCTTTTATACCTCTCATACTTCTTTCTCTCTTCCAAAATCGCCTCAAATACATAATCCGGGATAGGAAGTACTCTCTTGCTGGACGGCGTTTTCAGTGGCAGCTCCCTCTTCGTCATACTCTCCTTCCTGCTGTTTGGAACTCTATCCAGTTCTTTTCCAAGCTGCCTTTCCACTGTCAATGTACGGTTAATGTAATCCACATCTGAATACTTTACTGCATTGATTTCCTGCCGCCGCAAGCCCATCAGTACATTGAAGAGCACCTGCATATGAATCGGCGTATTTTTACTTGCCTCCAAAAGCAATAGAATTTGCTCCATATTCAAAGTTTTTGCCACATCAATATTTCTCGTATGGTAGGGCTTTGACTCCACTGTTTTAGGCAGATCGATTCCTTCTGTCGGGTTCACAGGAATCAGCTTACAGCTGACCGCATAGTTAAAAGAGACATTCATTACTGTCTTAACCTGCCTCGCAATGGATTTAGAATATCCGGCACGGTCTTTATACAGCCTTTGGATGTCTCCCTTATTTACCTCTGTCAATTTTTTGTTTCCGATTGCCGGAATAATATGATGACGTGCAATACTGGAATAGGAATCATATGTATTACTGCTCTGTGCCCTTTTTCTGATATCATACTCAAGCCAGTAACTCAAAAAATCGCTTACTTTCACACTGTCATTCACTACATATGTCCCATTAGCAAGCTCCCTCATAGTAATTTTTCTCGCATCTTCCGCTTCCTTCTTTGTTTCAAAACCAGAATACATCCTTGTATGCTTCGTGCCGTCCATAAACAGCAGGACGACACGATAGGCAAATTTGTTGCGGTCATTTCTTTTAAACACGGATTTTACATCCCAGTCAATATAATTCTGTAATTCCAAATTAAGCATTATTCTTTTCCTCCTTCCGGCACAAATGAATCATTCATAAAGCTTATAATCCGCTCCTGCTCATCCATAACTTCGCAGTAATATTCAAAAGTTGTATGGATGCTGCTATGACCCAGAAGGGCGCTGACTTTCATAAGCGGAACACCTTGCTCTGTAAGAATTGTTGCATACATATGCCGTAAACTATGTACTGTCAAATGTGGCAGCCCATTTCTGCTGCATAGCTTCGATAACGCATTGTTGAAAGCTGATGCTGAATGTGACAAGCCATTTGCAGCGCAGGAAATATAATCACTGTCTATGTACTTCTTTCCAAGCTGCTCCTTCCTCAAATCATTCTGCCGTTTTCTCTCCAATACCTCATCCATAATAGCCTTCGGTACACGAAGCGTCCGATAACTATTTTCTGTTTTCGGAGCCTTCTCCACAAGCTGATACTTCGTTATTTTGGAATCTCCATTTGACACAATCGGATCAGCCGTTACCTGTCTTGCAATTCTCACTGTTCTGTTTTCTACATCAAAATCATCAAACTTTAATCCGCCGATTTCACCTTTCCGCAATCCCATGAACAAACCTAACAGTATTTCCAAATACCAGTTATTTTCCGATGCTTTCTCCAGAAAGAGCTTCATCCGCTCTTTGCTGAGTACAATAATTTTCGGCTTCCGTCTCTTGTAGGGTTTTGTATCCGGCACAGGATTACGAGGCAAGTATCCCTGTGCCACTGCATCTTTCAGGGCAATATTTAATATTTCTCTCCCTTTATTTCCAGCAGATTCACAAACCTTTGAAACTGTTTCCAATAATGCGTTCAAATACTCCACATTCACATAGCGCAGTTTCATTCCCTGATTCATATTGGGGATAAGCAGATCATACACCACATAAGAAGCAAGCATTCGTGTCGTATTCTCGATTCTTGCACTATAGATTTCTTCCAGCCAATAAATCAGATATTCCTTTAAATCGAAATCTGTAGAAGAAGAAATATGGTAAGCCCGATATGCCTTTTTATATTCTTCTTCATATTTGTGGTAACTTGCCTCTGCTTCTTTGGCTGTTGCAAACCCGCCCCTTTTTGAATATTTAGTTGTGCCATCTTTCTGTAATACTTTAATTCGATGATACCAACTGCCAGCTTCGCAAAAGGCAACGCTCTTCTTATTTGCCATCAGGCTTACCTCCTCTCTTCATTTTTTTGATGATTTTAGTTTACTGCTGTATTTAACCAGTTATCAAATGACTGTTTATGTACTCTAACAGAAGTTCCTACCTTAATCACCCGAAATGGGGGATTCTGTCCCTGTTGCTTGTATACCTGGTTCAGAAAGTCATAGGTCTTTGTCTTGCCAAGGCCTAATACCTTCTGAATATCCGAAGCCAAATAAACCTGTCTTTCCATAAGATTTTCCTCCTTCATCACCTTTTGCCATAATTAGAATATATTCTTTTCTATGAAGCATATACCAGAAGCCATTTTACTTACACCTTGCCTGGCATAGCTAAATATGGAAAACGGATTACCGTTCACGTTCCCTTTTACATTTCCTTTCCAGATTATGCAAATATTCTTTTTCTAACTGCTCCTTTTGCCACAACTCAATATCCCGATTTCTATTACCGTATTCTGTCTGCACCCCCTTTCGTTCAAGAGCCATCGCTGCGCGTCCAAGAGGAACGGTTGGTTCCCTGTCAATACCCTGGACTTCAAGGCTTTCATGGCTGACTCTTAATTCCAAGCCTTTATCCTTGAAAAATTTATTTTGTGCTTCCGCCCATAGTTTCCGCCATTCACGAAGGATTTCCCTTTTATTCCATTCGCGGTTTTTTCTGGCGCAGAAACCATTGGCATCTACAGGCCGGTCAGTCAGCATGATATGCGCATGAGGATTGTTCTTTAAGGGGTTTTTATTCTTACCCTCATGGATAGCAATTACAGCGCACATACCCCTTGTCAAAAATGTTTTCCCAACAAAATCATGTACCAGCCCAATCAAATCATCTGTTGAAAAAATTCTTTCATTAGGTAGCGTAAGTCGAATAACTTTTCCGAGCCTTGCATCATATCTTTTTTCTGCCTGTTCGATTTCTCTTAAAAGAGTTGAAAGTTCCCGATATCTGTCTGGTGCTTCGTCAGGTATCAATATTCCTGAATATAACAGGTCATCAACATAGGAATAGTAATAGGTTTTATCCCAGTACAAATCATGGATATTTTCCCTTAAAATGTAGGAAGCTGTCTTTGCAACAGAACCGCCTTGTATCCTGCTTATGGGCTTAATGTCAAATCCATATAATGCCATTATCAATCCTCCTCCCCAGTGAAAAATCCCTCAATGTGTATATGCACCTCAAATCCATAGGGTACCACAAAGTCAGGATTTATTAGAGCATACTATATGGGGTATTTCTTTAATACTGGCTGTAAAGTCCTTATGCACGGAAAGGTAATATAGAATATTCTCCAACGGTGCAAACGAGGCTGTATTCTTTCTTCTGGAATCTTTGCCTTTATATACGGAAATGCCCAAATCGTCTTTGAGATATTTGGCTACAAGCGCACCCGCCAAAAAATTCCAATGATTATCCTCCTCCCTCTGTTGCCGTTTCTCTTTACGCTCCCGGATTCTTCTTAAATGTTCAATCCTATCCCACTCATCCATCACTATAGTCTCCTTTCAGTTAATTTTGATTGATTATATATGAAATTTTGCTCAAAAAGCTGTGACAAAAATAAAAATTAGAAATCATTTGACAAATTTCAATATATAATCCGACCGTCAAAATTCTTATTTTCCTTGCCGAAATAATTTCCCGAATCTTCATGCCATGACCTATGTTAATAATGTGCTATACCAAATTTATACATTATGGCACGAATCTCCAAAAATTATTCCGTCAATGAAAACAGCCTTTTGACAACCAATACTTCCATTTTTTTCTCCCTTGATTTTTGTCACAGCTTTTTTATCCCGGAATGCTATACAATGGCAAAAACATCATAATACGAGGAGGAGCAAAATGCTTAATAAAACAAATTTACAAGAACTGGCTAAACAGATTTTCTCAGATTCAAACCCCAGAGGCGGTAGGGAGCATATCCCACCATATATGATGCGCACCGTAAAAAGAAATTCTGGTTTCTTTTTTGGCATCAAGCGTTTTCATTCACACTGGCTGCATGAGGATAACGAATACTATATTTCCAAACCTTCAGGCGAAGATGGCCATGTACTGATTGTTGGTGGCATTGGAAGCGGAAAATCATCCTGCATAGCAATTCAGACGCTGGAGTCATGGGATGGAACATTTATGACAATTGACATCAAGAGGGAATTGTTAGAAAAAGCCCGACATATGCAAAGGCCTGCTAAAGTATTCAGCTTTTCTGAAAATGGAGAAGGTAATAGCCATTATGACCCAATGTATTTACTGCGTGAAGGAAATCCAAATGATCTGGTGCAAAACGCTCGTGAAATAGCCCAAAGCATTATCCCCATACCTCCCGAAGAACGGGAAAAATTCTGGTACGAATCGGCACGGAATATTCTTATGGCAACACTCCTGTACATATATGACTTAAAAGAGACAGATGAGGAAAACGGGGAAATTATAGAAGGAGATTTCAATATGGCTATGTCTCTGATACAGACCCGGACAATCGGTGAACTCCTTGCAATTCTTAACAAAAGCAAGAATAAAATTGTCCATAATCTTATAAACCAATTTCGTGACATTGATAATCCAGAAGAAAGCGGGATGCTACAGGGAATTGGTGCTGAATTGAGCAGGCATGTTATGGTCTTCGCTACCGACAACCGTATCAATTCAGCTTTTACAAAATCTGATAACATGATAAGATGGGAAGATTTGGAAACAAACAATATTTTTATAGAAATACCGGAAGATAAATTAGGGCAATGGGATGGAGCCATAATACTTATGGTCACTCAATTAATCAGGACACTGGAACGCCGGCCTGATAAAAACAGCGCTGAGGGAGAAGCAAAAAAACTTCCTCCCGTTCTGATACTGTTGGATGAATTTCCACGACTTGGCAGGATTGATGCGATCCAAAATGCTGTCTCAACACTGCGGAGCAAAGGCATAACCATCTGCCTGGTTATACAGAGCTTATCACAGCTCGCTAACGCATATGGGGAAAATGTTTCAACAATAATATTAGATAACTGCCCATATAAGGCAATTCTGAATGTTGCTGATCCCGGAAACCAAAGACTTATCAGTGATATGATTGGAAAAGCAGAGATTAAAAAAACAACTTTCAATGAAAGTCACAGCACCAGCCATGGGACAAACTATGGTATTGGAGAAACTGGTCGTTTTTCAATAAGCGCAAACAGTAGCGCTTCAAGGACTACTGGACAGAGTTGGACAAAAATGCGGGAACCGATTATTTATCCCGAGGAACTATCCACCTTAAAAGATATCATCCTTTTACATCCTGAAGGGTTTTGCCGCATTGACAAACTTCCATATTACGAACACCATCAGCTTCATCACCATAAAAGAAATAATGTATTGAATATGTCGATTCAGACAAAAAATAGATTATAAAGCACTGAGTGGGTGGAATTGCTCCACCCACTCTTTAATTCCAAAATTTTGCAGCATTGTCCTATCCCATCAAAATTCATTCTCAAGAGAAATCATCGCTTTTTGTTTTTTCCTCAATCAAATCCATGCACTGGCTTATTTTTTTCTGTAGTGACTGCATATCCTCCGCAAACCTGTCGTATGTCTCTGCGCTATGCTTCTGCTCTGCCAGAAGATCTATTATGCAGTCTAAATGTGTTTTTGCAGAACTGATTTCGGAATCAAGTTCTTCAGCTGGCTTCAAAAGTGTGTCCCGCTTTTTATTATATAAATTTGAGACAGAATCCCTCCCTATAGGTTGAAATGTTTTATGTGGCTCATCATTTGTCACAACAGGCCTGCATTTATCACGGACGGCTTTCCGGGTTTCCCGCGTAGTCATTTCTCCAACTGCAAGCATCTGTCCATCTATTTCATGCAGGTCATTGATGAAAGCCTCCCTATCCGCTTCTGGCAGCTCTAATAATATTAATGCCTTCGTTATACCTAAATCCGACACCGATGTCGAATTTCCATATGCCTTTGCCAGCTGCATATAGCGTTCTGCCATTCGCTCAGAGATATCAACATTATATGCAAGCCATGACAGCCACTGTCCATGCCTGACTAACTGCTCCTTCGCTTCAATAAGTAGGAAGCCAATTTCAACGAAGGACTTTACAACATTGCTTTTTTTCTTTATAATTTCTGTAGTGATTTCCTCAATGCTATGCTGTTTTGGGTTCACTTTTGCCTCATTGGGCATGGATTGGGATACCGTGGCATTGTCCCCCATGGAATATTCCGTTTGAATACTTTCTACTCGTGGGTTAGCCGCCTTCTCGCTGGATCTTTCCTCCAATGAACTGTTTTGTTTGTTTTTTGTATCATACATAATATTACTATAATCTCCTCCATAATGCTTTGCTATATAATACCTTAAATTGACCGGAGAAAGCTGTGACATTTTTATATTAATCAATTTTTATAAGGAGATGACTATTGATGAAGGAGGACACAAAAAAAGCTCAATCCATTGCAAAATTAAAAGAAGCAAAAAATAATTTCCATGATCCAAACAAATTTCTTGCTGTGGATAATGATAAATATTATTCTATACTTTATGAAAATATTTTAGATATTCAAGATGAAATCTCAACATTCGCAAGTGAATCGTATTCCGGACAAGGATTAACTCTTAACGAAATACTGCGTTTAATATTAGGAAAATCATATAATCTTATTCTTGCCATAGGATATGAATTATATAGAGATTTTGATGAATATGTCCATAATGAAGTATTTGATGTCTGTCTATTTCAAGGATTGTGTACATATATACAAGAAACAAACAGAATTCAAGCATCCACAGCAATCCAATATACATATACACATTCCCCAAAGCAATTTAATCAAGAAGGGGTTATGAAAGATGGCCTTGATGTGCGTAATCCCTACTATATAAATCTTGCGTATGATAAGGAGGGCAATGAAAAAAGAGAACCTCTTACAAAGACCTCGGCAAACATGAGGCAATATAAGAGCAGGCTTTTTGCGAATAGACATTCGCCTATCCCTGGTACAGAGTGGATGTTCATGCCAAATGCATCGGAACACGAGTGGCTTCAATATTTTGAATATATCGGAGACAAAAGCGAAGATGGGAAGATTTTCAGGGATACATTCAAGAGAATAGGAAATTTATATAATGATTTATATAAGGCATTGAAGCAAAATGATAAGAATGGCATATTAAAACCTAAAGAAAACTATCTGGAAAATTTGCAAATTGCATATACAAAATTTCAACACAAACTGCAAAAAATTGACTTTGAGAATTATTTTTTACTTTGTGAACATTGTTTGGAGCACGTAAAAAAAGACGCCAGTTATTATGGTATTAATCTTTATAGATTGGAGAAAGAATTCAAACCATACATTATCACATTGGAAATGAATAAACTTATGCTATGCGAAGATGAAAAAGAATTCCAGCTTTTATTAGATATATCAGGATATCTAAGGGATATCCCTTATCTTAAAATTTATGAAAAAATTGCAAACCTGAAGGAGCGTGAGATAGTTTGTCGTTATGCAGCGATATTTTCTCTTTTTATAGGTGAGGTAATCAGAACTTTTATGTTAATTCTTGACCGATTTGTAGAAAAAGGTTTCTTTGGGAAGGAATATGAACGGACTTTCCTTGAAATAATTAATATAATGGCTGCAAACGTATTGTACGAACCCATTGAATATAAATCTCGAATAAAAAAAGAAAATCACGAAATGCCTCAAGTAGCATTTGCATGTTTACTCACAGCACCAGTAAAGCAAAATATTAAAATGGCTATTGAACAATATGTTCACTTAGAACAATTGAAAAAAACAAATAGCTCTGAATAGAAAATTGTTAAGGAAATCTTCTTACAGGCACTTTAACAACGAAAATCGTCAGATCATAGATATGTTTTGACTTTGAAAAAATATCATAATAAGCTTCTCCGACGTGAGTGCCGGGGAAGCTGTCCTATAATTCAAAATTTCGTCTGGTAAATTGTTCCCCAAATTATACTGCTTTTTTCGCTGGATCACATTCCTTCAATTCAAAAGGAATGTATAGAGGCATTCCAGATATTTCACATCGTGCCGTTTGCTTATCGTAACAGGAGACAGGCTTATCTTCGCGAATGCATCCATTATTTTCTCCATATTCCGACAGTTCATAGATTTCTGGGCAAGATGGAGCGATTTTTTCTCCGGGATTAGGACCAGAAGCCTGAGCATCCTCCTTCTCATAATGCTGTCAGCAACCTCTTTACGGATAATCTCCACGGCTTTATCCTTTTTATAAAAATCCCCGAAAGGAATAATCTGTATGAAGGTATCCAAAAAAATATTCCTGCTGCCTTTCAGCAGGTCTGCAATCTGCCCTGATGCATCATCTGCATCGGTATAAGCCCGGACTGCCTTTGGCTTCATCAGCCGCACCTCTGCCCGGAGAATCCCCTTTATAGGCTTTAACTTCTTCCAATCTGCATTGGCACTTTTAAGCTGACGCATAAATGCCTTTTCTAAATCATAAAGCAAGAACTCAATGCCATTGCTGTTCCCACTCAAGCAAAAGCTGACATTATCATCAAAGCATTCATAACTGATCGGTGAGAATCCTTTCACTCTGCCAATCCTCTGAAAAACTTTCAGATATGCCATAGCATTTGCACGGGTGCCGACATCCATATCTGCAATAAAATTTATCCCCGACAAAGTAAAATCATCTATCCGGTATTTCCCGTTGAAATATTCAGTAATCCTTTTATCCAGCTTCCGGGTCAGCCTGTCTATATCAGACACATCATCTGCCAACAGGTATGTGTTGACAATCAGCCGAATCTTCTTTTTGTACTGGCTGTCCCGATAGATGACTGTTATTCCCTTGGAACTTAAAGACTGATCAATGTATTCTTCTCTACTCTCAACTATATATCCCTCCCCTTTGTACAGTCTGGGAAAAACTTTCTGGAAATGCTCATTATCTAATACCATAGAAAGTTCCAATATCTGATTCAGATTCATAGTAATCTGCCTCCTTTACAAATATTTTTTACAAAACAGTTGCAAGCAGAAGCACTTTATATAAGGTTAAGACTATGCTGCAATCAAAAACAGTCTTCCCGCTGATTTATAATGGTCAATATAAAAAATGAATTTAAGACATAAAACCTAAATGAATAATTCGGATGTTTTTCATCCTGCTGTGGATATTTCCAATAATAGTTTATCACGGAAGATTTACTCTCTAAATAGAAACTGTTTTTATCCGTTATCCTCATTAAACAGTTTTTCTGTCAATTCGAGATCGACTTCTTTTGCTGCCGAAATATACTCCTGTTTAATAAGACTTTGAGGATTGACTACGGCGGTTACTCTCTGTACAATAAACCCATTTTCAGCCTGCCGGGATGTCAGTTTCCACCGTATGACTTTGCCTGATTTATATGAATATTCCCAGCCTATAGTCTTTCCTTTTTTGTCTCTAACAGGGAAGCCTTTCATATCTTTATTTTTTCTTGCATACATAGAAAAACCGGTAGATACGGAATCATATTCATAATTCATCTTATTATGGATTATAGAGTATTACCGTCTAATATGAAATCATCTTATTTCAGAACAAGGAATACAGCAGTCACCCACATCTGAACTGACTACTGTATCCCAGATATCTGCTCCTCAGCTGGCATTCCTTCACTTATATTTCACTGAATGTTAGTCCACTGTACAAATGGCTTTAAATTTCACTCCTGCAAAATTGTCCGCATCAAGAATATACTCGCCATCTTTCCATCTATCATTCACTATTTGTTCTGCCATCTTTTGACTTCCGGCTTCCACCTCAACCACATGCCTCAATGTTTCCATTATCTCAACCTTATACCTTGCCATCAGCTTGCCGCCTCCAGTTCCATCGGCTCTACCGTCACCCACGGATTACGCAGCCACTCCTTGCACTGCCGCAGGCTGGCAAATTCCTCAACCCATGCGTGACCAGTAGAATTGTCAATCCCAACATAGCCACCATTCTCATGTACATAGAAAAGCCCCAGCGGGCGGCGCGTCTCAATTACCACCCTTGCATGGATCGGCTTTAACTTTTTACTCATAAACAGAATCCCTCCTACAAATTTCTATAAAGTGTAGATTTCTTAATCCCTGTCAGTTCCTCGATCTCTTTCACAGAATACTGCTCCGTTTTATACAGCTTAACCGCCTTTTTCACCTGCTCAGGATCGGCCCTCGGCCTGCCTCCGGTTCTCCCTCTGGCTCTGGCAGACTTCAACCCCTCACGGGTACGGTCAGCGATAACATCCCTCTCAAATTGGGCTATGGCTGACATCAGAGTAAACAGGAGCTTCCCAGTGGATGTACTGGTGTCGATAGCTTCTTTGAGCGACACAAGATTGACACCCTTGCTCTGGAAGATCTCGGTAAGTTCAATCAGGTCTTTCGTGCTGCGCCCAAGCCGGGACAAAGACTCGACCACCACGATATCGCCTTCCGTTATTCGGTCCAGCAGCTTTGTAAGTTCAGGACGGTTCTTTTTCGTCCCGGTTATTTTTTCATTGTAAATAATATCCACGCCATAGTTTTTCAGGGCATCAAGCTGCCTGTCCAGATTTTGTGCCTCGGTTGACACTCTGGCGTACCCGAAAACATAGTTTTTCATTCGATCACCTCGCAATAAATATTAAATTTGTAAAAGACTTCCACATTTTATTTTTTTTTCAAGAATTGACGCTACAGTCATGTTCGGGCAAAAACCTGCAATTACCCGACTCTCCGGCCGATATAGAATAATAGGGAATGTTTTAACCAAGATTTCCCATATGATGTGCTTCAGAATTTCAAAGAACATTCCGAACCTTTTGACTATTGTTTTTTCTTTTCTCTCAACAGAATTTATGATAAGCGTGATGCATGGTATAGAATATTGTAAAGACGACATATATATTTTCACAGGCACAGATGAGATTCCATGTCCTGTTTGCGGAGCCAAACTTAAAGTACATGGAACATGCCGACGGAAACTCCAGACTGTCGACGGGGAGAAACACTACCGTTTGCGTGTTATGGAGTGTACAAATGAGGACTGCAGAAAGACTCATAGGGAACTGCCTCCAGGAATCATTCCATACAAGCGGATGGATGCAGAGAAAATCAGTAAGATTGCAGCAACTACGGCTGCGGAGCATACAAAGGAAACCGATACCAGCACCTGGACAAGCATCCGGGCATGGGTGGTCTGGTTTCTTGAATACGCATCGAATCTTCTGGCCGAACTCAAAACCGACTATGACCCGTCCGAAAAAAGCCTTTTGGACCGGTTGGTTTTCTGTGTCCAGGCTGTTGCCAACAGCCAAAAGTGGATACAGCATCGTTTGATGTAGAAATCCGGCAGCTAATTTATATAGAATGGTGCTATTCAGTATAGGAAGGAGCAGATTCAATGAATATGAAAGATAAGAAAAGCACCAGAAAACGGCTCTTTGCGGTTATAGTAGCAGCCGCATTGATGATCATTCCACTTTGCGCATTTACTGCGAACGGCAGCGAAGGCAGTCATGTTATAAAGGCAGAAGATATTTCCATCGCCACCTCTTCCGACGCAAACACTTCCGATGATGAACACCAGGCAAAGGAAGATTCGGAAGATACCCTATGCACATCCGTTTCAACCTACGAGGAACTGGTTGCGGCGATTGAGCAGGCAGAAGCTGAAACAGTAATCGGTATCGACTGCCTGATTCAGTGCCCGGACGGCGCAGACCTTGGCAAACCGGATTATTCCGTAATCCTTCGCCGGACAGGTTCAGAAGGCAGATTAGCTTTTAACGGGAATCAGGGTTTTGTCCAGAACATTACATTTGATGGTGATGGCATTTTGTCATTTCACTCGTTTGTCAACAGCAGCTGTTCATCTCTGACGGTGAAGGACTGCAATCTGATCAACTGCAACGGCAGCAGTGATGGTGCCGTCTTTATTAACGATGGCGATATTTCGCTCATTAACTGTCTCTTTGATAACAATACCGGAAACTCCGGCGCACATCTGCGCATTGACGGGAAGAATGCAACGATTGAAAACTGTACCTTTACCAATGGACACGCAAGATATAGGGGCGGTGCAATTTTTACCTGTGCTTTTTATAATACTACCCTGTCTGGATGTGTCATTACAGACAATACCGCTGATATTAATGGTGGAGGTATCTATAGCAGTTCGAGGAACCTGCGCATTTCACAGAGCAAAATTCATGGAAATACAGCAGCTTCTGAAGCGGACGATCTGGCCGTGCCGCCTAATACGAATGAGCCAATATTTGACGACTACCAGGATGTGGTCAGTCTTTATGAGCCTGATGGCCTTTTCCCCAATGATTGGGAAACGAGGGAATTTTATGAAGACATGATACCAGATCCTGGAACAGTGTACTGCAGAACTTTCAGTGAAAAAGGTCCGGAACAGGAACCGCCGTCACCGTCAATAACGCTGAACAATTCAGAACTCGTTTTAAATATTGGCGATTCAGACACATTGACTGCAACGCTTCAGCCGGAAGGAACCAGTGGAAACATTGAATGGAACAGCAGTGACAGCACGGTTGCGTCCGTGGATGGCACTGGCCTTGTGACGGCAGTTTCTGCTGGAAAAACTTCCATTACAGCTTCCGTTGGGGATGTCTCCGCCACCTGCCTTGTGACAGTCCTGCCAAATATGTACACCATTGATGTAGCGCCAGATCCCGCACATGGAGGAGATGTTAGCGGAGGCGGAGACTACGAGGATGGCGCATCTGTGACTATAACGGCATCTCCCAAAGCCGGATTCCGTTTTCTGGAATGGATTGAAAACGGCAGTCAGGTCAGCACAGACGCAAGCTATACATTTACTGTAAACAGCAACCGGAAATTGACTGCCGTTTTTGAACCCGTTTCCAAACCCACCTTTCATATTGAACTTTCAGCCACACAGGGCGGCATTGTCAGCGGCGGGGGCGATTATGAAGAAGGAACGTCCGTTACCGCCTGCGCAACACCTGACGAAGGCTGCCAATTCCTGTATTGGACTGAGAATGGGGAGCAAATCAGTACGAAAGATACCTATTCCTTTGCAGTAGCTGGTGACAGAACGCTGACAGCTGTATTTGAGGAAATCCCCGTCCCCGACTCTAAGCCTGTCTGCGAAATCCATGTTACTGCTACACTGGGCGGTGCTGCTACCGGAGGCGGCTCCTTTGCGGAAGGTGAATCTGTGACCGTAGAAGCAACACCTGATGATGGCTACCGCTTTATATCCTGGCAGGAAAACGGCATTACAGTCAGTGATACACCTGATTTTTCATTCACTGCGGACACAGACAGAACTTTGACGGCAGTTTTCGAACCGGTTCTTCCACCGGAACAGGCCGGCAATCCTGAGTCTGGGTCTAATGACGATAAGCCCGGATCTGATAATGGTGAGTCTGGGTCTAATGATGGTGAACCGGGATCTAATGGCGATGAGTTTGCAGCAAATGTCAAAACTGACGTTCCGTGTTCGGTGACAGCGCTTATTGTTTTTTACGATGAAAACGGACAAATGATTTCCGCTGTATCACAGGATCAATTTGATCTGGCCGCCAGTGATTCATTTACCCTTTCCACCATAGCTCCACAGAACTGGCACACTTGGAAAATCGTTATTTTAGCAGAGGGAACATCTGATTCTCAACCAGAACAGCTCAACGCATCCTATATGGTGTCTCCGGTTCAGCCATAGAAAAAAGTGACGGGAGATTCGGAAAACGCCGTATCTCCCGCTTGATAGTAATATTAAAATGCACCATTCCTTTTTCCAATAACGTATGGCAATCGGAACATAGATTTTGGAACGGGTTTTGGAACAAAATACCTCTTAAAACCATCTGATTTCAGGAAGTATTCCATCCTCTAAAAACCCGTTCCAATAACGACCGTTTTAGGGAAAGCCTTTCATCCCTATAATTATGCCGCTTTTCTTTGCTCACCACGATCCCGATATGTAACCTGCAGCGCCTGCCCGTTGGCAACCCTCGCAATCATCACCTGGCTGGAGGGCTTCGCTTTGCCAAAAGTACAGATACTTTCCCCGTTATCCACGAATATCGGATAATTCCGCCCGGAAAGTCTCTGAATCAGCATCGCAGCATCCAACCCGGCACGTACCTGCTCCGACAGGGACAGGCATTTATATTCCCGCCCTTCATGCGAGAACCGGAAGCAGTCTTTGATCTCCCCGGTACTTTTCACAAGTTCCGTCAGGACTATCTCAGTACTGCCCATCTTTAACCCATCTAACATCAGCTCAACCCGCTTTGCCATATACAGGATGGCTTCGTTTATAAGCTTTTTTGTCTGGGCAATCTCTGTCTCCGTCTCTGCAATCAGCCCTGCGTAGTCATATTCCTTAGTTCTGTCAAGGGCTTTCATCTGCGCTTCAGCCTCTTTCTTCTTTCCGCACAGTTCCTCAAACCGCCCGGACTGTCCTTCCGACCATCCGCCGTTTTTGATGCTGCTTTCCTGTTCGCTGATCCTGTTTTCAAGCTCCAAAAGCCTTTCCGCATAATCCTCCCTGTCCAGCTCCCTCGCGACATTCATCTCCTGAATCCGCTGGTTCAGTTCTGACAGTTTATGGTTTTCCTTTTCAAGCGTTTCTGCTTTCTGCTTTTCAAACGTTGCCCGTGCATCATTTTCACCCGCTCTGGCAGCAATCAGGGCGCTTTTTATCGGATTCCCCTCATCAACAATCGCCGACAGCTTTTTCTGCATTTCTTCCCTCACGGCTGCGGCATTTTCCTCCGTCACCACCATGCCGCATACCGGACACTGATGCCCGGCAGCAATATCTACAAATGTATTTTTCTGCCTGTTAAATTCTGCACGCAAGGCGTTCAACTGCGCCTCCGCCTCGGCGATCTGTGCTGTAAAGGATGGCTGGTATTGCTGTGCAAACTGTTTTGCTATGGATTTTTCCGTCTCTTTTATCTCTCTCAAAAGTTCCTGCATGGCGTTCTCATCATTGCCGTCTGCCGCCTCGGAAAACAGGGCTGCCCGCTGTCTGCGCAGTTCTTCCAACGTCACTTTTTCTTCTTCCGGATTCCGTCCTTCATCACGAATCATAGAAAGTTCTTCCATTTCAGAGGAAATATCATCAACGGATGCTTTCAGTTCCTCCAGTTTCGCGGTGCGTTCTTCACGCTGGAAATCCTGAAGCTCCTTCTGCCCCCTGTAGCTGATAAGCGTATCATTCAGCTCTTTTAATTCGCTTCTCCGGTTTTTGATGAAAACCTCCGGTGAAAGCAGAGATTTACCTGCCAGAATCTCCTGTGAGGATATTGGAAGCGCCGCCATCACGTCCTCATGCTTCACAACCGGCAGGAGTTTTTCGAGCATCCCTTTCCCGCTTTCGCCAAGAACATTGATAAAATACAGGGGATTCAAAATGGACAGGAAAATATCCCTGCCGCCAAAAACCTTATTTAAGTCTGACTGCCTGACGGTGATCCCATCATAAGCGATAGACGTGTCCCGTTTCCTTGTCCTGATCAGGTTATGGGATTTCCCTTTGTCATCCACAAAGTCCACGCTTACCGTCATTTCCCGCACATTCTTATTCTGGAGCCTGTCCAGCCCCTTATCGCCAAAGAAAGGCGTGCCCACAAACGCAAAGGCTATTGCGTCGGCAATGCTGGATTTCCCCTGACCGTTGGATGCCGTAATAAAAGTCATATCCCCAAAGTCAAAGGAGACCGTATCTTCAAAGCATTTGAATCCGGTAAGGGTCAGCCTTGTAATCGTAAAGCCATTCATCTTCTTCATAAATGCTGTCATTCCTTTCAAAAGAAGAGGGGGATGATATGCCCCCTCTCCAAATCATCGTTTATGCCGCCAGCTGATAGGCACTGATGAGATTGTATTCGCCGTAATTACCGTTCTTTTTCTCAATCTGCACATTATTCAGGCAGGTTCCCGCTTTGATGGACTGGTCTGTCGCCCTGATATAAGCCTTCACCACACCGCCTCTCCGGTCAACCATCTCCAAAAACTGGCTGGATTTTCCTGACGGCCTGATAGTGCGGACTTGATAATCATAAGCCGGGGATGCCGCAAATTGTCCCGTATTTGCTGCTGTATTTGTTGCCTGTGTCTGCCTGCTGTTTGCCGCTGGCGCTGCCTGCGTCTGTCTGGTATTCGCCGCCGGTACCTGCCCGGAAGGATTCCCCTGCTGTGCCTGCCTTGCTCCAAATATCCGGTTCAGCATGGCGTTGTATTCCCTCTCCAGCCTGCCATATTCATTCTGTTTGATCACAAAAGATTTCCCGCGGGCTTCAATCTCCACCCATACGCCTTCCATCTCATACAGGTAGCGCCCGATGCCCCAGACGCTTGCGGCACGCTTGAAGGAATCTGACAGCCCTCCCTTGATCGGCTCAAAATCGCTGTTCTCTGCGCCGTCAAACTTTGTCACCCATTCCTTCCGCTCATCATAAAAGATACTGATGCCGCAGATCTGGGAATTGTCATGCCACAGGGAGTATACGTTTTTCCAGTTGAACGGCCCGACCGTTTCATCCAGTCTTTTCTGGACGGCACGGGCATCCATATACGCAACAGCCATGCCCCTCTGCTTATCTTGTGAAGTAACCTGGATCTTCCACTCAATTTCCCTGCCGCCAAACGGCTCACGCAGACGTTTAATTATTTCCTCATAATTCATGCTTTTAATCTCCTTCCTTTTGTTAAGCTACATATTCCCCGCATACAGGGCATCTGTGCTGATCCAGCAGTATGCCGTAAACATCGTCAACGTAGAATAATCCGACAAACGGATTATAGATTGCCGTGCAGCGCTTCCCTTTATACTCAGCGATAACATCATTGCTGCCCTTCTCATGCAGGATAACCGCCTCGTCCTGCGCTTTCAGGCTATGTATCATTGCTTTTGCTGTAAACATATCTGTATCAGCCGCTCCTTCCTTCTATGAAATCATTTAAAACCCTTCCGCTTGGTATCAGCACATCGCTGTAATAAAATGCCGTTTCCTTATCCTTTAACAGTTCCAGCAGATCCCGCATTTCCAGCTTCGGCTTGTTCAGGGAATGGTTGAAATGGTCATTATTGTTCGGCATTGCCATGATATAGTAGGGCAGGCTTGCCAGGGTATGCAGGCTTTCACATTTTGGAAATGTATTATTCCCTGTGCAGAGATGGAAACCGCTGACATTTGACAGTGGATAATAATACATCTTCGTATCCGGCTTTAACCTGCCGCTGTTTTCCACCACGCCAAGCCGGCAGGCGCTTACACGCCCTTCCTTCGACAATCTGAATCCGAATACCAGATACGGCAGAGGAAAGTTTTTATATTCCGTGCCAAAATAACTGATATCTGCCCTTCCTTCCGTATAGAGCAGCACAGCGTCCCTGCTCCCGTCATCGTATATGCTGACCGATACACAGCCTTTCGGGAGCAGACCGGTACGGACAGCTCCGCGGACCATGCTCTTATCAATGCATTTTACTAAAGTATCCGGGGCAATCTGTTTGAAACTCTTAACGCCTCCCGAATCCCGTTCCACTATAACCCTGCCATCGTCACTGATCCGGATGATCGTTTCACTCATGCCGCCATCACCTCCTCTCCTGGGAGCTTCACAACATCTGCTTTCTTTTTCTGTAAAATATCCCTTAACTGCATACAGGCATCAGAAAACCACTCGTAAATTTCAATCAGACCATAGGCCAGATAACCCAGGTCAATATAATCCTCCTGATAAATAAATATGCCAAGCCTGCTGTGGAACGGACGTTTCGGCTCTGTATGCACCATGAACCTCCAGTCAAGGCAGTATGAAAAATTCAGCCATCTTCCTATTTCCTGCCTTGCCTCCTGGATATACGGATTCTTTTCATCGGGGAGTTTATGCTTCTTGCCATACTCGCCTGCCAATACGCAGAAATCAACGATTACCGGGTCTGACAGCACATGAATTTCCATGCCATGCCTTTCATAATACTGGCAGTCATAGCTCTCAAAGATATTTCCTATCAGCCCATACATATTTTCGTAATAGACATCAAAATCCACTGTATCATAGAAATTCTCCTCCACCACCTCATATCTGCCCATGTCGTAGAGCCTTTTTGCAATGTAAAGGGTATTTAATATTTCATCAAACCCGTCTATGACCATACGCCGCACCTCTATACAAATGCGGAAGCGGCAGTATGCGGCGGTATATTCTGTAAAATATGTGCCAGCGAATCCGCTTTCCTTACATTTTCCTCCAAAGTCTCTGAATACAGCTCCCGTATGGAATCTATGTCGTCCGCTTCGAAACTGCCGAAATCCACTTCCGACAGACGGACATCCCTGCCTTCTGACAGCCGCCCGTATATCCTGTCATAAAGATACCGGGTGCCCCTGTTCATATCAGGCAGCTTAAAAGCATCCGCTTCCTCAATCGCGGACACAAGCTGTTTTACACTTACCGTAACCATTGTTTCTCCTCCATGTTTTTAATAATCCTCCGGCATCATCACTGTTGTATATGACCGGTCGGCCTCCGTGATGATCCAGAAATGTTTGCCGCCTCTGCCCGTATAAGCGGACAGGATGCGGTTCCCGGCTTTCAGCGCACTGTCATTCGCACGCCAGTCGGACTTGCTGACTTCACCCCAGTCGCCGGACTGGTGGCGAGCAAGACCGACATTTATATCCGTATCCGATAAAATATCCTGTGCATGGGCTGTAACGGCAACCTGGCCTAATTGGAAACAGGATTTCCCTCCGGCGGATATCCTGCCCGGAGCCATATCTTTACCGCTAGCCGCCTCGTTATCACTGTCCGTATCCACATTTCCCCCACCGCCATAATCCGAAAGCGACAGAAATCCCTGCGGAGTCAGCAGATTGAATATCATCTTATTGGAGCGTGTTTCATGGACAGTCGTAGAAGTCAGATCACCCCGGTTGTTCAGATTTTCCTCCCTGCTGACACTGGTTTCTTTTATAATCCGCCCTTTGATAATATGCGGCGTATCACATTCCACAAGGCCGTTAATCAGCCCGGAACCGCCGATCAGGCCGACCTGCCCAAGATTCAGGGGCAGGAGAGGGCGCTTTTCGCCGCGGTCCAGTTTGTTCTTCTCGAACATCCTTGAAAAGCTGGTTGATTTCTTCATCTGTTCCGCCAGCTCCGCCACATTAAACTCGGCGCCCTTGAACAATTCCACTTTCTTTGCCGCATCGGGAAGAGTGTAACGGTTCTCCGGCAGTTCCGTAAGTTCCGGTAACTGATCAGGCTGGAATGCCAGGGATGCAAGCCCTGCAGCCTGCTCAGAACCATCCTGCCGTTTCCTGCGGATGCCCAGGACAGCCGCCTGCTTGAACCTCTGGAACTCGCCGCCTGTAAATTTCCATACCGTAATATCCTCAAAGTTATCACACAAAATACGGCATATATCAGGTGTAAGACGGTAGTAGGGGATAATATAAATCAACAATCCCCCATACAGAAGATGGGAAAGGGAATCAATCAGGAATCTTTTCTCATTCCGGGTATTTGCCCCTCCCTCTGTCATCACCGACAGGTACGGCGGATTCAGTAACATGAGATGGAACGCTTCATTGCTGATCCGGGAACGGAAATAAGAGCCGAAACCGACACGGTCCAGCCGTGCCAGTGACTCCTCCGCCCTGTGCTTGTCAAGCTCCACACCGTAAGTCTTACAATTCTTCCCATCTGCCAGCGTATGTAACGCCATTCCGCAGCCACAGCACGGATCGAGCAGGTTTACAGTCACATCCTCCGGGAATTCAATACTGCGGGCAAGATACCTGACATGCTTCAGATCCGTAGGATAATAGCCCATCTTGACACCTGCCATCAGATGCCCGATGATGGCGGCGCTGGTGGTCTTTGCTTCCATATTTTCTGTAATAGGCAGTTTTTCCAGATAATCAGACAGAAACTCGCACAGTCTGGTATAATCTGGCGTCATAAGGTTAAACACCTTTACAGACTCGCTTAATTTTACGGAATAATCCGCCATCTGCGGCAGTTCCATCTCCAACAGGGACAGCGCCGCATAGCGCAGGGCTGACAGCACCCTGCCCTGCTGCTGTTTCAGGTCGTTGTATGCTTCACGAGCCTTTGTCCTGTTTCCCTGATATTTCTCCACACGTCTGCGCAGTACCGGAAATTCATTGACGGCCTGCCTGATGGCACGGGCGGATTCTTCCAGTTTTACAAGGGCGTAATGCTGCCCGCCGTTTTCTTCATCATGCTGCATACTCTGCCTCCTCCCTTGACGGTTTCCGCAATGCCAGCAGTATGTCCACCAACTCCGCATATTCCCCGGAAGCAAACATATCTGCCGGAAGCCACCGGTTTCTCCCTCCGGTATAGTCTTTCATATGAGAAATCTGCCGGTATAAAAAGGACTGCCAGCCCATAGCGGATTGAGATAGTTGCAAATACAGCCCATTCCCTTCCCTCCACATGCCCATAAGCGTAATCTCCCCGGATACGGCAATGCCGCCATAGTTATTTGTTACTTTTACATCCTGAAAGCCTAAATCCCTCCCAAGGGCACGTAAGAATGCTGCCGACTTTGTATGGAACTGTTTTTTTGCGCCATTCGGCCCGCTTTCCCGTTCACCGAAAATGTATCCCAGATTCTGCGATACGAGGCCGTGTATGGTTTTCATGTTCTTTTTCTGTGATTGCATTGACATCTTTTATGCCGCCTTTCTTTTTCGATTCGCCAATCCATTTCTTTTCTCCGACAAAACAGGCTTCAGATTCACCGTCCTTGTGGAAAATGTGATATTTTTTACTTCAATGCTGCCCAGAACCAAAATGTTGTAGATGTATGCCACAACAGCCGTGGCCGCCATGATATTTGCCGTAATGCTCTGGGGAGCGGACACAGCCGCCTCCGCACATGACAATTCCGTAGGAAATTTATCGGTTCTATCCAGCACATCGGGATAAACCTCCCCGACAGGCTTATAGTACGTCTTTCCCTTACGGCGTATGCCACATACCACCTGCCCGGTGTATTCCCCATTGCCGCTGTCAATATAGACCAGCTCCTCCGATTTCCGGAACACCTGATGGCAGAGCTGGCGGCTTCTGTTGTTATCCACAGCGCCGATCAGGATTGGCAGTTCCTGCGGATATTTTTCGGAATCCATCCACACAGGGCGGCTCTCCGGCTTTACCAGTTCTGAAAGCATTTCCTCACTTTCAACAAATTCCGGAATGTACTGCGCTTCCATGCCAAAAGCGGAAGCATAGCGTTCCGCCAGTACCTGCGCCTTATTCTTCCCAAGGTCGGCGGCTATGAAGTTCTGCCGGACAAGGTTTTTCTCCTCAACAAGATCGCCGTCAGCAATGATTACTTTCACAGGCCGGTCAAGGGCATGGAGCAGCCTGTACAAATGCGGCGCTATATGCCCTCCTGTCCCGCCTGCCCCAAGCATAACGATTTTCACAGGCCTCTCAAGAGCGAATTTCATAAGATACCCACCTTCTTCCTGAGCTTTTTCCCCAGCTTCCCGCATTTGGAAGCCGCTTTATGGATCATTTTTTTATGGTATTTTTTCACCTCCACATGCTCCTCCCACTCGTCCGGATACGGCTCCTCCATCAGTTCAAAGACTTCCGCAGGGTCGATATCCAGGAACTTTCCCCCGTTGGAAATCCGTGTCCTGATTTCCGGCACAGGGCTGTCCATCCTTCCGACCACCGTGTACAGCCTGGTCGCCCTCTCGTCATGGTCGTCAATCGTAGAAAAGAATGCGTCCATCCGGTTATGGGAATGAATATCCATGTAATGGATATAGCGGTCGCACATATATTTCTCGCTGATCCGGCCCTCCACGGAAACTTCCGTCACAACCTGTTCCGGCGCATCGGCTATAAATTCCTGCTTTTCCTTATCCCAGTAGATATTAAGCAGCGCTTCGCTCTCAGAATCATTGCTGATATAATGGCGGAAGAAAGCAAATACCTGCATCGTCAGCTTCAGCGGGATACGGGGCAGGGCAGGAGTGAACCCTGCCCGAACCTCGGAAAGCATGTCGCATCCGGCCGCCGTTGTGACAAACCTCCCCATCTCTGTATCCCGGATCTCATACACCCTGCCGTCACGGGACGGTACGATGGAAATTACTTTCCCCGCTTCCTCAGCCTCCTCCAGCGTAGCAAACACGCCTTTGTACTCTGTCGCTGTGCCTTTGCTCTGGGCAGTAACACGGGGCTTTACCTTGCAGACCGGATTCTTGTCCTTCGCTTTCTTCAAGCTGTCAAGGAACTCCTTGGATGCTTCAATGTCCGATTTCATTTTGCCGATACTGGTTCCCTTCGGGTCGGCAACGCTTTTGGTGATTTTGCCGTACTCCACCGTCCATGACACCCGCTTTCCATCGTCCAGTTCCGGGAAATCGCCTGCTTTCTCAATGCGCAGTTCATCAAAGGTCATGGAAGTGTCACTGATTGTTTCCGTTGCACCCGCATAGGCGAATACAGGCGGCTTTTCCTCCAAGTTCGGCTCTGCTTTCGCAGGTTTGGATTTTGGCGCATTTCCAGTCTCCGGAACAGGCGCCTTTGCCGCCGATTCCTTAGATTCCTTCTCTGCCTGTTTGGAGGCCGTGCTGTCTGCTTCCGGCTGCTGGGCAGAATCACTTTCCCCAACATCATTTTTAACAGCAGCTCCTTCATCAAGTAATTCCTCATCCATTGCAAACGGGTCAAAATCCTCGGCTACAGGTGCGCTCCCCAGGTCAAATAAGTTGTTGTTTTCCATATTCATTTGCTCCTTTTCTTATTTTTTATAATGACAACGCTCCGGGAGAAGTTCCCGAAGCGCTGTTTTGATATGTTTTTTGTATGCTCCCTTGCAGATCATAGAATCGGACAGATATACGGTTATGTTCCTGATATTTAAAATAATTTCTCACATATAGTAACATGCCGTTCCGTTCAGGCTGCCATTAATTCTGCAGCAGAATCATACAGCAGGCTGTTCATTTCTTTTTCGGCTCCATCCCAGACCGCCCTTCCCGGTCTGGTGCTGTTTACAAAGGAAAGCAAGGCAATCGTCGGAACCGGCGCGTTTGTACTGTATATTGTCATTTCCGATGTATCATCTGTAATATTGGAATATCCCTGATATACTGACATATTTACATGGATGACAGTACTATCATCAAAGCCATCATTTACATCCGCAGTATCTTCCGCAACAGCTCCCATATCTGCCTTTTCATCCGTGATTTCAAGCACAGCCTGTGGCTGGACAGGTTTCAGGATTGCCATCTTCTTAAATACGGCTCCCAAGTCCTCCACTTCATCTTTTATGCCCTGTGTCAGTTCACGGGCCAAAGCTGTTGTCATATCCGCACAGTCAGACATTGCCGCAAGCCCTTCATCCGTAAAATTACCCTCGATAATGCCTGCAACAGCCAGCTTTGAAGCCATCAGCCTCACCGCACGGTTCTGCATGGTTCCTTCGTAGTAAGAGAAGTAAACCTCCACCCGCGGGGCTTTCTGGTTAATGCGCCATGACCGTCTGGATGACTGCCGCAGGGTAAACAGGTTGTAGGAAATGTTATAGTAATAAATCGTGGTAAAATCATTTAAGTCAAGGCCGGTTTCCACAAGGCTCGGATTGGTAATCAGTACCTGAATCCCGTCCTTTACCTGATTTTCCACCCATTCCTCCCTTTTGTTCGGCGGGACAGCGACCGTAAGGATTCCCACCCTGTATCCATTCTCTGTGAGGAGATTGAGAAGTTTCTCCTGCGTATCTGTCCTGATCCAGCTAGTGTAGACAAGGACACGTCCCCCTTCCCCGGCTTTCTTCTGTACCACTTCCAGCACGGAATAATCTTTTTCATGCAGCTCCTGAAAGCTGGATGTATCTCTCGGCACGATAAGTTCATCGCCGGTGACAGGATGCAGGATTGGCTTCTGTCCATAAGGCTGGTCAGGATAGACCGTCAGCAGCCCCAGATAAGCGGACATCACTTTCTTTGAAATGTCCTTTTGGGAACGCAGGATACTTTTAAACCCTGCTTCCAAACGGCGGTATTCCTGTACCACATCCTCATTCATCTGCAGCTGTATGGGGATTTCCTCGTATTCAGGCAGATCCTTCCCCATATCGTTCAGGCTTAAAAATGCCGCCGAATCCATGAGGAACCTGGAATACACTAACGGGGATACTCCCGGAAGCTGACGCTCCCTGAGCTTCCTTTTTGATGTGCGGCGGTTGGAATTGTAGTCAGGAGCCGCCACTTCGTAAATGCTCTCGGTCACGCCGTATTCCGAATTGAACTCGGTGGGCTTATCGTAACGCTTGCCGTCCTTCAGCATCAGATCCGGGGAAATGCGGTACAGCAGATGGAAGATGCCGGAGCTGTAACCGTTGATAAGCGTCGCTGTCATTCCAACTACTTTCTTTGCTGCCTGGAATAACTCCCCCATAGCGTCACCCTGACCGGAATTATTGTTGTAATTGTGAAGCTCGTCTACAATCAGCCCATCTATTTTTCCGTGCATATGACGTTTGATATAGGTTGACAAAGGGAACCTCCTGTACGCACCCGTATTGGGAAAGTATCCGTCCGGAGCATCCGCAACCGCCTGTACCGCATCATACAGTGCAGGCTTCTTCTTCAATCCTTTCAGGTACTGGGCGGCCTGTCTGCGGTGGACGAAACCGAAGTTTGAGACCTTCACCCATTCCGACTGCTGTTCCGGACGCAGCGCTGTCCATAACAGGGAGCCGCAGTTTTCGCACTTGTGGTTCTGCTTATTTTCCCGCTTGAAGAATAATGCATCCGCTGGAACCCTGTATTTTGAGCCATCGTCAGTCAGCTCCATCTCGATGATCTGGCCGCAGTCAGGGCAGAGGAATGCTTCCCTGCGCCCATTCCATCTGACGGCGGGACGCTTCATATAGCCGTCACGGGCTTTCTCCTTTGACATAATCACGTAACAGGTTTTCGTGTCCCTTTCATATGCAGCATAGGCATTCCGCAGTTCCGTAATACTATTTATGACTACAGCGAAAGTATCCGGCAAAGATTCCTCAATTTCCCGTACCCACTTCTTTGTCATATGGGAAGGGCACAGGACAATATTGAAATGTTTTTCTGGACGTTCTCCGGGAGTTTTCCTCTGCTGGTAAGAATGGAGCGCAGCCAGTCCGATCTTTGTCTTCCCTGCCCCGCATTCGGCGATACACAGGGTAGCCTTCCCTCTCTCCAGACAGCGTTTATGCGCTTCACAAACGGCAAGCTGGGCGTCATACAGGCTGTATCCTGCATTCTTTTTGATATTTTCATTCACTGCCAGTATCTCCGGCGACAAGGTTTCCACAGCCGGGTCAAACAGCGGCCGGAACTGGTTCTTGATGCGCTCCGCGATCATAACCCCAAATGCATCCAGATACTGCGTCACGGAACGGACAGCAGGAAATTTATTTTCGTTAGAACCGGGGATTGCGATAGCGCCGGATTTCAGCCCGTCGTTCATTACAGAAATAACATTCTCCTCACCCTTTGTCACGGAAAACAGCCATACGTCAAACTTCTCCCGGCAGGAAATCACCTGCAGGGGCTTCAATATCTCCCTATCCTGTAATTCTGATAGCACATATTCCTTGAATTCCGGTATCAGCGGGACGCCGGTTTTCTTGTCCAGCTCCTCAAACAGCCGCTCCCTGTCGCCCTGCTCGCAGAACAGGTAGCATTTACGGGGCATGTCCGGTTTATCTGCATTTTTGTTTTCTTCCCCTCCATTGTCGGCATTCACTTCCCCGTCACGGATTATCAGGGTAGCTTCTGCATAAATGCCGTCATGGGATAACTCCCTGCAGTATTGTTTCATACGGCTGCATAAGATAACAGGTTCACCATCGATTTCTACCGTCACGGAACCGCCCCCATATATAGCGTCGCTCATGCCTTTGACGCTCTCAGGATACCCTCCGAACCGGACTGCCGTGATAAAGGAAGCATTTCCTTCTTTCTCAATCACTACCGTATCCGCATAGGTTTCCAGGCGTGTCTCCGCCTTTAAGTCGAAATATTCCATTTTCATCAGCTTTGTCCACATGGTTCTGATCACCTCCTCATATTTTGGAGCATACAAAACAGGACACCCCAACATAGGAGGCCCTGCCGTATGCTGTCTTTTTGGTTGGTAGCAAGCCTATAAAGCCGCCGGTTTTATCTTTCCGATGATGCCAATAAATTTGATGATAGACATGGCGGAAGCGATTAACGCCGAAGCAGCCTTTAAAATATTTTCAAATAATTTGAGTTTCCCCAATGTAGCCCTCCTTTCTGTCATCCATTCATGGTCTGATAACGCTGATGTCCTCAACGTTACTGATAGAATATATTGTTGTATTCCCTTCATATACGACAGAACGGAAATGAATATACAGCCAGAAAATACTCTGCCTGACAGTTCCCCCATTCAACACGGCCCGCCCTCCGCGCCATGGAATGCCCCTGCCGAGTATTTCCATTCCTTCACGTAAATATCCCCAACTGAAAAAACGCCAGTCTGTATGGAACGGACTGCCGCTTTATCTTCCCAATATACACATGATCCTGCATCCCCTACAAAATCATCCAAACACTTTTTATTATCAAGGGTAAATCCGAGTATTTTTTCATCCTGCCTTAATGATTCATATTCCTCTGGGTATATCTCCCTGATCCCGGCAAACAGTGGCGGTGTAGAAAAGATGCACATAGCGCAGCTGCACCGGTTCCATCCGATACGGTAACAGGGATGGGGATTTACCTTATGACGTTTCAATACTTCCCAGACGTCTTTCTCGGAATAGTCAATCACCGCCCTCCACTGATGCACAAGCCTATGAGAGCGCTTCTCAGCATTGGTGCGGTGTATCTCCATCTCATTGTATTTTGACCGCCCGGCAGATTCCCCACGCCGTTCGCCTGAAACAATCAGGATCTTTTTGTCCGTTCTGGTCTTTTCTAAATTGCTTGTCACGCTATCCTGTACCGCTGCTTTTAAACTGCCGGAACACCAGCGCCCTTGATGTGTTCCACCCTTTGCCGGAAATTTATGCCTTTTTCCTCCAATCTCTTCCATCTTGTCAATATTCCTTATAACGGAATCTGCTACCCCCCTTTTTAGCTGCGCACTGCACCACCTTCCATTTCCAATGCTGCCCTTGCCCGGAAACTTCCGGCATTTCCCTCCCAGCTGTTCCAGTTCCCCCAAGGTATCCAGATTCGCTATTACAGAATCAGCAACCATGATCTTTAAATATGCGCTGCACCATCTGCGGCTCAAATCCCCGGTCTTTGCAGGAAATTTCATTCTGTATCCGTATGTTTTTAACAGGGATTCCATTTCTTCCGTTGCCTGTTCCTTCAGCTTCTGGCATTTAATGTAGTTTGGGGAGAGTCTGCACTGCTTCACTTCCTGTGTATCAGGCTCGATCCATTCTACAGGCTCCGATGCCCCAATCCTGTATAATTCCCCGAAAAAGCCGTTCACACGGTAGGAGACACGCAGATCCACATTTTCCGCTTCTGCCAGCGCCCTGACATAATTCTGCGTACACCGCCAGTCCATGCGCCTTGAAGGATGCCCGCCGTCAATATCGTGATGCCAAAACTCAATCTTTGTTTTTGGCACGCCAAGCTCCAGCAATTTGTAATAGCAGGCTACGGAATCCTTGCCGCCAGACAAAAGGACTACGATCAGGTCATATTCCTCCAGCGGCAGTAATTCCGGTAGGTATGCTTTTCGGAAATGTTCGCTGTCTTTCCTGCCATCTATCCGGGGCGTAATCCTGATACCTTTCCCATATACCGGCCTGTCGGCGCTGCCTAAGACAACGGGAGTATCCTTTGTGCAGTCAATATCTTTTATGAACATCCCTTTGGCTCCTCTCGCTATTCCTCTGGCTGCCCTCGAAACCGGTAACTGCTTCAAAATCCAAAATGCCTAAACTTCTGATAAATTTTTTTGTAGTCCGCAAGCCTCTTCCGGTCTGCCTGCCGCATATGTACTGGCGGAGATAATAGCCGCCATTCAGTTTCACAACTTCCCATATTTTGTCACTGTTATATCTGTCCCTGTAATATGTTCTCTGTAATGCCATTACTCCATCCTCCCTGTTGTAGAATTTAATAAAGGGACAGGAGCCTGAAAGCCCCTATCCCTCTGTAATAATGTCTTTATGAAATTCATTTCCATCAACAACAATACACAGCTTGAAAGCCATTCTCAAATGTTGCCCTTCATAAAATGTACCAGTTGCTACATTGCTAACAGCATATACTATTTTCACATAGTCTCTTTACCTCTTTGGCTGTCCATCCCTCTTTGAATCTGCCGCCCAGCAATGCTTCTTCGGGATGATTTTTAAAATATACCCTGACTTTTCTAAATATAATATTCCTCATTGCACGGATGTCCGTGGAAGAATCATTGAAAGATTCCTCAAGGTCTTCCCACGTATACCGATACGTCCAATCTTGTGCATCCCCTGTCACATACAAGATTCTGTGTTTCTTTTCAATTCTTGGATATTTTATCTTTTTCAAATCTCAACCTCCTGCTTGAGAACTTCGCTTTTTCCATCAATCTGACGTTTTTCTTTGTGGCGGCAATCTCCATAGCATTCTCTCCCATCTTTTTAAGGAAACGTCTGGGCCTGCCAGAGCAGGCTCTGATAAATGTTTATATTCGATTGTTTATTCGGATTTCATTCACCATAAAACGGATAAATTCATCCGGTGTCGGTATTTCTCCCATACATGGCACCTTTTGTTGATATGCCGCTGCTACATCATCTGGTGGATTGTTCCATGCCTCATTTATTGCGGCCTGTATCTCTGTCTCTACTTCTTTTACAGTAACGCCGTTTGCTCTTGCGACTTTTTTCAGTATCTTCTCCATCTTCATAGATTTTCTCCTTATGCTTTATTAGCACTTCATTTATGCTCTATTAGTTCATATAAGGTTATCATAATCCATTTGACGTGCGAAAGATGTCGAAATATGTAGTTTATAAAAATTTTATGATTTATTAGTTCATAAATCGGCAAATAATCACGCCTAATGAATCATTTTAAGATTAGAAAATGCTTCCTATACTTTATATGTACCATTGGTTCATGTTGTACGAACAATTTTTGAAAGAGGTGTTAATCATGGCAAATACATTTGATATGCTGTTAATGGGGGAACGGCTTCGGGCCTGCAGGATAGCGCGAAAGCAGACTATGAAAGAATTTGCCGAAGTATGCGGAATATCCGAACGGTATCTTGCAGATATTGAAAGAGGCGTAAAAGCTCCAAAGCTGGAAACGTTCGTAGGAATTGTAAATGCTGCCGGTATTTCCCCGGAGTATCTGCTACAGGACAGCCTGAAAGCCGCAGATACAGGAAACCTTGTGCGGGATGCACTGGATATCCTTCCAAAAGAGCAGAGGGAGATATTTAAGACTTTTATCCTCCAGCTTGCCGACAGCATAAAATAAGACATTAAAATTTTATCTTTGCAGGAGCCGGTATTTTTTGTGGCCGCCTCCTGCATTTTTATTGCCGCATTCCTTTCCACACAAAGCAGGGCTGGAATCATGCCAGCCCCTGTTTTGTATATAAAATTTCTCCCTTACTTTAAAAGAACATCTCGTTGTATTAAATTGTACCTAACATCTTCTTTTCCAGAAACGGAGCAGAAAGATTTTTAATTTCCTACTCTGGTATATACCTTACTTCCGTCTGAGAAGAATATAGTCAGTACATCGCCGCTTACTGTATAATCAAAAGCTGCTTTTTGTTCTGCTGTATAGTACAAGTTTGATTCGTCCGCATACCATGTCAGGGGATTGTCTCCTATCATGCCTGTTCCATCAGCATAAAATTCTATATTTCCGCCAAGCCCTTTTGAGTCATTATGTATCCATGTGCCGGCCAAGTCAGTACTGCCCGTTTTTTCCCGATAATAGTAGCCATATTCGCCAGCCTCCGGAATACGTGATCTGTCCAGATTCAACTCATCCGTTACCACATCTTCACCATTGATTCTTCTCCTGCCCTCGCCAAGCGCATATTTATATTCCGTATTGTAAATGGCAGTAAGAATCAGGCGTCCATTAGATGCTTCCCAAGTAACACTGTCAGGGTTACGGTTGAGGCTGTTCCAGAAACTGAAAACATCAGATACAGTCCCGTTATCGTTCAAAGTGAGTGCATTCCCATCATAAGATCTCCATCTTCCCATCAGCTCTGAATCCATTTCTGGCTGATTATATTCATAATCCAGCGGGTTTTCCTTTGAAACCTCTGTCTTTCCAGGCAATCCATCTTTATCCAAGCCCAGCAGGATGCTGTAACCATCAAAATACCATCTTACCTCAAGCAACTCAAATGTTTCCTCGTAATCTGGTTCCCGCCCAAAGATTTTTACCAGCTTATCATAATCATGATTAAGGTTCTCTCCATTCAACTCAAATTTCTCCGAATCTCCAGCAAAATATGAAACATATCCTGCGCTGTCAAAATTAGCCATTGCGACAAGACGTTCACCATCTTCGCTCAGGATTTGGACAAAATTTTCATCACTATATTCGTCTGCTTCACCGAAAGCGGCAATTACGTCTTCCGCTTTCATCTCCATAATTGTATCAACCGGAACACCATTATAGAGCAGCTTGTCAGCAATTTGCTTTTCATTGGCCGAATCAATTTCGCCGGTATCGACAGCAGTAATCTCATAGCTGTCTATTATGGCATCAAAAAACCTTTGGTTGTTGCCAGGAGTTTCTCCAGCCCAACAAAATTCCACCCTGTAGATATTAGAATTAGCAGAATAGAAATATACTTGAAATCCAGTATCCCCAGATGCCGCCATTAGCATTCTTGCCGGTACTTTGTCCAATTCAACCACCGATGTCTTACTGATTTCTAAATCATCACCGGATGTGGTTCCAGCGTCATTTTTAAAGCTTTCCGCAAATTTTTCATCATCGCCAAACAGATACTCAACATCTTCTTGGGACGCTTCAAATTTTGATACTAAAACATAAGTGTTGTTCTCAGGTATATCTTCATTTTCATTTGCCAAAACAACCAAAGGTATTTGTGAATCATTAAACCACTCGTCATACCGATCTGCACTAACAGGAACCCATGCGCTTGGGTATTGGAAGGATATCCCTTCTTCTTTATTCGTGTAAGTTTCAGAGAGCTTTACATTTGTAGAATCCTGCTGTGAATTTATATATTCCTCATCCTTTTCTGCCTGCTCGCCTCTCTCTTCTATATCCCCAGAATTTGCCGCAATCAGTATGACAATAAAAGCGAATACGATAGCCAATATAATGAATACTTTCTTAGATTTCTTTTTCTTCTGGACAGCCGCTGGCGCCTTGCTTATCAGCTTTACTGAGCCTGTCGGATTCGATGCTGCTGACTGCGCAGAGGCATCCTTCATCAATTTCGTACCGCATTTCTGGCAGAACTCTGCACCATCCAGTACCTTTTCACCACACTTAGGGCAAAACATTTCCATTACCTCCTTCTATGTCGCTGTATTTCAAATAATATTCCATAGCCGCCTGCAGTATGGGGGTAGCTTTAACCATACAGACATACTTTGACGGCCAGGGAAATTTCATAGCTGTGCTAAAATAGTATTTCATCCCATTAAAATCGGAAACTTCTCCATCAGGCTCTATCCAGATCACAACAAAGCACCTCTGCTTTCGCCCAAATCCAGTACCAACTTTAGCTGCTGAAGCTGTGATTGAGTTCAGTGTATGTGCAGTCACCGCACCCTGCACCCCGGCCCCACTATAATTTATGTAGCTCCATTCATGGAAATAGGGGGACAAATAACTCAAATGTCCATTTAGGAACTGAATCAGCTCATCTGAATCAATTTTGCCGCTGATTTTCTTTATAGATCCTCTGGCCCGGGAACCTTTCATAAAATCTGTCAGGAGCGCTGCCGGGTATCCAAAGAAAAGCCCGAGCAGCAACGCTAATAAAGGTCCGCCTGCCAGAAAACCTACAATTGCCGGAATCCCAAAGCATATCCACATGAATTTTTGCGATACACGGCTATCAAGCAGTTCCCCTGCTGATTGAAATTTTGTTGTCTGTTGAACATGTTTGTCTACAAATGCTTTGAAATCAGTTCCATAATCAACATCCCCTTCTATTGGCATAGCTGCCTGAACAGATGCAGCATATGATTCGTGTACCAGTTTCCCAACATCCTTTTCTTCCTGTTTGGTTCTTACTGTAGTAGCTTTTAGGTCTTGCGGTTGAATATCTTCATTCGCTACTTTTGCGCCACATTTGTGGCAAAATATTGATTCTTCTTTTATTTGCGCTCCGCATTTATGACAATACATTATTTTCATCCTCCCTTTTAACTCAGGCGTTACGCCTATAATAACTCATTCGCTTATGCAGTCCATTCTACCATAGCTCATTCGCCTATACAATACAAATATCAGAATTTTAGACGAGGAGATACAGATATGGATTATAAATTACTGGGACAAAGAATCCGTGCAGCCCGGTTAGCCGCGGGGCTATCACAGGAACAGTTAGCTGAAATGGTTGGACTGACCAGTCAGCACATTTCCCACACAGAAGTCGCTTCAACCAAAATCAGCCTGCCGGCGCTTGTAAAGATTGCCAATGCCCTGCATACCAGTGTAGACAGGCTGCTGTCCGACAGCGTACATGATTCTAAGCCCCATCTGCTGGGCGACGTACAGAAGGTCTTTTCCGACTGTGACCCCGATGAGGTGTACGTTATGCTGGAAGCCGCCAATGCTGTCAAAAAGTCTATCCGGGTACGAAAGCTGAAGCGCATGGAATAAGATGAGGCTTGCGTACCTTCACGCCACATTATTCAACCTCATCTTCATTCCTCCGCTTGCGCAGCATCGTCTCAATAAATTTGACAGTATATCCGGCAGCTCTGGCAATCTTGGCACGTTCACGCCTGTCTGTTGTCTGTTTTGCCAGGTCTGCCACGAACTCCGGGCGATAGAGCCGCATGGGGCAGTCAATTTTATCGCCACGAAAGTATTTAAACAGTTTGAGCATACCATCACGGCCGATGAGCTCAAAAAGTTCCAGATAGATGTCATTCAGGGCCTCGCCTTCGTTCCCGTCAACTCCAAAAGCTTCGTAAACCATTTCTTCATTCAGATTGTCCAAGTCAATGTTCATCACACCGCCACCTCCTCTTACACAAACATGCCTAAACACAGTTTACCAGCGCATAATGTCCGAAATCCAGTCTTTAAAAGGTTCTTTTCAGAAGCCTTTATAATCCTCTTTTAAAGAGTCTTTTTCCGAACCCTTAAAAGGTTCCTTATGCCGTTTAAAAATCGAATATTCACTTTTTAAATCAGTAGATTCTATCATCATATATTTCTCACCTCACTTTCAGCACCGCAAAAATCCCTGTGCCATAGGAGGCACAGGGATTACTTAGTTATATGGAACATAGAAAGAATATATAATTGTCTTATCTCCAAATTCGTTCTCATCACCAGGAATGAATAAATGACTATTAAAATGACCTCCTTCTACCGTAATATTATGAATTTTTTCTGAATTATCTTTAGATATAAATAGATGACTCTTCATGTTTTCAAAAAACAGAAAAAAGAGTTCCCATTATTTTGGAAACCCCTTCTTATTATCATAACAATATTTTTAGCACTCTATTCAGGTATAAATCCTTTTCTTCCAATACTTGCCTCCCCTGAAAAATGTAAATAACTCATCTTTCCCTTCACTTCCTCATTAGGCTCTTCATTATCAAATATTATTATCTGCTTTGAAGTTTCTTCATTTGCAAGCATTGTATAAAATTTTTCTTTCGTGCCTTCTCCTACACTCTCGTCATTCTCTCCATTTTTCTTATCTTTTTCTTTGTATGTCGTCAATGGTGAATCTAAAACAACGACTCCTGGGTGGCATAAATCACGATTTAAGCAATAATTCATTATCCCCAATAAAAAAGCCGAATTAATAATTGCTCTGGCTCCTTTTCCAAATGAAGCCTTCGCCTTATTATCTATTTCTAAATCATGGGTAGTATTATTAAACTTCACTTCTGCCTCTTTCTCAATAAAATTACATTCTCTCAATAAAACATAAATCTCATTGCACAAACCACTCAAATATGATTCTGCAACAGGCTCAATTTTATTTCCTTTATCTGTTTTTGTATTATCCATCTTATTTGTCAAATCAGATATTCTATCATTATATTTTTTTACCTTTTCATTATTCCTTAGAATAAGATTTACCTGCTCCTGAATTTCAAGTAATGCTTGAACCTCTGCAAATTTCTCTGAGATAACCGGCAATAATATAGTATTTAACTCCTGCGATATCGACTCGCTTTTTATCTCTATGTCTTTAAGAATCTGTTCCTCTTCCTCTACTTCACTTTGCATATCTGATATCGTATCATCTAACTCCGAAAGCTGAATTTCAATCTTAGTCCTTTCACTGGAAAGCGCAATAAAATAGTCATTTGAACTTTCAGCTTCTTCTACCTGCATATGGGAATGGCATATTGGACATTCAACATCCACCAATTGTTGTGTTAGATCATGTGCGTCAAAAATAAATTCTAATCTTTCTAAATCAGATAAATAATTTTTCTTCAATAAATGAAATTTATCTATATTATCATTCAATCTATAAATCTTTCTTTTGATGTCATCACTTTCCATTTGAAGTTGCTCGAATTCGATTTCGTATTTTTTTACCTCTTCATTTTTACTATCAATAAATTCATTAGTTTCCTTTATTTTTTTCGTAAGATACTGTCCATCTTTTATTTCATTTTTAGCCTCCAAATTTGCATTTTCAATCCTCAACTCATCTATCATATGACTTAGTTCTTCAATCTGTCCCCTAAGTTTTGCTTTTACAATTTCAGGATTGTCTTTTTTATCTA
The DNA here is from genome assembly GCA_003611875.1 of bacterium D16-56. GTDB lineage: Bacteria > Bacillota > Clostridia > Lachnospirales > Lachnospiraceae > Brotaphodocola. Next base: position 21,920 of record RAYY01000024.1, on the reverse strand, counting down.
TCTTTTCATAATCATTGCCAGAAATAACCGTCTGAAATGATGTCAATTCTGCCGTAGAGAAATTACTCCCTTTCGGATTCATTCTATAAATAGCCGAATGCTTTTCTGTTACACGCAATTCCCCCATCATTATCATTGGAATAAATGATCTAAATGTAAAGCTCTGTGAAGTTCCTTTTGTTTTGTTACCAATCACTGTTTCATATGGACAGTCACACATATCCAACAGCTTTTTAGACAGGCTTTTCTTCGCTTTATGTATTGCTGACAGTTTTTCAAAACTGCTTTGTCCAATATCTTTGTATTCTGAATAACAAATAAAAATTGATTTGTTATCATCTTTTGAAAAATCCCGCTTTAATGTAAAAATTTCTTGTTGGCATGAATCCTTTATCTCCATATATACAGTCTGATAGCCTTTAGCTTCTGGCGGACATGATGGAACCTCACTTGATCCCAAAATATAATTTATGCACTCAAACGCAAATGACTTCCCAGTATCAGAGGCTCCTGCAATAACATTTAATCCTTCATGAAAATTAATAACAGCATCCCGTTTTCCATTTCCTGTCAATATTAGCTTCTTTAATATTAATCTGCTATGCATTTTAATCCCCTTCATCTTCAAATTGTCCAACCCATTTTCCGATATTGTTTGTCACATATTTTTTTATATCATCATCTTTCATATTTCGAAAAAAATTATCTACTTCTATAACGCATTTTTTATACTCCAATGAATACGTATTATCCAACAATTCTATCAGATGGTCTGCCAAATCTGTATTTTTGTATTTGAATCCAGAAGCGCTATAAACAACCGTAAGCAACCCTTTACTAATTAAATATGTTATCGCATTTTTGATTGTTTTTCTTTTTATAATGATTTCCGATGAATGATTAGGATTAGATGGATGAAGTCCTTCATACCCATCTTTTAAATCATTAAGATGTAAAGAAAAATAGTCATAATATCCCAGTCTTTCTGCTGAATAAGCTTCTTTTACAATTCCAAGTAATAGTAGTATTCTGCATCCTATTTCTGGATTAGTATTATATATTCTCACTTATATCACTCCATGTTAATCTGTTTTCGTTTACAAGTTCATGACACATGCCCGTTTTATCTTGTACAGTGACATTTTTGATTTCGTCATTACTAATGGATAATGTATTCGCTTGCTGTGTAGTACTTTTCACCCGTTCTAATTCGCTTTCATATTCACGCTCGTATATATCCATTACTCCATACTCTACTTGGTCTTTTAATTCTTCATAGCTTTCTTCATCAACCAGCTCATCTCTTACAAATCTTTTTAATGATTGTGCTGAAAAATATCCTTCTCTTTGTCGCAAAAAATGTTTATAGAATTTTTGCTCATGTTTTAATTCATCCTGAGTTTTATATTGCTGATTTCCTTCCTTTGAATACACCTGCAATAGTTGCATGACGTATGGTAACCTTTTTTCATCTGGTTGCAATTTTTCTGGTGGTCTTTCATATTTCGGACGTCTTTTTAAACCTCCACCAAAATGATATTTATACCATACTGAACTGCTAAAATCCTCTATCAATGTAATAGGAGATACATCTGAAACAATTGAAAAGTCAAATTTCTCAATATATTTTTTCAATTCATCCGTTAATTTTATTCCATCTGAAATAATTTGTCTTTTCTTTCCGCATTTATCATCCCATTCCTCAATCAATTTTGTATTTATTTCCGAAGGATTCTCTATTAAACTTCTTAAAGATTTTCCGATTCCATTACTTGCTACTATATAATATTTTTGTGGTACATTATATTCTCCTATGAATGTATAATAACATAATTTCCCAAATTCAACCATGTAAGCCGCTGGTGAGAGCGGTTTATCATACTGCTTGCACTGATAAATATCAAATTTATTCATATCTGAATCTATGTAAGCAACCAAATCTCTCCCTGAATCCCCTGAACCTCCCATTAAAGCCACATTACTATACTTTTCCGAATTTTTTAGACAAGCATACGCCCATTCACCAACTACACGCTCAAATTCATCATCACCCATGTCCCTAAGTCGCAATAAAGGCTCTGTTGTATCAAATATACGGGATATATCCTTCGGTTTTTCCGGTGTCAAGATTGGTCTTGTTTTCATATTGCTCATTCACCTTTTAAATAAATATTGTAATTATTGCTAAAAAGGTCAAAAAACTTTTCTTTTTTGGCATTTAATGCTATTATACCCCAAAATGAACAAAGCCACAAGCACTCGCTCATGGCTCTGTTCATTCTCTTACTAATTCCCCCGCTTCAAAGCAGATCCCTCCTAGCCTTCTCCAAGCCCAGCCAAAACAAGAGGCCAAGTTAATGCAATCCCTTGATTTTTCTGGATTCCTTTAACTTGCCCCTATTGCAACACCCGCATCTGCGTCTAAGCATTTGCATATAATGCACTTTCTGCTTTTTCATATTCCGCTTCCGTGTATCTCATAGATAATATCTGCTCTCTTGTAATATTAGCTCTGATCATTCTCCCAATAGCATCTATTCTTTCCCGTTTTATAATACTCTCTGACCAATTACACATAATCTGGATTCTCCAATTCAGCAGTCATAATAATAAACTACTTCCCCATTACGGCGCGAAGTGGAATTATTTGTTCTAATGTACAATTTAATTCTTTTATAATAGTATCATTATCTTTGTCCGCAACCAATGCCGCAACTATTTGAGTCATTAAACTTCTTTCTTCTTTTACCTTTATCGCAACTTTCTTTTCCGCATATTTTTCAACAGCCTCGCACATAACTTTTCGTCCTTCCTCTTCCTCTTTAAAATGCTTTACACCTTTTGCCAATTCAGGATAGTAAATATCCTCTGATTTCTTACATCCAAAATCATGCATCAATCTGCCAACCGCATCATCACCTTTGTAACTGCCGTTTACATATACAATATGGGAACCATCATCAAATTTATCATCAATTTCCTCAAAATGTCGGTTTATCGTATAAATCGGTAACCCGTAATCAAATATATCTGTCTGTGTAATAAACACCATATAGGAGTCCTGCAGTTCCGAAAATTCCTGTCCCTCTTTCAGCATACGAGAATCCATCATGCTACTGTTAAATCTAGCCCGTCGTATATGCGCTCCCTCCGGTTTTTTCTGCACCTCGATATTGTAATGCTTTCCCGTATGGTCTTTTGCTAGGATATCCAAACGGATATTTCTACCGCCAACAATAGGGCTTTGAAACTCTCTTTGCCCAACAACACTTATTATTTCAATATCGTCTCGTTTCAGAATAATCTTTAGCAGAAGTCCAGTAGCTTCATTATTACCATCAAAAACCATAGACATCAGATCATCATCAAATAAATTCATATCATCAACAATCTGCTCTACTGTTTTATTATCCTGCAGTATTTCTTCTGTCATCTTCTCACCACCTTAACACCTATCCTTTTATTTATGTATCCATTGAAGCCCTGCGCCTGTTATAACAAGAGAATATATTGGTTCACCGCACTCCTCCCGTTCTTCACACGACCGTTTCAACATAGCTTCAGCAAATCTTACACCTTCATCCAGTGTAAAATGAGGAACCTCTGATTCATCGACCATTTTTCCACCTATATCTAGCTTTTCACTGTTGCGAATGATATTGTTTAATATATCTCTTTGCCCATCCCATACAACACATATTGTAGGTACGCCCAACTTTGGATTCATGTTTTTATGCGTAACAACACCATCTACAACCTGATAGAAACACTGCACTCCATTCTCATATCCAGCAATATGGCAACGTATTGTTTCACCCTGCACTCTTTCATTACATTCTTCATTTATTCTTTCAGCAATTTCTTTTATTGTTGCCGTACTGCTAAGTCTATTAAAAAGTCCCTTCAAATAATCTGGTACATCTTCATCCCCTACTTGTGCATTTCCACAGCACAATATACCTATATCTCTATCACCAAACTGAAAAATCTTCTTGATTCCATCTTGATGTGATACTTCTTGCCGCCCATCTGGATAAGTTTTTGTTAGAGTAGTTCGACTGTCTGCTGCCATGACAATGCCGTCATACAAACAAAATGTAACAATTACTGACATTCTTCTCTCCTTGTTTCATCTTCCTGTCTTTTATTATAGCAGAAAACCAAATAATTTACACTACCGTTTTCTGTAACCATTTCCTGCGCTGAACTGTGTTACTTTCACCGTTGCCTTCTCGACGAATCATGGTTACTGACATACCCTGTTCATATCGTTCTTGCAGTTCTCAAATCTACTATATATAGTTCGCTTCCTTCCAACTATATCTATATCTTGTATCCAAATCTTTGTAGTAATAGTAGGACACAAAATACTCCACTGCATTTTCCGGGAAAAATTCCTTAAACTCACCGTACAACTGGGCGGCAAGGGTCTTATTGTGCGCTATTACCAAAGTCGGCTTGTTAAGCTGCTGGATCACATTCGCCATGGTAAAGGTCTTTCCGGAACCCGTAACCCCCAGTAAAGTCTGGAATTGATTGCCTTCTTGGAAGCCTTTTACAAGGGCCTCTATGGCCTGGGGCTGGTCCCCGGTAGGCTGGTATTCTGAGTGAAGTTTAAACTGTTTTTGTTCACTTTGCACAAAAGCCACCTCCTAATTCTATAGTAAAAAAGTTCGATATTTCGCCAGAAATTCGTCGAGGCACATACTCCGTTTTCGAAAAAATGTCCCTTCGACGAATTTTGGTTACTTAACTCAATTTTCCGAACTGTATGAAACCAATAAACGATTACGGACAAATCGAGAAGTAAAACTGAGATTGATTATAACATACCACCCCTCATTTGTCTACATCACAGCAAACGTTTGTTCGTTTTTAATTCTCTTATTTACCTCCCTCAGAATCCATATAAATACGGCTTTCGGATTAAAATCCTTACTCAATAACAGCGTACAATAGGTACTGCGCAGATCATGCCAGCGAATATCAGGCAGTCCCGTTTTCTTCAAAAGTTCTTTGTAATGCCGCCAATGAAAATCTTTTGATCTTGGTTTGCCGCTGTAGCTGGAACAGCAGATATAGCCATCATCCTGAAAAATAGTACGTCGGCGGCTTTTATACCCCTCATACTTCCTTCGTTCTTCCAAAATAGCTTCAAATACATAATCAGGGATAGGCAATACTCTCCTGCTGGACGGCGTTTTCAGCGGCAGCTCCATCTTCGTCATACTCTCCTTCCTGCTGTTTGGGACTCTGTCCAGTTCTTTTCCAAGCTGCCTTTCTACTGCCAATGTACGGTTAATGTAATCCACGTCTGAATACTTCGCTGTATTGATTTCCTGACACCGCAGACCCATCAGTACATTGAAGAGTACCTGCATATGGATCGGCGTATTTCTGCTTGCCTCAACTGAAAGTTACTTCCATCACTGTCTGGTGCCGCATGCTTAAGGAAACTCCCCTTTATGCCATGCTCAGCGGTTTCTCTTTCGGGGATACCCCTGGTGTCGGTACTTTTTATGATTTCTTTTCCCGCATCTGGCAGCATGACTCCAACAGCCTTTTCCCAAAAGACCGGTTCCCTAAGATAAAGAAAACTCCCAAAGGCAAAAAGAAAGGCGATAAGACTCCCTGCGACTCTTCCAGCATGGCTTCCAAGCTTCTTCCCATGCTGGAACACTGGCAGTTAAAACCGCAAAATCCCTTCTTCCTTATTTTCCGGCTTTATCAGCACCAGTTCCTGGACCAATCCATCCACAGGGGGTTGGTTAATCCCCGGCACCTGGCTCTTGCCGGTGACGGCACCCCTGTCTGTACTGCCGCACAACAGCGGAAAAGCGCATCTGCCATTGTAAGGACAAAGGCTGTTCTTCTTGTAACTGTAAACGCCATTATTCCCAGCCCGACTGTAACTGGGGATGGGACTCCCACCGGGAATGCTATTTCTTCGGCTACCACCTCTACATGTATGTGGCTTCCGATTTCTTCAGTGACCTCCCTGTATTCCCTCTTTTAGAACGTGCCTCCCGGCATGATATGCTTTCCTTTCTCCATTCCTTTTTCACCATGAAAGCGTATCTTCCGGAATTTCGGATTGAAAAGCTCCTTCTGAAATTCTGCACACGACGCTTACCCTGTTTATGAATACTGCAGATGGGAAGATATCACACCGTTTATCGACCTCAATCCCGGACATACCGGGCATTTTACCTATAAGGACGATTTTACAATCGATGATGATGGTGTCCCTGTCTGTAAGTTGGGCTTACGTATGCATAAAGATGGATGTGAAGCTGCCAAACACCGGGCAAAATACCGGTGCCCAAAATCAAACCGGAAACGTGGCTGCTTCTGTGAACACCCCTGTTCACCGGCGAAATATGGAAGAACCGTACACATCTTTACCGGTGACAATCCAAGGTTATTTAACATACCGCCAAGGGACTCTAAAGCATGGGAAACGGAATATGACAGAAGAACTTCCGTGGAACGCTCCAATAAGCGCGAGAAAGAGGAATATAAATTAGAAGACGGCAGGCACCGCTCTACGAAGATGTGGTACTGCCGCCTCTACGGCATCATGATGCTCCAACACCTTGATGCCTGGGAAATTCCATCGATTAAGGCATTTCAAGAATCATTATTAGGATTAGCCGCCTAATAATGATATCTTAAGCGATCCCATAAGATTTTTCAAGGCATAGTACCCGCTATGTCCAATGTTTATGTCCATTTTTCTCAAATTTCTTTTCCTGCACGATATTCAGTTGTCAATTTTCGGTTGGAATCTCATTCATTGAGATTCCGAGAAGTCATTGATCCTTATTTCTTCCTTCCATGAGTCCTTGCTCCACTCAACTTATCATGGATTTTACTTCCACATAATGGGCATACTATCCAATCAGATTCGTATATATTCCACCTCTGTTTTTATACTTTTCTCATATTAATCAAGCCAAATAGTACTTATCTTATAACATTCTTAAAATAATATTAACAAATAGAAAGTGCCCATTCTTCATAGCCCCTTACCCCTTCTGCAAGCCGTTTCAGTCCATCTTCCAACTGACTGCGTGAGCAGGCGATATTCATTCTTATAAATGAACTTCCATTTTCCCCATACTGTTTTCCCTCTGACAGATACAATCCTGTATGTTCTCTCAAATATTGTGTAAATTCACCCGCACACCCATGCATATCCCGGCAGTCCAGCCACAAAAGATAAGCAGCCTGTGAAGAAACCTGCTTAATCTGTGGAACTTCTTTCTTCAAGAAATCTTCTGCAAAGTTTTTATTTTCCTGTATATACTCTCTTAGATCATCCAGCCATGCCTCCCCTTTCGTAAAAGCAGCCACAGCCGCCTCCACCGCAAAGGAATTCGGTTCTGCCACCTCATCCGTATTCAGTCCCCGCCAAACTTTATGCCGCAGGTTGGGATTTGGAACGGCCACTGCTGCTGTCTGCAGTCCAGCCAGATTAAAGGCTTTCGTGGGAGCCATGCAGGTAATGCTATTATTCTTGCAGTTTTCCGAAACCGAGGCAAAGGGAATATATTCCTGACCAGGACTGGTCAGATCACAATGGATTTCATCGGAAATCACGGTCACATGATACTTCCTGCACAGCTCACCAACCTGCTCCAGCTCCTCTCTGCTCCAGATTCTTCCCACCGGGTTATGGGGATTGCACAGAATCATAAGCGTGGTCTGAGGATCGGAAAGTTTTCGTTCCAGATCCTCAAAATCCATCTGATAGGTATTTCTGTCATATCGCAACGGGTTTTCTGCAATGTTCCTTCCATTATTTACAATGGAATTAAAGAACATATTGTAAACCGGCGTCTGAACCAGAACATTTTCTCCCGCTGTTGTCAGCTTGCGCACCATACTGGAAATAGCCGGAACCACTCCCGTACAGAACACCAGCCACTCCTTTTCCACGGAAAAATGATGCCGTCTCTCCCACCAGCCCATATATGCCTGATACCATTCTTCAGGCACAATGGAATAGCCAAATACACCATGGGATACTCTTTCCCTGATTGCCTCCTGAATTTCCGGCGCCGTCTGAAAATCCATATCTGCCACCCACATAGGCAGCTCATGCTCTTTCACATCCCATTTCAATGAATGGGTATTTCTCCTGTTAACAAGTTCATCAAAAATGTAAGACATACTGCACCTCCAAACTTTCTATCATATTTACTCCAAAGAAAAAATCACCGTCACATCCCCGTTTCCAAGAGCCTCTTCCCAACCCGTCAGATCATCAATATGTCCCAGCCTTGTATAGCTCCAGGAATTAGAGCCGTAAAATATAACAATCTGGTTTCCGTTATACAAGACAATATCTCCGGCGTGGGTTGTGGTCTGACTGTTGTCTGCAGAAAGGCTGGTTCCCAGAGGGCCTACCTTTTCAAAGCCGGAATAGTCGCTTATTTGAAGCACTACCGGACTTTCCCGCATCATTTCCACCAAAGCAGACACCGCCGCGTTTTCTTCCAATGTGGCTGAAAATATCGTATCACCAACCTGTACCTTCATATTCATCACTGCATTCTCCGCTCCATCATTTTGGATATCTGTTTCCATTCCATCTGCTTCATTCATTTCTGTTTCCTGTACAGGCTTTGCTTCACTTATATCCGCCGCTGATTCTGCCGTGCTTCCTGTTGAATCAGAAACAGATCTCTCCTGTATGTCTTCTGCCACGGATTCTGTTGAATTTGTATCTGTAGATTGCGCTTCCTGTGTATTAGTATTCTCCGTTTCCTGATGAATGGCAGACTGTGGCATGCTTTCTGTTCTTAATGACTCTGGTGCTGAAACGGAAGCCCAAGCCTGCCCGTTGTCCTCTCCGCACGCAGTCAGAGATAATGAGATAACCATAGCCCACCGCACTATCCATATTTTTTTCATTTTCGTCCACTCCTCTTTTCACTTTTCTGTTTATTGATAAGCAATTCATATGGGAATTGCCCGTATAAAAACAAGGATTCCAAACAGGCTTAAAACTGCCCCGAAAATCCGGTTCATCTTCCGGAGACTTTCTGCCCTTTTCTTTCTTCTGGCAAAAGCAACCACAGCGGTCAGCCCTCCCCACCAGAAATAGGTTCCGACAAATACTCCCAAAACCACCAGCCAGCCATTTTTTCCTGCACTGCCTCCCACAATGCCAAACCAGGAAAAAGCAAACAGGAAAGTTACTATTGCCGCCGGATTCGTAATCCCTACGGCAAAGGACGACAAAAATATCTTAAATCTTCCTGACACTGCCGGAACTTCCGCCGCCCCTCCTTTTCGGAGAAGCAGACGGATTCCCATCAGCAGGACAATGCCTCCTCCTGCCAAATGGATAACCGTCTGGTATTCCAAAAGAAAATCTGACATTATGGTCAGCCCAAAAGCCCCAATTCCCGCATATATGCAATCTGCAGCAGAAGACCCCATTCCTGTAAGAAGTCCGGCTTTGATCCCATGTTCCCAGGTTCTCTGCACGGTCATGGCTCCGACAGCCCCCACAGGTACGCCAAAGAGCAGCCCGATCAGAATTCCCTTCAAAAACAGGCTCATACCGCCTCCTTCAGCTTTCTTCTGCATATGATCTTTGTCTTTGATGGATCTACCTTATCCGCTTCAACGATCAATTCATCAATGCTGTCTGCCCGGATCACACCGCTGGAAGGGTTCATCACACTGTCAATTTTTCCTGTGATTTCTGCATCCACCGTGGAATACTCAAACGCCAGGGTGGTGTTGAGAAGCTTACAGTTTTTCATAACCAGATGATCGATGTAGCACATCCCCTGCAGGCTCTCAATGGTGCAGTTAATCAGTGTCAGATTCTTTGCGTTCCAGCCCAGATATTCTCCGGAAATGAAGGAATCATATACCGTCACATTTTCACTGTTCCAGAAAGCATCCTTGGAAAGCATCCGGGCATTATGAATCTCCATATTCTTTACCCCGTCAAAGGAATAGTTGCCCACCAGCCGGAAATCCCGCAGCACCATATTCTGGCTGTTCATGGCAAAGTAGTCGCCTTTAGCCGTCACATGTTCCATTGTCACATCCTCACAATTCCAAAGTGTTTCGGCCGCATTGGGAAAATTTACGTTTTTTAAATTTACGCCCCTGCAGCGACGGAAATTCTTCGGGGCCTCGATCACTGCATTTTCCACCGTCATATTGTCCGTATACCATACCCCTGCACGGGCCATCTCAAACCAGGTACAGTTTCTGGCGGTAATATTCTTCGCATACCAGAAGGGATACTTCCATTTGAACATGCAGCCCTCCAGTTCGATATCATGGCTCTCTTTCAGCGGCGACTCTCCATCCGCAAAAATGCTGTCGTAGATTTCCAAATTCTCTCCCTGGGATAATGCTCTTTCTCCTGTCAAATACTCCTGTCTGATTTCTCTTGTCTTCATGATTTTTCCTCCTGATTATCTAAAATTTTTAACTTACATTTCTCCGCGTTTTCTTTCCTATCTTGCTGTTCTTTCCTGATGTCTATGATAAGAATACCGGACACAGATAACATGGCTCTAACATAAAAATAAACAATTTCTAAATGAATTCTTGCAGATTTCTCAATTATAAAGTCATTCACCGAACAAGCATCTGTCTGCCAGTTAATTTATTGCTATTTTTATTTTGTGTTTCAAGTCTTCTGTTTTCTTCCCATTTTAAGTTCTTTAAAACGTTATCCGACTCTCTTCGCCAAAGAATGATTCCAATCGGTATTACAACGGCCTCTGCCAGTACAAATGCCAGCCAGATCCACGTCGGATTTCCAAAATGAGAGAAGGCTGCAATAAATACCACCGGCAAAACCACCTGTCTGCCCAACGTAAGCAGCATGCTCTGTACTCCCAGTCCAAGTCCCTGAAATGCTGCCGAGTAAATCAGACATACATTGGAAAGAAGATAGCTTACCGCCAAGATCCGAAGTGCCATTACACCGATGGAAAGCATTTCCAAAGAAGCATCAAACAATAACAGCACCCATTCCGGAAAAACCTCCATTATCAGAAAAAATATACTGTAAAATATCACAGAATAAAGCATCGCCCATCTGCAGCTCTGGTAAATTCTCTTTGGCTTTTTTGCGCCGTAGTTGTAAGCTACGATGGGGATCAGTCCGCTTCCCATGCCGTTTACCCCCACCGTCACAAGCCCCTGAATCTTTACACAGGCACCGTACACCGCAACTGCTGTTGGAGTAATAACCATAAGAACGGAGTTTACATAGATAGCCAGTACCGAAGAAACAGCCTGCACCAGTGTGCTGGGAAGTCCCACCTTTAGAATAGCCGCCATGCAGCCTTTATCCGCCTTTGCCGTAAAATGGATAGGTATCTCCCGATTCCACCGACAGTTGATCCCATATCCGGCAAAACACCCGACCCACTGCCCGATTACCGTTGCGAGGGCGGCTCCAGCCGTTCCCATTGCCGGAATGCCAAAATACCCAAAAATAAGAATCGGATCTAAAACCAAATTCGTAATGGATGCAGCTGACAGTGTAAATAAAAACAGGGACGATTTGCCGCTTGCCATGACAAAGCGGTCAAATACCCACTGCCCCATCATTCCCAGGGAACCGAGCATACATATGCGCAGATAGGGAATCCCATAGTCCATAATCGTCTCATTCCCTCCAGACTGCCACCTGAAATACGGCCTCATAGCTGACACTTCCAGAAAAGACACCAGTACCCATGCCAGAAAAGCCAGCACCAGTGCGGCCGATGCCGTCTTTTTCACCTTTTCCTGGTCCCCTTCGCCTAATGCTTTGGAGATGACCGCATTTAGTCCCACCGCAATGCCAAGGCCCATGGCAGACATAAGAATCTGTACTGGAGCTGCCAAGGACAAGGCTGTCAACGCTTCTTCTGATATTCTGGAAACAAATACACTGTCCACAAAATTATAAAGGGAATTGATCAGCAGTGAAATCATCAGTGGAACCCCGGTTCTCAATACTAATCCGGACACCCTTTCTGTTCCCATTGGGTTACCTGCATTAGATTCTTCTGTCATCTTCTTTTCCTCCTACACATAAAATTACTTTTCCTGTTTTTTATAGACTACGCCCAAATTCCCACAGCTCATTCAGTCTCCTTGCCGCAATCTATCTGGGAGCTGCCGGAGTTTAAATTCAGGCCGCTTCTTCAAGTTCTTCGGCTTATCAAAAGCAAAGATATGGTTAATGGCTATAACCTTTCACTTTCCGAAACCTTCTTCTTAAAACTCAAGTATATTATAGTAAAGACCAAGCCAAATAACAAATACTTATATTTAATTCATTTGAATAGCTAAATCCTATATATAAACCAAATTTGGATACCTTTGGATACATAAGAATATATAAGGAGGCCCTATAGAGCCTCCTTCAGCTAACAGTCAATATCTTCTCTTAAATCATCTATCATTGCCGTCTTCTTTTCAACACCTCACAAAGCCCGCTGGGAAATCTGGATAATCTTATTTCCCCATCCTTCCAGCACCGGATTTTCTTCCACTGCCCTTATAAATTCTTCCGTTGCGTCAAATGTACCGATCTTTGTATATTCTGCCGAAATCTCTGCATCGTGATAAAACAATACGATACGGTTAGGATCCGAATAAAATACGTCTCCCGCCTTTGCCTCTGTCACAGTCTCCGGATGATCGGAAGGAATCTCATATCTGCCGGGAATGTCATAATATTGCAGCACACTGTAGTCCGCATCCGCATCCCGTTCATAGATGGGAAGCCTCCAGTCAGAAGTTCCTACATACCTTGCAATCGCTGCTGCAGTTTCATTATCCAGAAGTGTCATCATAAATGCCTTTCCGTTATCCCCAAACCGGACTTCCAGCTGTGTACTTTTGCTTTCCATCGTTTGATCTTCCTCAGATTGGCTTTCTATACTGGTAATGTTCTCTGTGTCTGCATGGCTTTCAGAAGATTCCTCTGCTTCAATATTGCTTTCCGCCCTTTGTGCTTCTGTCATGTCAACGCTGCCGGCATTGGTGTCCCTTGCGCTTTCTGTATCTCCATTGTTTTGACCACACCCCGCCATAAGCAAGGCAGTAAGTACCACGGCTGCCATCATTCCCATTCCCTTATTTACCATACCTGTTCTGTCATTTTTATTTTTCATATTATTTTTATCCTTTCTTCTTTTTTTCTTTCACCCTTTAAACTTTTCATGTTTCCGCCGTCAGCACATTCATGTCCTTTCCGATCCTGCCTGATAACAGCCAGGCGAATCCAAAGAACAAAAATGTGATCACAATTCCAGGAAGGAGAACGCTTCCGGGCGTATTTCCAGATACAAAATTGCTGATCCCGGCCAGACGCATGAGATTGGATACAATGAGGTCTGTAAGCCCCATAGCTGCCAGTGTCCCAATGACTGCCCCCATTCCTGCCACAAGTCCAAAGCGAAAGGCAAAGGAGAGCCTGAGCATCCGGACAGAACATCCGATGGATTTATAGATTCCCATATCCTTCTGCTCTGCATCCAGAATCTTTGTTCCTGTCATTCCCGTTACGATACAGATAAATACCGCACTCATTCCATACAGGAAAAGAATCAGCATATGCATGGCGGAAATAATTCCCAAAAGCCCCGGCCAGGAATTCTCATGGACATGGACATCCCCGCCCCAGGTCTGTTCCAAAGCCTCTGTGATCACCTGTTTTTGTGAAGGTTCTTCCAGAAAATAATGGCAGCACCACAGGCGGCTGTCGTCCTCTCCAATAGAAAGGTACCCTTCCCTGCTCATACCCAGATTTGCCCCCATATCATTGGCGCAATGATAGATGCCTGAAACAATAAACGCTCCACTGCCTTTATTCCCCCGGATTGCAACAGTATCCCCCACATCTGCTCCCAAATCTGCTGCCAGCACCTCTGTCAGCACTACCTGGTTCGCCTCCCTGCTGGTATGGCCCCTGCTGATATGGAACCGCTCCGGTTCCGTGATCACATTTGCCGTGTAATTCGTCCCATTTACAGAAACGCTTGGCATGGCCAGCAGATAGCTGTCTGTGATATCCGTATAAGAACGCACCATTGTTTCCATTTCTTCGACCGAAAGCTTTCCAAGGACCTGCACTCCCAGATCAAGGTCTGCCGGGTTAAACGCATCCATCATTCCTTTTCCGTCCGCCCCCAGCCAGCCGTTCATCCGGCCCGCCAGGGAAGCGAAAAACACCAGAAGTGCCGCTACAAGGCAGGCGCTTGTATAGCGTTTCCTCCCTGTCAGGACCTGCCGCAGCGCCAGATGGAAGCTAAGTCCTTCTGCCCGAAGCTTATGGCGGAAAATACCGGCTCCCACGTCCTGCGCCTCTCCTGATTCCCTGCGGATGGCTGCCATGGGGCTGGTCCTGTCAACCCGCCGAAGACACAGGGCGCAAAAGCCTCCAGGCACCAGAAGAAGGAAGGCCAGGATGCCCAGACAGGGAAGGACAGGAAAATGAATTGGCAGCAAAACACCCGTAGTAGTCACTGTGATCCGGCTGATGATCCCTGCTGCCCGAACTGCCAGAAGCATTCCCGAAACCGCGCCAATTCCCACGGCTCCCATATACTGTACCATCAGCTGGCCCGCCAGCTGTTTCCCGGTAAACCCTATGGTTTTTAAAATCCCAAGATTCTTCCATTCCTGCTCCACCAGCCCGGAAATACTGTGTCCCATGACTGCCATGGCCACTCCCAGCAGCACAAATGCAAAAGCCGCTAAAATGGCAGAGAAAGCATCCTGGAGAATGACCATAAAACCTGCAATCGTATCTGCGCTGTGGATAAATTCCGTATACATGGAAAGAGGCGTGTTTTCTGTCAATGTTCTGTTTATTTCCGAAACAGTCATGCCTTCTTCCATTTGAATATGGATCATGACGCCATCCCTGGCCAGGGCGTCCATTCCCGCCTCTTCTATGACAGAGCAGATTTCGTCATAGGCCTGTTCTGAGATCAAAAACCCTTTCATCCCAATCATGGAACTGCCCATAAAAGGATCTTCATAATACCCGGCCACCGTCAGGCTGATCTTACGTCCGCCTCTGGCTATGGGAAATGTGACTGCATCCCCAGGTTTCAGATCCATCATGGATTTCATGGAAGCAGATACATATACTTCCTCTTCCCCGATTTCTTCCAGAGTCTCGGCATAGCCCGAAAGGTCACTCTGAAAGAAACGGTACCTGCCCCCTGTCCACGGAATCAGCTGCCCCTCGCTGTCAGATTCCATGCCGTTTGCTTCATATTCAGAAAAAATCAGTCTCTGTGTCTTAGCTGCCTCTACTCCTTCCTGCCCCCGGATACTTTCTGTCAGGAAGTCCGCATCCGGTACATTCGATGCCCATGCGGTAAGATCCCCAAACCCTAATCTCTCCATCTCTTCCCTTATATAACAGTTCCCCACAAATGCTGTCATCAGCACTGCTGTCAGGGAAAGCGCTGTCAGAAACAGAAGGATTCCGATTCCCAAAAGACTCCCTTTATGCTTTTTTATTCCTGCCCGGATTAAAATCTGGTTTTCCATTCCCTTCATCTCCTCCCTATCTGCTTCAGTCTGGAAGATCGCACACCCTTTGTGCGTTCTTCCGGGCAAAACTTAGAAGTTCTTAGCCTGCGTACTTTGCAGGGTTAGAACTTCTTTTTGCCCTGCTACCATCGAAGCCTGGAAAGCCACTGGCTTACGTCTCTTTCCCGCTGCTTTTCTTCCATTTCATTGTACGGCTCCAACGCCAGTTCATCACAGACCTTCCCATCCTCCAGATAAAGAACCCGGTTCCCTCTGGCTGCTGCCCTCAGGTCATGTGTCACCATCAGGATACTCTGGCCTTCCCGGTTTAAGTCGGTCAATAGCCCAAGAACTTCACGGGTATTTGCCTGGTTCAATGCCCCTGTAGGCTCATCCGCAAACAGAAGCCCCGGCTTTCCGATCATGGCCCTGGCAATGGCTGCCCTCTGCGCCTCACCCCCGGACACCTGGGAGGGCAGTCTGTCCTTTGCTGCCTCCACATCCATCTGCCGCAGGAGATTCGCTGCCCTCTCCCTTACCTTTTCGGCGCTGTCCTTTTTACTCACATATCCTGCCACCAGCACATTTTCCAAAAGCGTCAGGCTGCTGACCAGATGGGTCTGCTGGAATACAAACCCAAATTCCTCTGCCCGTAGCTTTGCCATCCGGTTTTCGGAAAGGCCGCTGATCTCCTTATCCTTGTAAAACACATGTCCTGCGGTCAACGGATCCATACCGCTTAAGCTGTACAAAAGCGTAGACTTCCCGGCTCCCGAAGGCCCCATAATCACAGTAAAGTCATTTTTATATATTTCAATGTCAATTCCGTCCAGGACTTTTGTCTCTGTCTTTCCCTGGAAAAAAACTCTGGTGATTTTTTCTCCTTGTAAGATTGTGTCTGCCATTTGTTACGCCACCTTTCCCTTCACGTCAGCAATCCTGCCGGCTGCTGACTGCCGCGGCATTCGCCAAATGCCCGTGCAAGCACGGCACTTGGCTCATTGCTCGCGCAGATCAAAGGTTTTTTCCCTGTCTGGATATCCGGCAGGATTTCTTCTACAAAGTTCACATAGAACTGCACATAGTCCAGCCTTTTCTCTGCAAGGATCTTCCTCATCCGAAGCAGCATCTCCTGCCGGATCTGTTCCCTGGAAACGCCATTGCCTGTTTCCGCATACATTTCAAAGGTATCTTTCGTGGTCTGCCGGAACTGATAATCTTTCAGCCCTTCGATACAGAATCCTTCGATGGCCAATGGGTGAAGAAATTCCCTGTTCCCTCTTCCGTCTTCAAACCAGAGGACATCTTCGTTTCTTCCCAAAAGCCCCACTGCTTTGGTAAAAGGAATCTCTTTTTCCTTTGGCGGCTGCAGGGTCAGACGGTCAGAAAGGCGGTACCGGATCAGCGGCTGTGCATAGTTATAAAGGCAGGTAAGGTACATCACTCCATCTTCCACCTCAATGATATTCATATCATCAAAAAGGAGCATCCCTTCCTCCGGGTCTGCTTCCACCCCAAGGGCCAGGGATTCACTGGCTCCATAAAAATTGACAACCTGTGTCCGGAATATGTTTTCCAGATAGGCCCGCAGACTGCTCCCCAATGGTTCGCCACAGGAAATCACCCTTTCCGCATCCAGGCTGACTTCCCCGTTCTCCATCAGCTGTGCCAGGATCTTGATGGCAGATGGATAGCCAATGACAATATTGGGCCGGAACTCTTTTAACTGCCTGATCCATTCTGTGACCGGCGTCTTGATATCCAAATAGAGCTGGCTGGCGCCTACTCCACGGGTTCCGTCTCCCACCGCCATAGCGCCTCCATATCTTCCGTCTGTGGCCGCAATATAGACGATCCTGGGACGTTTCATCAGAAGCCTCAATATCTGCGGCATGGACATTCCCCAAAGAGCCGCCCGTATGATACCCAAAAGCATCTGGCTCCAGGCATCCTCATCATATACAAAGTATCCGGGTTTCCCGGTGCTGCCAGAGGAATGAACCACATGATACTTTCCCTGATAAGGCTTCCGGTCTGCCGCCTCCCCCGCATCAAATTCCCGCAGTTTTTCCTGTTTTAAATCCGGCACTGTGACCAGTTCATCAAAATGCTCCAAAAGCATTTGTTTGTCGATGGTGGGAAAACAGGAAAGAGGCAGTGTATCCAACTGTTCCTCTGTAATTCCCGCCTTCTCAAAAGCTGTCCGGTAATAAACTGAATGCTCCCATGCGAACCTGAGAAGCTTCCGCAGTTTTCCATCCTGCAGGGAACGCATCTTTTCAGCACTTAATTTCACATTCTTTTTCAGTCTGTATAAATCAGTTAAAGTCTTCAAGTAGTTCATTTTTTCCTCCTTTTTGTCATGTATTTTGACATACAGGTACGGCCCAGTCCGCCTTCTCTTGACACTTTGTGTCAATTCACCTTGTGCCCGAAGGGTGCTTCCTCCATTCAAAATCGCTGCGCGATGGCACTATAAATTGCCGCTTACGGCAATTTGGTAAAGTCCCTTCGCAACTTCACCTATTCAGCCGAAATGACATATGCCGTTTTATAATCTTCCCTATGATAATAAATCAGTTCCTTTGTCTCCTGATTCATCACAATACTCCACTCGGTTGATTCAAACTCTCCAAAATTGTCCTTGCTCACGCTGTCCAACGCGTCCCGCACTTCTGTTTCTGTCATCACCCCTCGTTCTTCCAGTGTCTGGGTAAGGATTTCATACCGGGTATGAGACTGGGCGGTTCCGATTCCCTGCTTCTCTCCATCTGCCAGGTAAAAATTGGTAACAACTGGCGTTTTGGTAACAATCATCTCATTATCTACATATTCCACAGCCACGCTCCTTCCGTCCGCGTCCGCCAGGACCAGATGCACCATCATTCCCATGGAGCTGTGAAAATCATATTGCTGCAAAAGCTCCAGTGCTTCTTCCACATCTGCCGCCTTGTCAAGCAGTAACCGGACTGCCGTAGTCGTTGTGAGGTCAGGTTTGGCTGTATCCTGATGGATACTTACAGAGTCTTGAATCATATTCACGGAAACCGCCAGCCCTTTTTCATTCATTCCGTCCAGTGGCGCATATAAGGAAACAAAAGCCTGCATGGAATCCGGTAATTGTGAAATGTCAAGCCCGCCGGCACGAATAAAGTCCATATTGACGGTTGAAACGGAAAAGCAGCCTTTTTCCGGTCTGGCGCTGACAATCAATCCATTACAGGCATTCCAGTCAAAATTTCTTCCGAACAGGTATCCGCCATCCTGATTTTCCACTGACAGAGTACTGCATCCGAAAGGAGCTCCTTCCATTTGAATTTCCTGTGCCAGCAGTGAAGTGATATAAGCCGCAACATCCGCGTCAGAGGCGGCTCCTCCCTGCTCTAAGAATGTGTCAAAGCCATACTCCCCTTCATATCGGACCATTGACAATCCTGTTTCCAGTTCCGTGATTTCAGAAGTCGGGGTAACCCGGACTGCGTTTTTATCTCTGCTTTCTTTTCCGTTTTCTTCTTCCATTGTTGTTTCCTCCGCCGTCCTGCTTTTCAGTTCTTCTTCACTACGGCCGTTTATCTCAGTTTGATCACTGGAATATCTTCCGCATCCTGACAGCAATCCCAATATCCCTAAAGCTAAAAGCAGACCTATATAAAATCTTTTTTTCACTGTTTTTATCCCTTCCTCTCTGTGCCTGTGACTATACTATAGCCGCCCCAGATAACATCCAACTAACAGAAAAATAAACAATTTCTAAATGAATTCTTGCAGATTTCTCAATTACCTTTTATCTATTTTCATGGTTATCTTATCAAGATGACATAAAAATAGCAAATACTTATACTTTATCTGTTTGAATAGGTATTTTCTATAAATATAAATCCATAACTCAACTAAAATTTCTCTTGCCGAACCACTGGTATTCCATCCGATTTAAACCATTTATTATCCATCACATCAAATTTTGCTTTCGTAAAAAAATACCGGTTATATGCCGGACTGCCATTCAGTTCAAATATAATTGTATGATTGCTGTCCTTTACCTTCTCCTGCAAATTTCATCGGCATATGTCAGTCTCCTAAAATCAGCTCCAATCCATCAGATATTTTTCTGTCTGGATATCCTTTACACCAGTTTACAACTTTTTGATTTTTGTAAAATGAAATACAAACTCAGTCTCTTTGCGGTATAATTTAAGCGACTAAGCAAAAATCCACACGAAAAGAGATGAGTTTGTATCTACCGCTTATCGTTTTTCTATGTTAATTACTTTTTGTGTCCACTCCCGGTAAAAATTTTCTTCATGCGAAACAAGTAACACTGTACCGGGAAATTCTTCTAGTGCTGTTTTTAAAGAGTCTTTCGCCTGCACATCTAAATGGTTTGTTGGCTCGTCCAGTATTAGAAAATTACATGGCTTTAGCGTCAGCAAACACATTTTCACTTTTGCCTGCTCGCCGCCACTTAATGTTCCAATCAGCTGCATGGCGTGTTTGCTGGAAATGCCACATCTGGCAAGTGATTTACGCACCTCTTTCATCACCATTTCCGGGTAATTGTCTGAAATAATTTGTATGGGAGTTCTTGTTGTATCGTCCCATAATAAATCCTGTTCAAAATATCCGATAGTAACCTGATCGGAAAATTTATAATGGCCGTTCATTGACGGAATCTCTCCAATCAGTGTTTTCAGCAACGTTGATTTGCCAATCCCATTGAAACCCGTAATCACTACTTTTTGCCCGCCCTTTATTGTAAAACCAATATCAGACAAAACCGGATAATGATAGCCTACGGACAAATGCTTTACGACAAGGTGTTCTGTATTCGTAAATGGCGTTGATGGAAAATGGAAATATGGCGTTATCTCTTTCTGGTCTAATGCTTCCATTTTTTCCATTCGTTCAAGCTGTTTCCTTCGTCCTCTCGCCATTTTTGACTTTCTTCCGGCAATATTTTTACGGATAAATTCTTCCGTCTTTTTAATCTCCTTTTGCCTGGCAGAATACTGGCGCACATAATCTTCCCGCAACAGAGTTTTCTTTCTTAAAAATTCAGAATAAGTGCCGTAATACTTTGTTATCGTATCGTTGTCAATATCACAAATCCGATTAGCGATTTTTTCTAAAAACGCATAGTCGTGAGATACCACCATAAAAGCATTTTCAAGATTCGATAAGTAATCAGAAAGCCATAAAATATGCTCTTTGTCCAAAAAATTTGTTGGTTCGTCAAGCAATAGTACGTCTGGCTTTTCAAGAAGTAATTTTGCCAATATTACCTTTGCCCTTTGGCCGCCGCTCATCTGTTCAATCGGCCTTTCCAATCCTATCGCCATCAGCCCTAAACCATTCGCCACTTGCTCAATTTGAGTTTCGATGGAATAAAAGTCGTGGATTTCAAGCTGTTCCTGATATCTCGCCGCAAGGTCAAGACATTCTGTATGTCCTCTGGCTGCTTTCTCATAAAGCTGTGTCATTTCTTTTTCAATCTGGTACAATCTCGAAAAAGCTGACCTCAGAAAAGAACGCATGGTAAGACTTTTCTCTATCTCCGCATACTGATCCAGATAACCAATCGATACTTGGGACTGCCAGATAATGCGTCCATTATCTGGCATTATCTGCTCTGTGCAAATCTTAATCAATGTGCTTTTACCTGTTCCGTTTTGTCCAACAATCCCGATATGCTCGCCTTTATTCAGAGAGAACTCTGCATTTTTGTAAAGCAGGTTATCCCCAAAAGAGTGTGTCAGTCCTTCGATTTCTAATAAACTCATGTTAATCACAATCCTTTCATTTGTTTTTGCCTAACAGCAACACTGGTATCTTTGAATATTCCATTTTGTATACCCAAAGGTATCTCCCCATAGGACACATATATCCATCTAGCTATTTCACAAGGTATAAAATTACTGCCATAAATACAAAAAGGCAGAAAGCACCTGCACACATCTGTGTACTGCCTTCTGCCTATATGGATTCCTGTTCCTATATAGCAAAAGGCTACAGACAAAACATTGTCCATAGCCTTTCACACGCTTAATCCGCATACGGAAAACAAGCAATAAATATACCGATAGTCAGAATAGTTATTGCCTTGTTTTCCGATGAAATCTTAATGCGTTATTTATACGCCATACTCTGTACAATGTTTCATCGGAATGGATTGTACAGAGTTCAGTTTCTTTTTGGGTTGATTGGTCAAATAAAAATTCATTTTTGTTCTCCTTTGAGGGAATTTCCCACGCCAACAATCATACTACACTCATCCCCGTCTGTCAATGCCCTTCCGAACGCTTTTCATATTCCATCGTAAATCAGGTTACTTTTCACGGGGTGGGGAAATATAATTAAATATATATATGCACTGTGGCTTTGATAATCGATCAGGC
>RAYY01000023.1 GCA_003611875.1 bacterium D16-56 | reverse complement strand
AGTGGTTTGTATCTTTCATAAGTGTGAGAACTTAAAGATACCACAAATCCATGCGAAAGGGTTATTTTTTTATTAAAAACTTTCAACTCTCAAGTAATTAAGAAGAAAAGCTTTAATGGTTCAGACGGGCTGAATTATTGTAATGGCTTTTGTGATCAGGAGGACAGGTGAAATTATGAGACGAAAGATGTCAGGAAAGAAAATGGCAGTATTAGTTATGGCGGGTGTTCTTACCGTTTCGCCGGTATTTCCGGCCATGGCGGCGGGATGGAGCCAGTCGGGAGGCAAGACCTATTATTATCAGCAGGATGGGACAATGGCTACCGGACTTCGGTATCTGGATGGAAATTATTATTATTTTATGCCGGATGGCTCCATGGTAACGGGATGGCTGAAGCTGGATGGGGAGTATTATTACATGCAGGAGAATGGTGCGCTGACTACAGGGTGGCGTCAGATAAACGGAGACTGGTATTATCTGCGTCCGGATTCCGGGAAATGTGTGATCAATGCGGCTGTTGAGGTGGATGGATACTGGTATTTCTTTAAGAGTGACGGAAAGAAGCTGACCGGGTGGCTGAAAAAGGACGGGGCTTTTTATTATCTGGATCCGGCAGGAGATGGGCGGCTGGTGGCCGGCACCACAAATGTGATTGACGGAGCCAGCTATAGCTTTGGACCGGATGGAGTGTGTACCTCTACCGGGTTTGTGAATAATTATTATGATGCAAACAGCATGGCATCGCAGACCTCCGGACAGACTTCCTCCCAAAGCAATTCATCTGGCAGCCGGGTAGTGACGGCTGGTATCGGGTCGTCCAAAAAGGGGCCGGGGGTTCAATAGTTTATGTCAGGCAGAGGATTCCTTGAACAGGAGTATCTGCCTGATTTTTATTTGGAGGATAGCTTTCTGATGAAAAAGCGGGGGGAGTAACCGTTCAGATAGGTCTGAGCACTGGCTGCGCTGACCGTGGGAAAGCGTGGTGGCCGCGGGAAAGCGTAGTGGCCACAGAAGACGGGCAGGAAAAAAGAATCAGGAATCCGTCTTGTAAAAGAGTATAAAATCGCATATAATTGGGATAAAAAATAATGGAAAGATAAGGAATAAACATTATGATAAAATTAATTGTATCTGATATTGACGGGACGCTTTTGAAGGATGGGGGCAATGAGCTGAATCCGGAGCTTTTCGATGTGATTTTAAAGCTGCGGAAGCAGGGGATGCAGTTTGCGGCTGCCACGGGGAGACAGTGGGTGAGCATTGAGAGGGTGTTTGATCCGGTGAAAGAGAAAATCTTTTATTTGTCGGACAATGGCGCTTATGTGGGACTTCATGGCCGGAATCTGTACTTAAATACAGTGGATTCCCAATTGATTTTGGAGATGACCAGGGAGATCAGGGAACTGGGCCTGACACCCATGATCAGCGGCCCGGATGTGGCGTATCTGGATGAGAGGGATCAGAAGGTGTCAGACTGGATGGTAAATGGATATAAGTACCGCGTAGAGCAGGTAAAGGATCTGATGCAGGTGCAGGGACCGTTTATCAAGGTGTCTGCTTATTGCCCGGCCAACGTGGATTCGGTCACAAAGGAACTGCGGGCAAAATATCAGGATCGTTTAAAGATTGCCATTTCTGGGGATATGTGGATGGATTGTATGGCTCTTGGGGTGAATAAGGGGGCGGCAGTAAGGCTTTTGCAGGAAAGCCTGGGGATTTCCCCGAAGGAGACCATGGTGTTTGGAGACCAGATGAATGATATAGAGATGATGGGACAGGCTTATTACAGCTTTGCAGTGGGAAATGCAAGGCCGGAGGTAAAGGCAGCCGCACGTTTTCAGGCTGACAGAAATGTAGAGGACGGAGTTTTAAAGGTGCTGAAGCTGCTGATACAGGAGTGAGCGTTATATGATAAAAGGAAAAATAAGACAGGGGGCAGCCGCAGGCATTGCTGCCATGCTTGTGATTATGGCAGCCGGCTGTGGGGAAAGCGCTCCCATAACCTCTGAGGCGGAGGTAGTGGAAGGATACACAGATGCCCAGATTATGCTGGTAGCTGTCACGGAACGGAATCGTTACAATAAGATCTATACAGGACAGATATGGGGGATTCAGGTGGACCGGGAAGGCACCACATTTCAGGAGCATCTTTTGGGGGAGGTACGCCATTTTTTGGAGGAAGTAAAGACCATGAACCGGATGGCAGACCAGGAAGCCATTACCTTGACCAATCAGGAGCAGGAGCGTCTTCGGGAATTAACCGAGGATTATTATGGA
Source organism: bacterium D16-56 (assembly GCA_003611875.1). Lineage (GTDB taxonomy): Bacteria > Bacillota > Clostridia > Lachnospirales > Lachnospiraceae > Brotaphodocola. The sequence goes on along the minus strand of RAYY01000023.1, from coordinate 85,886 downwards.
AGCCTGACAGAGACGGACAGATCCTATATCGGGGTCAGCCAGGAGGAGGTTTATCAGCTTTATTCTGATTACTATCGTGCGGAAAAGCTGGTAAATGAGCTGACAAAGGATGTGGATCTGGAGATCAGTGACAGTGAGGCAAAGGTGATCCGGGTTCAGGAAATTCAGATCCGCAGTCATGAGGAGGCCCAGAGGATCCACACCCAGGCTATGACAGAGGGCGTGGATTTTTCCTCATTGGCAAGAGCTGTGTCTGAGGCTGAGGAGATTGAAAGGTCAGTAGGGCGGGGAGAGCGGTCCAAGGAGTATGAGGAAGCGGCTTTTATGCTGACAGAAGGGGAGATCAGTCCTATTATCCGGGACGGAGACTGGTTTTTTATTGTGAAATGTCTGGATGAATATGATGAGGAGGCTACCTTGGATCGGAAGGAGAAGCTTGCTTTAAATCGGAAAAATCAGGTGTTTCGGAGTATATATGAGCCGTTTGCAGCGGAGAATCAGGTGGATTTGGACGAAGATGTGTGGGACAAGATTCCTTTTTCAGAGGATGGAACTGCCACGTCGGATTTTTTTGAGTGGTATACTGATTATATGGAATAGAGGGGAAGGGAGAGGAAGGAAATGGTTGCGCTTAAAATAGAGGAGCTGAAGGATTTTACGCGGAAGCTGTTTGTGGAGGAGGTATTTGACTGGTGGATGATGCGGGAGGCCGTGATCACAACCTTTAATATGTTTACCATTGACGGCAGGATTCGGAAGGGATATTTTATGGAGCAGGAGCTTGAAGAAAAGGGAATCGGAGAGCTGTCGCCCTGGAAGCTGGTGCGGCCTGTATGCTTTTCCCTGATTAAGGGAAAACGGCTGCCGGAAAGCTTCCGCATTACGCTTCAGCTTCCGGGAGCAAGGGTGGAGCAATTTCTTCAGTCCGTACAGCCGGATTTTAAGGCAGAGCAAGTCAGCGGGCTTTATCTGAATATCCGGTATGAGGAGCAAAAGCTATATTGTGTGACAGGAACGTCTCTTAATGTATTTACTTTGGATAAAAAGATTGAACAGGAATGGGATGAGACGGTGAAGCGGTTTTTGCGGGAAAGGGAGATCGTGTACACGGAAGGGTAGAAGGGTATGCTGATGATTGGGTAAAACAGACGGCAGGAGAAGAAGGAATCAACGAAGCAGAACAGAAAGTGATAAAATAAACCGGCTCATCCAAAAGCTTTTGGCGCAGGGTGGGCCGGATTTTTTATTGCCTTTCTTTCTTTGCAGACAGTTCCGAAATCAAGAAGAAACAATGGAAATATTCTGCGGAAGAGTTTCCCCGTAGCTTGTCTGATTTTGGGCTGCTATTTTGTAGTCGGAAGGAGACATGCCGCAGAATTTCCGAAAGACCCGGTTAAACTGGGTGAAGCTGGAAAAGCCGGTCTGTTCGGAGATTTGAGTGATCTTATTGCTGGAGTTCAGCAAAAGATACTGGGCATTCTTGATCCGGGTAAGCTGAATATACTGGACAACCGTGTAGCCGGTAACCTCCTTAAAGCGGTGGGAAAGGTAATAAGGGCTGATGTAAAAGGTGTCCGCAATGGAGGCTAAGGAGATGGTTTCACCGTAATGGGTGTGGATGTAATTGGTAATGGCATACATTTTGTCCTTCGGGCCGTTTTCGGAGCTGGGAACATATTGGTTGTGTTCCCGAATGTTGTACAGCAAAAACAAAAATTCCATAAACTTGCAGTGGATCATCAGGCTGCGCACACCGGGATTTTTGACATTCTGGCTGATTTCCGTAATGTCATTCAATCGGGAAAACAAAAGGTTTTGTTCCTCCCGGTGAAAACGGTATATGGGCTGGACGGTATTGAAAATAGACAGGATCTCCCTGTATCCGCTGGTATAGTTGTCTTGTTTTGGCAGCATAAAGCCAATGATAATCCGGTCGCTGGGAGCTCCCGGCGGGTAGACGGACTGGTGCAGGACAGACGGCGGAAGGAGAATAATGTCATTGGCAATCATGTCATAACATTTTCCCTCCACAAAATGGTTGGCCTTGGGGCTTAAAAGAATCATCATTTCATGAAAAATGTGAAAATGAGGAAACTCCATGTTTACCGACTGACTTCTTTTGTCGTAATCAAAAAAGTAGCAGGTGGAGTTTTCGATGGGGGTAGTAATGTTGTTAATTACAATGGAAAAGCCCTGTTCGTATTTCAGGGAGGTGTTGGGATAATATTTCATAATGAGCAGGCTCCGTTTCTTTTTGTTTCCGCAGGCAAATACAGACTTTTGGCTTCGGATTTTGGTCTTCTGTCAATATTTCCAGCTTTCAGGCTGATTTATATGTATCCTCTGTGCAGCTTCTACTTTCAGTAAAGCACAAAAATGAAAAAAATACAATAGAAATAAGAAATACAGTATGTGAAAATGATAAAAAAATAAAAGAAATCTGCCATTAAATTGGATAGTTTAATAATATTAATAGCAAAATATGCAATACTTTTAATTCAAAAAGGCAATATAAAGGGTAGAAATTGATGTAAACAGGTGTTATGATAACGAGCATAGGACGTTGATAAGACAAGCGTCCAAACAGGAAAGGAGGGGGAAAATGATCTTCCAAAAAAAGGATATGGATCAGGCGATTGAAAAATACCTGAACAGCTTTGAGAAGGTGCTGTACGAGGATGATGAGCAGTTTCTGGAGGGTATGAAGACAAAGAGTCTTGCCAACGATGATATCCGCAAATACCAATACTGGGAGTGGACACAGGGAGTAGGACTGTATGGAGTGTGGAAGCTTTATCAGGAGACAAAAAATCCCAGATATTTGGAGATCCTGACCTCTTATTATGAGAGACAGATGGCAGTCGGACTTCCCGCAAAGAACGTGAATACCACGACACCGCTTCTTGCCATGTCTTTTGTGGCAGAGGAGCTGGGAAAGGAGGATTATCTGGAGATATGCCGGGAATGGGCGGACTGGATCTGCAGCGATTTTCCAAGAACCCGCGAGGACGGACTTCAGCACATTACATCGGATACCGTAAACGAAGGAGAGCTGTGGGACGACACATTGTTTATGACGGTTTTGTTCTTGGCCAACATGGGCCGGATTATGGGAGAGCAGCGATATCTGGAGGAAGCAGAGTACCAGTTTCTGATCCATGTAAAATATCTGGCAGATAAAAAGACAGGATTGTGGTATCATGGCTGGACCTTTAAGGAAAATCACAATTTTGCAGGAGCCTTTTGGGGAAGGGGAAATTGCTGGATTACTGCGGCAATCCCGGAATACCTGGATATGGTTTCGGTAAGCGGCAGCGTCAAAAAGCTGCTGATTCAGACCTGGAGGCGGCAGGTAGAGGCTTTGCTTGCCTGTCAGGAGGAAAACGGTATGTGGCATACCCTGGTGGATGACCCGGACTCCTATGTGGAGGCCAGCGCTACCTGCGGATTTGCCTATGGGATCCTAAAGGGGGTGTTAATGGGAATCGGAGACAGGGAGTGGGCTGACCGGGCCATGCGGGCCGTGGAACCGATTCTCGGGTATACGGATGAGGAGGGTGTGGTGCAGCAGGTGTCTTATGGCACGCCTATGGGCAGAGAGTCCCGTGATTTCTACAAGGAAATCGAATTAAAGCCCATGCCTTACGGACAGGCTTTAGCAATGCTTTTCTTTATGGAGAGCAGGAAATATGTGGATTAAGGGCTGCTGTAAGAAAATGAAAACAGCCTTATAAAAATGAGAGGAGAACGAAAGCGATGAAAAAAATGTTGAAAAAGACCATGGCAGGAGTAATGATTGCTGCGCTGGCAGCAGGCTCCCTGGCCGGATGCGGCGGTTCGTCAAAGGATTCCGGCGGCGCAGGAGGACAGGGCGGGTCTGGGAATGCAGGCGGAGAAAGCGCAGGACCCATTTCCGGACAGACCCTGCAGGTCATGATTTCGGAGGAACCGGGAGAAGGGGATGCCTTGGGGAGCGCCTTGAATAAATGGGCAGAGGAGTCAGGAAACGAGATTAAGCAGATCATCATTTCTCATGACGACATGTTAAGCAAGTTTCCGTCCATGGCAAAGAACAATGACCTGCCGGATCTGGTGGCCACTACCCGTCTTCATCAGCTGTATCCGGAGGAGTTTGTGGATATGAGCACAGTGCTGGATCTGTCTTTGTTTAATGATTCAGCCTTGAAGATCGTGGGAAAATCCTATTCCTCTGATGCGATCACCGGCATTCCGGATCAGTACACGACCACCTGCATGTTCTACAACCAGGATGCATTTACGGCAGCAGGGATTGAGGCTCCTACTGTGGACAAGCCCTGGACCTGGGATGAGCTGTATGAAAATGCAAAGACTTTACAGGAAAAAGGCGGTGTAAAGTATGGCTTTGCCGCAGATGTTTCCAGAGCGCGCTATGATATTTTGATGTATGCCAATGGAGGCTCTCTTGTACAGCAGGACGGAGATTCCTTTAAGGTGGCGGTAAACAGTCCGGAGAATATTCAGACCCTGGAACGGTTTGTACAGGCCAACAATGAGGTGATGCCAAAAGCTATTTGGGCAGGGGGAACCACAGACAATCCGGTTGAGTATTTTAAGAATGGAGACGCAGCTATTCTGCTTTCCGGCTCCTGGAATTATAATACCTTTACAAACGAGATTTCTAAATTTGCTTTTGGCGTAATGCCGACTCCCAAAGGAAGCGCAGGACAGTCAGCCATCATCGGCGGCGAGGCTCTGGCGATCCCGGTTAACGGCAAGAATCCGGAGCTGGCAAAGCAATTTCTGACCTGGCTTTATGAAAAAGAGCACTACACGGAGTTTCTGCAGATCCGCAAGGAACCGTCTGTGATGAATGACATTACCTATACGCCGGATACGGACAAGGCAAAAGAGGATTTTGAGATTATCCAGAATGAGGCCAATTATGTAACCGATACCTTTATGGTGGATGAAAGCTCGTCCTGGAGAACCTACAAGGATAATGAGTACCGAGATGCCATCAAACGTGCTGTGGCAGGGGAATTGCCCGCAAAGGATGCTCTGGACGGATTTGCCAAGGCGCTGGCAGAGTCCTCTAAGTGGGGTACTGCTTATTAAAAACGGACAGCCGTTTTGTTAACCTGAATCAGAAAAGGTTCGTTTGCGAACCAGGAGGAACTATATAATGAAAAGGAAAAAACAAGCATTTTGCCATGACAGGTCTTTCTGGATGTTTGTGATTCCGTCTCTGCTGCTGTTTGGAGTATTTTTCCTGCTTCCGCTGGGGATGAGCGTCTGGTTTTCTTTTACCAACTATGACGGATGGAAGACCATGGATTTCGTGGGAATCAAAAACTATCTGGATATTTTGACAAGCGGGGATTTTTATAAGACCCTTTCCAGGACCATAGTGTATACGGTATGCAACCTGCCCTTTAAGATTGCCATTCCGCTGCTTCTGGCAGCGCTGGTTACTTCCCAGAGCTTGAAAGGGACTACCATTGTGCGGACCCTGGTGTACATTCCGGTGCTGTTTTCGGCTCTGGTGGCCGGTATTACGATCAACTGGATGTTCGGACAGGAGTACGGGCTGGTGAATTTCCTTTTGCAGAAAGCAGGAATCAATCCACTGCAATGGTCCTTAAATCCAGTATTAGCCACTGTGGTTATCAGCGTGGCCTCCAACTGGATCTCTGCCGGCTACTATATGCTGTTGTATGTCGGGGGGATCAACAACATTTCAAAGGAGCTTTATGAGGCGGCCAGTGTGGACGGGGCAAAGAAGGCCCAGGCATTTTTTCAGATCACCCTGCCCCTTCTGATGCCGACTACATTTATTGTTCTGCTTCTGTCTACCGTAAATCTTTTAAAGGAATATGCGCTGGTACAGGGTATTTCTCTTGGCGGACCAGGGTCCTCCACCACCTATATTGTCCAGTACATATTTGACCAGGGCTTTAACCAGTCCCGGTACGGTTATGCATCGGCAGCAGGAATTGTGATCAGTATTTTGTTTATTGTCATTGCCGTGGTTCAGTTTAAGGCTACAAAAGGTGGAGGTGAGGTGTAATGGACGGAGCAGCAAAACGCAAGCTGGAAGTAACTTTGGTGACGCTTCTTGGGGCAGCAGTGGCATTTCTGATGATCTTTCCGATTATCTGGCTGTGCTTCAGCTCTTTTAAGCCTTCCTCGGAGCTGTTCGCTTATCCGCTGCATCTGTTTCCTCAGAATCCGGATGCCAGCTCCTATGCAGGCGTGGTGGAGGACGGACTTTTCAATTATGTGAAAAACAGCTTGTTCCTTGCTATCGTGGGAACTGTGATCACTGTGGTGATCAGCGCCATGTGCGGTTATGCCCTGGCTATTTACCGGAAAGAGATTACCTATGTGAACAAGGTGTTTGCCGTATTTTTGCTGGGAACTTTGATTCCCGGAGAGATTCTTACCATTGCCCAGTTTACGGTGGTCAGCGAGATGGGGCTTTATAACAATATTTGGGGATGTATTCTTCCGGTGGTTACGACCACAACCGGTATTTTTATGTACCGGCAGCACTATATGTCCATTCCTTTGGAGCTGGTGGAGTCGGGAAGACTGGACGGGGCGTCGGAATTTCATATTTTCCGGGCATTGATGCTTCCTTTAGGGTCTTCGGTTACGGTTACGCTGACGATCTTTTCCTTTATGTGGAGATGGAACGATTATATCCTTCCTTTGATGGTGTTGTCAGATCAGGATAATTTTACCATCCAGATTGCCATTAAGAGCTATATCGGAACCATGGGTGTTGACTGGAATTCCATTCTGGCGGCTTCCATCTTGTCAATCATACCGATTATTGTTATATTTATCATATTGCAGCGGTATATTACCGGAGGGCTTGCGGCCAGCGGCGTAAAAGGCTGACGAAACTGTAGTATACTTTTAGAACGGGAAATGGAGGGAAAGTATGGAGCGTTATTTATCACATCTGCGAAGGGGAGCAGAGATCCGGACACAGCAGTTTTTGGATTTACAGGAGAAAAATCCAGAAAGCCCTATGTATGGGGGCATTCGGAGCGGGATTCTGGAAGCCAAGCCGACGATTTATGCACTGGCTACGGCTGTGGCGGTGTATAACAGTGACAGCAGCCGTTTTTATCATCAGCAGGAGTTGTATGACGCCGTGAATCTGGCTCTGGATTTTGTGAGAAGGCTTCAGAGGGAGGATGGCAGCTTTGACTTTCCCTCCTGCAATTTTAAATCTGCAGCAGATACATCCTTTTGCTTTAAACGTCTGTATGGGGCGTACCGGCTTTTAGTACGCTATGACGACGGCTCGCTGCAGCTGAAACAGCTAAGAGAAAAGTACCTGGCTCTGATGCACCGGTCATTAGAGGCCGTGGCATCAGGCGGCTTTCATACGCCTAATCACAGGTGGGGTATTACGGCGGCCCTGATACAAGGCGCCGGATTGTTCCGGGAGGAAACGGAGTTTGCAGACCGGCTGCAGAAACAGGCGGCACGATATCTGGCAGAGGGAATTGACGGGGATGAGGACGGAGAATACGCAGAGCGTTCTACAGGCAATTACAATGCCGTGGTAAACAATGCTATGATGGCTTTGTTCCGGGAGACCGGGGATGAGAGCTATCTTGGTTATGTCAGGCGGAATCTGGGGATGATGCTGTATTATATTGACCCGGACGATACAATATTTACAGAAAATTCCACCAGACAGGACCGGGGAAAGCAGAGCTATGCGGATAAGTATTTTTACCAGTACTTGTTCTTGTGCAGCCATGAAGGGCAGGATATTTTTGACGGCGCTGCCCACAAGATCATTCAGGATAATAAAGAGCGGGGCGATCTGGCTCCGGACTGTCTGCATATTATCATGGATGATGAGAAAATGATGAATCATTCCTTTACGCATTATGGTTTTTTGGACACATACCGGAAGTATTTTAAAAATTCCGGGGTTCTTCGGGTAAAGAATCCAATCTATGGGTACACGGCAGTGCGGGGAAAATCCTCGTTTTTGCATATAAAAAGCAGCTCTCTGGCTGTCGGCGTGAAGCTGGGGGAAAGCTATTGTGATATCCGCAATTTTATTCCCCAGGCTTTAGAGGAGAAGGAAAAGGGATGTGTGCTGAAGGGGACGGCAGAAGGATGGTTTTATCTTCCTTTCGAACAGTCTCCCGGCACATCTGATTGGTGGAAGATGGATCATTCCAGGCGGGAAAGGCTGATTAATTCCCAGGTGGAAACCCAGGTGCAGGTAGAGGAGCTGGAGGACGGGCTGGAGCTGACCATCCGGACCCAGGGGCTGGATAGGATTCCCATGAGGCTGGAGCTGAATATACCGGCAGGGACAACCGTGGCTCATGATGCCTTCTGGCTGAAGGCCGCTGCCGGGGAGGGGATGATTCTCAGGGACGGGATTGTGACGCTGGAGCATGAGGGAAAGCGGATGACGGCAGGTCCTGGGTTTGGTGAGCATGAGTTTCAGGGGCATTATTCCGGAGAGGAGATAAACACAGAGGGCTATACCATTTACTGTAATGCCTACACGCCTTTTGAGCGAAAATTCACAATCCGGACAGTTGGATAAGAGGGAGAAAAGGATGATTGATTTAGGGATTGACCTGGGCGGAACGAACATTGCCGCAGGTCTTGTGGATTCGAGCTTTCGTCTCATGGCAAAGGCTTCGGTTCCCACAGGGCTGCCAAAGACTCCGGAGGAGATTGGGGACGCGATCCGGAATTTGGCGGCAGGGCTTCTTGAGGAGAACGGGCTGGATTTTTCCCAGGTAGGAAGTGTGGGAATCGGGATACCAGGAACCGTCAACAAGGCAGAGGGCATGGTAGAGTATGCCAACAATCTGGAATTTAACAATGTGCCTTTTGTAAAGATGATGAGCAGACGGTTTTCTTGTCCGGTTTTTGCAGAGAATGACGCCAAGGCAGCAGCCTGGGGAGAGTATCTGGCAGGGGCCGGAAAGGGATGTAAATCCATGGTGGCCGTGACCTTGGGAACCGGAGTCGGGGGAGGAATTATTTTTGACGGAAAAATCTGGGACGGCTGCAATGGAGCGGCAGGAGAGCTGGGCCATATGGTAATTGAGCAAGGCGGCAGGCTCTGTACCTGCGGACGCAGAGGATGTCTGGAAGCCTATGCTTCGGCTGCGGCTCTGGTGAAGCGGGGGCAGGAGGAGGCAGGGAAGCATCCGGACTCGCTTCTTGCCTTATGGGAGGCACAGGGGAGCAGGCTGGACGGACAAAGGATTTTTAAAGCCGCACAGCAAAAGGATGAGGCGGCTCATAAGGTGATTGAGGAATTTTTATGGTATCTGGCAGAGGGAATTGCCAATATTGTCAATATTTTTCAGCCGGAGGTCATTTGTATCGGCGGAGGACTCAGCGGTGCAGGAGACCGGCTGCTGATCCCGCTGAAAGAGAAAATAGAGCCGTTTGTCCACTCCAGGAATGCAAAGATCAATACCCGGATTCGGCTGGCAGAGCTGGGAAATGACGCAGGGCTTATTGGGGCGGCTGTTTTGGGCAAAGACAGCCTTTGAAAAGCAGCTTTAAATAAGTGATTGGCACAGGAGAAGGGATGGGATGTTATGATACAGTTTGGTGTTAGGGCCCATGATTTTGCGGAACAGACGGATCTGGAGACATTTGGGGATCGTGTGCAGCAAATGGGGATCAGACATATTCAGCTTGCCTTGGAGAAATCGATCAGCGGCTATGATTTTTCCGTCGGCCATTATTCGGCAGGGTTTGCCGGATATTTGGGCCGGGAGCTGGCAAAAAGGGAAATTCATGTGGCGGTTCTGGGATGCTATATCAATCCGGTAAATCCAGACAAAACACAGCGGCTAAAAGAGGTGGATCGTTTTGTGGAACGGCTTCGGTATGCCAAACATATGAATGCAGATATGGTGGGAACGGAGACCGGCAGGTACAGCACAGATATGTCCGTGACGCCTATGACAGAGTCAAAGGAGTGTTATCGGCTTTTGCTGGAAAGTTTTGAGCAGATTGTGACAGCGGCAGAGGCTTTGGGCGTGGTCGTGGGAGTGGAGGGCGTATTTGATCACACCTTGTCTTCCCCAGAGAAAATGAAGCAGTTTTTGGATGATTTGGCATCGCCTGCTGTGGAGGTGATTTTAGATGCGGCAAATCTTATGTCGCCGGATACGGCAAAAAGCAAAAAGCTTCAGAATGAGAAGATTGACCGGGCATTTGACCTTTATGGAAGCCGGATTTCCGTGCTGCACCTAAAGGACTGTGTGTTTGATGCAGACGGGGGTCAGGTCTGTACCCGGCCAGGGGAGGGGCTGATCGGTTATGAAAGCCTAATGCGGCATGTGAAGGAACAGAAGCCCCAGATCATCGGACTTTTGGAGGAGTCTTCGCCAGAGCATTTTGTGAGGGACAGGGAATTTTTTGCAGGATTATGTCAATAAGTTTTTCAGGTGTTTGGTTTTAGGCGGCTCATCCTTTTGCGGGATTTTTCTGCAGAAGGATGGGCCGTTTAAAGTATTTGCTGCCGTTTTGGCAGCAATGTCTGTTAAGAGAGACAAGGTTCTCATGTTGACAAGAAACAGCGGCTGCCTTACAATATACAGGAAATACCAGGGGCGGGCAGACATGCCGGCAGTAGGAATCATTTTACAATATTTTCAGAAAAAGCAGGGAGGAAATATGGATGAAAACATGTAAATTCTGCGGCCAGGAGCTGGTGGATGAAGCATTGTTTTGCGGGAATTGCGGCAATCCATGTGAGAATACATCAGAAAACACACTGCAAAAGGAAGAACAGCAGGAAACGCAAAACGATAATCGGGCACAGAAGAAATCCTTAGCGCCGCTGATTGTGGGAGGCGTTTTGTTAATCATGGCATCAGCAGGCGGGAGCTTTCTGGCCTTGCGGCATTTTGCCGGAGACAGAGAATCTGCCGGCTTTGGCCAGGAACAGGCAGAGTTAGAGGACTTGTTTGATTTAAGCCAGGCAGAGCTGGAGGAGTCTTATAAAGAGCCGGAAGGAACAGGGGTGGTGGATCTGTCAGCCAGGAATCATCCGCCGGCAGCCAGAGACGTTTCTGTCCTGTGGGATAAGGAGTTGTTTTATCGTTTAGAGGATCTTGGCGGGGAGAATGATAATCAGATTGCAGATTGTATCCTTACCAGAATGGAGCTTCAGAGAGCGGACAGTAAAACTCCCATTGAGTATGAGGTATACCGGGAACCAACCACCGGGCAGATTCAAAAGATTGTTTCCATAGAAACAAAAGAGGATGGAAATCTGGAATTAAGTGATTATTATTATAAGGACGGCAGGCCGGATTTTGTGTTCCGGCGCAGTGACAGCGTTTATACACCTTCCTATGCAACCATTGACAAGACCGGGGAACGCTATTATTTTTCGGGAGATCAGATGGTAAAATGGCGCTGGATCTATGAGCCTTCTGTGGTGAAGCAGTGGATTTTGGAACTGGAAGATACATGGTACACCCAGTGGAGGTACGGGGATATCTCAGAGGATGAGAGAAGGCAGTATGACGAGAAAGAAGCCCAGGTTTTGAATGAAGCATACAATACACTGGAGGCAGTGACAGCCAATGAGCCGGCGCCGGTGATCCGGGGCCGTGTGGTGGATGAGACCGGAAAGCCGCTGGAAAATGTAGAAGTAGGGATCGGAAGGATTGCAGGGGGAGAGATTGAGCGGCCGAAGGTTAAGGTGGTGACAGACGGGGAAGGGAAATATGCCTGGGCTGTGACGGAGGATATGGGAGAAGATACAAAACCAGAGGAAGAAGGCAGCGCTGTACAGGACAAGGAATATTTTCTTGTGTTTCGGAAAGACGGCTGGATTCCGTCGGTAATGAAGCTGTCGGAAATGGGGGAAGGGTATCTTATACTGCAGTCAGAACAAGATGATATGGTGCTTTTAAAGGAGGATGAGGAAGATAACACCATCACCTTCTATACTTATCAGGTGGAACCCCAGGGAGAGCAGGATATCCTGGAAAGGGCATTTTCGGAAGATACAGAGCAGAAGGCAGTGCCGGTATTGGCTGATGCGGCAGTTACGATCTATCCGGGTGTGAACTGGTTTTTAGGAAGTCCTTTGGCAGAGGAAAAAAGCTCAGAGGAAGGGATAGTAAGTGTGGAACTGCCGACAGGGATCTATACGGCTGTGGTGGAAAAAGAAGGAATTTTGCCTTCCCGGAAGGTATTCCTTGCAGGAGGCAGAGAACAAAAACAGGTGATCTATGCCATGGCAGCAAACAGCGGGGAGACGACAGCGGAAAGTCAAGCAGGGGCAGACAAAACGGAGGGAACAAAAACAGACGAAGAATGGAGAATTTTGCTAAGCTGGGATAGCTCAGAGACAGATCCCCTGGATTTGGACAGTTCCCTGTTTACGCCGGATAAGGCTGCAAAGGGAGACCGGAACTGTATCAATACCCTGAACCGGAGCGATCATGCAGGAGCCCGGCTTTTGTATGACGGGGAAGGGAATAATGCCTGTGAGATCATTACCTTGGACGCGCCCAAACGGGGAAGCTATAAATATTACGTGAGCAATTATACGGATATTCAGACAGGAGACTTGGAATCTTTTGGGCTGTCAAAGTCTGGGGCCAAGGTAACGGTCTTTCACAATGGGATCCCGGTCAGAACCTTTTCAGTACCCCAAAAGGCAGGAACCGTGTGGGAAGTATTTGAGCTGAGAGATCAGGGAATCGTGCCGATTCAGGAGGTTTACGGAAATGTAGAAGGAAAGGGCTGGTGGACAGAGGATAAGAAGCTTTCCAGGCTTTCCGAGAGGAGCCTGACGGCAGACTGGATTCAGTCAGACGGGGAATGGCTGTATTTTACCAATCCGATGGACGGAGGAAGGTTGTATTACTGCCGTAAGGATGGCAGTGATCTGACCAGATTCGGGGAGGATAAAACCATAGATCCGCGGATTCTCTTGGTAGAGGATCAGGTGTATTATATTGCGGGACGCTCGATTGTCAGGATTAAAAACGACGGCACAGGGCGCACGGTGGTGCAGGCGAATGTTCAGCAGGCAGAGATTGACGATCCGACGTTTTTTCTGGTAGGGTACAGTGACGGAATGCTCTACTATTATAATGCGCCGGAAACCATTGGGGGGATCTGCGCGCTGCCTGTGGGCGAAGACGTAAATACTTCCGCCTGGGGTGAACCGGGTTCCGGAGTGAATGGCAGCACGCCATACTATACCTTTGGCGAATGTCCTGCAAGAGCCGCTGTGGTGGGGAATTATCTGTATTATTTGAATTGGAATTACAGCAGTGACGGCAGTGGTTCTTTTTGCAGAAAGAGCCTGAAAACAGGAGAGGAAGAATGCCTGAAGGAAGGGGTGAACTGGGATCTTCATTACTGGAGTATCTATAAAGGATGGATCTATTATCTGGAAGACGGAGCGATCAAGCGGACAAGACTTATGGGGCCGGGAAGTCTGACAGAGGAGCAGGTTTTAACAAATAATCAAAGGAATGATGGAATGGGATCTATTTGGAAGCTGGATGGAGATACATGTTATTACCCGGGCAATGACGGAAAAATTCATACGATGGCTCTGGATGGGAGCAGCCAGGCCACACTGCCTCTTTCTGCAAGATATATGACAATCTTAGACGGGGAGCTGTATACCCTGGAGGAATTTGGCTGGGATTTGGTTGTGGCTGCCGCAAAAAGCGGGGAGAATCAAAGAAAGCTGGGATTTGGTGTGGGGGCAGAGGGTATGATTGGCTCGGTGAAGCCAGAGCACGACAGCGTGATTGCTTCTGTTTTGGCACAGGAATTGTATTTCGGCTGTTATCACGGAGAAACCAATACATTAACCAGCGCTGATTTTACAAAGCAGCATGTGCAGAAGGCTGCATGGTATTATCTTTACTATGATTATTATGATGAAAATTTGGTAAAACCTGAAAATCCGGAAGCAGGCTGGGGAGACTATGTAGGTGCCTCTGTTTATTATGACCGGAATAAAGTAAATGAAGCAATGGAGGATCTTTATGGCGTCAGCGCTGTGTTCGGCCCGGAGTATTACAATTCTTATGATTTGGAGGTTTATGAAAATAAAATCAGCTCTCAGTACTATTGGGGAAACAGCGGAGATCCCTATGCGTATGTAAGTGGTTTAAAATATTTTGTTGAAGATGGCTGTCTGAATGTTACGGGAGAGTTTTTTATTGACAGCAACGGCGGAATTATAGCTGAATATGTGCCGTTTTCGGCAAAGTTTAAGGTGAATCCAGGACGCCGTTTTCCATATCAGTTGATTTATTTATACATGAATATTTAAGATGTCAGGGTCAAAAGGTCTTTTGACCTTGGTATCCTGTTTCATAAAGCAGAGGGACACTTGGCCTGGTGTCCGCAAAAGTAAACAGAAAGTTACAGGAGGATATTATGGATTGCCCAAAATGTAAATGTCACATAGAGCAGGAGGATGCAAGGTTCTGCGGGAATTGCGGGACATTGCTGCGGCGGGATACATATTCTGAAGAACCGCAGAAATCAGGACAGGGAGAAGTACATCTGGCAGGGCAGAGCCAAAAAAGGAAGACACAAAAAAAGCAGTCTTCTCAGGCAGTCATTTTGCTGGCAGGCGGAGTGGCCGCGGCTTTGGCGGCGGCAGCCATTATTTTCTTTGTCATCTATTTTTTGAATCAGAAAGGCGCGGATTCCAATGGAGAAAGTGCGGCAGAGGAAACCGAGGTTTTGCATGATTCAGGTGATCAATCGGCCGGGAAAGAAACATCATCTTCTGCTCCTTCTGAGACAGAAGCCCCCATCGTAAGCGGCTGGCAGCAGGAGGGAGAAAAATGGTATTACTATGATGAGCAGGGGACTATGCTGACAGATACATGGGTGGAGAACTATTATGTAGGGGCAGACGGGGTTATGATGACCAATGCTCTTACCCCTGACGGATACTGGCTTGGCGAGGACGGGCTGGCCGGCGAAGACAGGAGAATCTATGGAAACTGCCTGTTTGCACCTGTAAGCTATGCCATAGAAGGGGACAAGGTGCTGATTACCGGGACGCTCTGCGATTCTTTATGTGCCCCCCGGGAGGTGATAAATTCTCTGCAGGTCGGAGATTTGATAATACGGCCTTCAGATGGTTTTTCCGGCAGGGTGTGTGCGTTTGATACGGAATCTGCCATTACAGACATAACTTATTACGACTACTTAGAAGAAGGCACTAACAGCACAAGCCAGATAAAAACCGTTTTTGTCTATACAGAGGGTAGTATTGACCGCGGCGGGCCTTACTCCTGCTATGCCATGAGCGAAAGAGAAATGTATTGGGATTGTGACGACAGTATGCCTCAGCCTCTTTACCGCATTATTCAAAGGAATGTGGTGCTGATTGCAGACAAGAATGTAAGTTTTGAAGGAGTAGGGTACGAATCTACGCCCTTCTCTATGATGGAGTTTTTAGATCGGTACACCCAAAGAGGGGAAAATGATTATGGTGTGATGGAGATTGGATTAACCGGAAATCGTATTGATTGGATAAAAGACACTTTCATGAATTATGCAGGGTAACAGACAGCCACATGCAGGGGCAGGTGGGATCCATACGGCTCCCACCTGCCCTATTAAAATTTATCCTTCCGAATTTATCCTTTTGAATCAAAAGCCCAGTTCTTCTCCCACCAGTACCACTTTGATCTTTCCGGCCGGCCGGCTGATGCGGGTGCGGAGCATGGAAGCGCAGATGCTGGTTGGCTTTAAGCAGTCAGAGCAGGTACCGGTAAGATTGCAGGGATTGTCATTTTCAAAGCGCTGGACATTAATCGGGGCGGCAATGTACCGGGCACGGGCTTCGGCGTCTTCAATCGTTTTGGTCACTTTATTCATGCCGGCTACCACAATCACGCTTTTTGGTCCAAAGACCAGGGCAGCCACCCGGTTGCCGTTGCCGTCAATGTTGTAGAGCTGTCCGTCTTCGCTGATGGCATTGCTGCTCATCAGATAGGTATCGCAGAGAAGGGATCTGCGCATCAGCTCCAGACTTTCCTCTCGTGAGGCAGCAGCATCCCGGTCAATAACCGGATTGGTCTGTCTTACCTTATCAATGATTCCAAGCTGCGCCAGGGTTGCGGAGCCGCCCCAGGCGACCACATCCTCTTTTGGAATCAAAGAAAGGACTTTTTTAAGGGCCTCCTCTCCGGTAGGGCAGTAGTATGCGTCAAAATGACGACGCTTTAAGGCTTCCACTACCTTAGGGCCTTTTTTGTCAAATTGTTTTTCAATGGGCGTGGTGCGTTGTGTCATGGGTTTATCCTCCTTGTTTTTAAATACTGATAATGTTCCCGCATCAGGGAAATTTCCGCTGCATATCCGTCCAGCTCGTTAGGGGTTTCAAGGTAAAAAGGCAGGTGTTTTAAGGCAGGATGATTGACCACGCGGATCAGGGCGTCTTTTCCGATATGGCCTTCCCCGATTCGGGCGTGGCGGTCCTTGTGGGCGCCTAATGGATTCAGGCTGTCGTTTAAATGGATGGCTTTTAACCGTTTCAGGCCGATTACCTGGTCAAATTCAGTCAAAACTTCATCTAAATGGTTAACAATGTCATATCCCCCGTCCCATACGTGGCAGGTGTCAAGGCAGACTCCCATATGGTCAGACAAAGTGACACGATCCAGGATCTCCCGCAGCTCCTCAAAGGTTCTGCCTACTTCACTGCCTTTGCCTGACATGGTTTCCAAAAGGACCGTGGTGGTTTGCTCCGGCCTTAAAATCTGGTTCAGCATTTCGGCAATATACGTGATTCCCGTCTCCACGCCCTGTTTTACATGGCTGCCCGGATGGAAATTATAACTGTTGCCGGGAGTATGCTCCATGCGGCGAAGATCATCTGCCATGGTTTCTCTGGCAAAGTCCCGCAGGTGGGCGTCCGCAGAGCAGGCATTAAGGGTATAGGGGGCGTGAGCCAGAATTTTGTGGATTTTGTGTTCCCCGGCATAGGCAAGGAAGGCTTCTATGTCAGAGGGGTTTAGTTCCTTGGCGCTGCCTCCGCGGGGGTTTCTGGTAAAGAACTGGAAGGTATTGGCATTTATCTTGACAGCCTCCTTTCCCATGGCAAGGTAGCCTTTAGAGGAGGACAGATGGCATCCGATTGTCAGCATGGCAAAATATCCTTTCGTTGGTGGTTTTTTGAAATTTTAAAAAAAGATGCCGTGATCAAAAGGCACTTTGGTATCTTAAAATATAATAGCGTAAACGCGGCAAAAAGTAAATAGAATACCTGCGAACAGCAATATTAGTAGCACTCACTAAAAATGAGTGCTAATTTTCTGTTGACATTTGTCTGCTGCCGTATTAGAATATAGGGCAGAGATTCCGGATTGCGGGTAAAGGAAAGCTTTCGGAGTCAAATATTGCAGAATGAATGGGATCGTAAGAAAATATAAGAACAGGAGTGATATGCAATGGGAAGCAAATCAGGCAATTTATCGATCAACAGTGAGAACATATTTCCGATTATCAAAAAGTGGCTCTATTCAGACCATGATATTTTTTATCGGGAGCTGGTGTCCAATGGCTGTGACGCTATTACCAAGTTAAAGAAGCTGGAGCTGATGGGAGAGTATGCCAAGCCGGAGGACATGGAGTACCAGATTCAGATTACCGTGAACTCTGAGGAAAAGTCCATCCAGGTAAAGGACAACGGTTTGGGCATGACGGCGGAGGAAGTGGAGGAGTATATTAACCAGATTGCATTCTCCGGCGCACAGGATTTTCTGGAGAGATATAAGGACAAGGCCAATGAAGATCAGATTATCGGTCATTTCGGATTGGGCTTTTATTCGGCATTTATGGTGGCGGACAAGGTGACGATTGACACGCTTTCTTACAAAGAAGGCAGCACGCCGGTTCACTGGGAGTCAGAGGGCGGACTGAGCTTTGAGATGAAGGACGGGGATAAGGAAGACCAGGGGACGGTTATCACCTTGTATCTGAATGAGGACAGCTATGAGTTTTCCAATGAATATCGGGCAAGAGAGGTGCTTGATAAGTACTGTTCCTTTATGCCTATTCCGATTTTCCTTAACAATGCCAAGGCAGAGCCGGAGTATGAGACCATTGACAAGGAAGAACTGACAGATAAGGACACCATTGTGGAGACTGTAGTGGAGCCGGCCAAGACCGAAGAAAAAGAGAATGAGAACGGCGAGAAGGAGACCGTGGAGATCGAGCCGTCCAAGGAGCGCTACAAGATTTTAAAGCGTCCGGTGGCTCTTAATGATACCACTCCGCTGTGGAACAAGCATCCGAATGAGTGCACGGAGGACGAGTACAGATCCTTTTACCGGAAGGTATTTATGGACTATAAGGAGCCGCTGTTCTGGATCCATCTGAATATGGATTATCCGTTTAACCTAAAGGGAATCCTGTATTTCCCCAAAATTAATACAGAGTATGATTCCATTGAGGGAACCATTAAGCTTTACAATACCCAGGTGTTTATTGCCGACAACATTAAGGAAGTGATTCCGGAGTTTTTGATGCTCTTAAAGGGTGCTATTGACTGTCCGGATCTGCCCCTGAATGTTTCCAGGAGCGCACTGCAGAATGATGGTTTTGTGAAGAAGATTTCGGATTATATTACCAAGAAGGTGGCGGACAAGCTGACCGGCATGTGCAAGACTGACCGGGAGAATTATGAGAAGTATTGGGATGATATTGCTCCGTTTATCAAGTTCGGCTGCATTAAGGACGAAAAGTTTGCCGAGAAGATGAATGACTATATCCTGTTTAAAAATTTAGAGGGCAAGTATCTGACCCTGAAAGATTGTCTGGAGGAAAACAAGGAAAAGCATGAGAACAAGGTGTTCTATGTGACGGATGAGAAGGAGCAGAGCCAGTATATCAACATGTTTAAAGAGGAAGGTCTGGATGCGGTGATCCTGCCTCACAATATTGACAATCCTTTTATTAATCACTTAGAGCAGAAGAACGAAGGACTGAAGTTCCTGCGGATTGATGCAGATCTGAATGATACCTTCAAAGAAGAAGTGAAGGAGGATGACGAGGAATTTAAAAAGACGGCAGAGACCCTGACTGAGATATTCAAGAAGGCTTTAGGCAATGACAAGCTGGAGGTCAAGGTAGAGAAGCTGAAGAACGAGAACATTTCCTCCATGCTGACTGTGGCAGAAGAAAGCCGCCGGATGCAGGATATGATGAAAATGTACAATATGTACGGCATGGATCCTTCTATGTTCGGCGGGGCCGGTGAGACCCTGGTGCTCAATGCTAACCATAAGCTGGTACAGTATGTGTTAAACCATAAAGAAGGGGAGAATACGGCGAAGTTCTGTGAGCAGCTTTATGACCTGGCGCTTTTGAGCCATGGAACACTGAACCCGGAGAGGATGACCAAGTTTATTGCCCGGAGCAACGAGATCATGATGATGATGGCCGGGGAGTAGAAAAGGCATATAGTATTTTACAGAAACGGTATGGTTTTGGCCATGCCGTTTTCTTTTTTGAGGAGAAGGATTCTTTCCTGCAAAGATTTGACAGAAAATGAGAATCGTACTAAAATCAGGAATAGATGCACACAATAATCAGGATGGAGACAGGATTATGGAAAGAATCTATAAATATCCAAGAACCCGCCACGTAGAAGGATCAAGAAAGCAGGCGGGAGACGAGGATTTAAACAGTGTAAGATTTGCTGAGATAAAGGGAAAATATCTGGTGCTGGAGGAGAAGATTGACGGAGCTAACTGCGGAATCAGCTTTGGAGAGGAAGGAAGGCTGTACCTGCAGAGCCGCGGACATTTTTTAAACGGAGGATATGGAGAGAGTCAGTTTGATATGCTGAAGGTGTGGGCAGAGTGTTATCGGGACAGGCTGCGGCAGATATTGGGAAGCCGGTATGTGATGTACGGAGAGTGGATGTTTGCCAAGCATACGATGTTTTATGACAGGCTTCCACACTATTTTATGGAATTTGATATTTTCGATAAGAAGGAGGAGCGGTTTTTTTCCACAGCAAAGAGAAGGGAAATCTTGGAAAAGGCGCCTTTTGTCCATTCCGTGCCAGTGCTGGAAGCGGGACGGTATGAGAAGATTTCGGATATAACCAGGCTAATCGGACATAGTAATTATATATCAGAGAATCCGGCGGAAAATCTGCAGAAGCAGTGTGAGAAATATGGAACAGATGCAGAACGGACCAAAGCCCAAACTGATCTGAGCGGGGTCATGGAAGGGATCTATATTAAGGTTGAGGAGGGGGATTATACGGTGGATCGGCTGAAGTTTGTCCGTCATTCGTTTCTCAATTCAATTCTGGATTCAGAGAGCCATTGGATGAACCGGCCGCTAACAGCCAACCGGCTGGAGGAGGGAAAGGACTTATTTTTGTAAAGATGAAAGAGTCATTACATATTATGCCAGGAGGAGTATGTTATGGAAGATAGGGGGAAAGGGATACTTGGCTGGATAGGGGAAAGCGGTTTTTCTCTGGAACGGCTGACAGAACGGTATCCGGAATTGGAAATTTTAAAGGGGGTGGAGCAGAATCCGGAGTATCATGGCGAGGGAGATGTATATGTTCACACAGGAATGGTCTGTGATCAGCTTTTTAGGCTTTCAGAATGGAACGGGCTGACAGGATGGGAGCAGGAAATACTCTTTCTGGCAGCAGCTTTTCATGATATCGGGAAGCCGGCCTGCACAAAATTCGAGGATGGGAGGTGGACCTCACCGAAACATACGATTGTGGGGGAAAAGGTGTTTCGGGCTATGGCCTATCGTGAAAGCGGGCGGTTTGGGATGACTTTTAAAGAACGGGAGCTGGCAGCCAGACTGGTGCGTTTTCATGGGCTGCCGGTGTGGTTTTGGAAAAAGAAAAGGATTGAGTATGATCTTTTTCGAGCGGCGGAGATGGTTCCCTTAAGATTGCTTTATTTATTGGCAAAGGCAGATGCCCGGGGAAGACTCAGCAGGGAACCGGGAGCCCTTGAGGAGCATGGAGAATTATTTGCAGAGTATGGGAAAGAGCTGGGAATATGGGAAAGGTCTTACTCTTTTTTCAATGATTATACCCGGTTCCAGTATTTTCAGAAGGAAGATCTGCAGCCCGGGGCGCAGATTTATGACAATACCCGGTTTGATGTGTGGATGATGTCCGGGCTTCCTCTGGCGGGGAAGGATACATGGATTCAGTCTGTATGGAATAAGGCCGGCGGGGTGGGAGGACCGGTGATTTCATTGGATGAGATCCGCAGGGAGCTGGGGATTTCACCGAAGGATGGTTCCGGAAAGGTGGCGAATCTAGCCATAGAACGGGCGAAGAAGCTTCTGCGGAAAAAAGAGCCGTTTATCTGGAATGCCACGAATCTGATGCAGGAAACCAGGCAGAGGCTTGTCCGGCTCTTTGCCGGATATGGGGCCAGGGTGCATGTGATCTATCTGGAGACGCCTTATGACGAGCTGCTGAAGAGAAATCAGACCAGGGACAGAACGATTCCGGCAAATGTGCTGGAGCAGATGATTGATAAGATGGAAATGCCAGAGCCTTGGGAGGGATATGAAGTAAGGTATTTGGAACAGCAGCCAGAGGAAGCTTAAAAGGAAGTCCTGGCCGCAAATTCTCTTGCTGATTCAGCTGAGATTTTGGCATGTATATATTCTGCAGCCTGCGCGGCCATGCTGCATTTCCCGGTCATTTTCATACTACACAGGAGGCAGAGATGAAGCCACTTAAAAAAATTATCAGCCAATACATGAATCTGGTCACATTCATTTTGATTTCCTTTTTGACAATCGTTATTATAGGTGTTCAGATCGCTGATACCCACCGACAGGCGTACAACGATGCAATGACGACATTCCAGCAGATCGGGCAGGTTCTGGAACAGAATAATGCCGAGCTTGCGGAAATCAGTGAGGAGTACAGCCAAACATGTCTGCATAATGCCGAGGCCATCGCCTATCTGATCCAGGATAAGCCTTCTGTGCTTGACAGTGTTGACGAGCTTAGACGGATCGCGGTTTTTATGGAAGTGGATGAAATCCATATTTTTGATAAGTCCGGACGTATCTATGCAGGAACCCATCCGGAGTATTATGACTATACCTTTGACTCCGGTGAACAGATGATGTTCTTTAAACCCATGCTGGCAGATAAATCGTTAAAACTCGTGCAGGATATAACGCCGAACGTGGCAGAGGGAAAGCTGATGCAGTATTCGGCTCTGTGGAGCGCTGATGAGAATTTTATCGTTCAGGTAGGCATGTCCCCGGTCAATGTCATGAAAGTGACCCAGAAAAATGAGCTTTCTTATATATTTTCCCTGTTCCGGGTGAATCCGGAGGCCAGTTATTATGCCATTGACAGAACCAGCGGAGAGATCGTGGGTTCTACAGAATTAGACTGTGTACATAAGAATATCGAGGAGATCGGCATCAGCCTCCAGGACATTGCCGGCCAATCAAAGGGCTTTCATGCTGCGGTCAACGGCCAGGATTCTCTCTGTGTATTCCAGACATTTGATTCCAATTATATCGGGCGTATTCTTACCAGCCGGGTGCTTTATAAGTGGATCCTTTTGAATACTTTTGTCCTTTTTTCCTGTCTTGTTATAATTGCCGTGGTGCTTATGCGTGCCGTGACCCGTTATATGAACCATTATGTGGTAGATGACATCTACCGTATCAATCAAAAGCTTCATGCCATTGCTGACGGGAATCTTGACGAGGTCATTGACATTCAGAGCAGCACGGAATTTTCAGAGCTGAGCAGAGATATTAACCGGATGAAAAAGAGTCTTTTAGACAACAGCAGGAAGATGTCTTATGTGCTCAGCAAAACAAATATGTACATCGGGGTGTACGAGTATAATGATCATGTGCTGCAGGTCCGCTTTACGGAGCATGTACCGCAGATTCTTGGGCTTACTCCTGAAAAGGCGAAACAGTTGTCCTGTGACTGCCGGATGTTCAGGGACTTCCTTTTCCACCTTTGCAGTCACCCCTTTGACAGTGAGGCGAATGTGTTTGAGTTGGACGGGCGTTATATCAAGGTCGAGGAAATCACCGAGAACAACAATATTTTCGGCGTTCTCATTGATGTGACCGAGGATACCTTAAAACGTCTTCAGATTGAACGGGAAAGGGATTATGATCATCTGACCGGACTGTATAACCGCCGGGGTCTGGAAGGCTTCCTCTCCTCCTGTTTCCATAAACCGGAGGAGTTTAAAGAAAGTGCTTTTGTGATGATCGATGCAGATAATTTAAAAATAGTAAACGATACATACGGCCACGAAGGCGGGGACGCTTATTTAAAAGAGATTGCCGGCCTTTTGGAGAAATTTGAGCCTGGCCACAGTATTGCTGCCAGACTAGGAGGCGATGAATTTGTCTTGTTTTTATATCAATATCAGACAAAGGAGGAGCTTTCTAATGCTGTCCTTACATTGGAGAAGCTGCAGAACAACAGCCGCGCTCGTCTGAACGATGATCTGTATGTCCCTCTTGGTTTCTCCTTTGGCTGCTGTCTGATAGAGGGCCATACTGATTATCAGAAGCTGTTAAAAGAGGCTGACGAGAAAATGTATGAAAATAAAAAATCCCGCAAGACCGGCCGGTCCTGATTAGTACATGAAATTTTCCAAAACCTGCTCATCATAGGGAAAACTACATGAAATGGATATCATGGCTAATATTGAAAAATAGATAGTATTGAAATATCTGAAATATATGCTATAATAAGTAGTAATTAAAACTACGTAATATAGAGATGATTTCAGGAGGATGAAGATGAGCTATAAGATTGTCGGCGACAGTTGTCTGGATTTGACGAAGGAAATGAGGATGGATCCGCGGTTTCAGATTGTGCCGCTGACATTGCAGGTAGGGGATGCCATGATTGTGGACGATGAGGGATTTGATCAGGCGGAGTTTTTGAAGCTGGTGAAAGAGAGCCAGGATTGTCCGAAGACTGCCTGCCCTTCTCCGGAAGCTTTTAAGAAAGCTTATGAGTGTGAGGAGGAGGATATTTATGTGATCACTATTTCCAGTCATCTGAGCGGTTCTTACAACAGCGCCATGGTGGGCAAGAGCTTGTATGAGGAGGAACACGGACATAAGAATATTTTAATCCTTGACTCGGAGTCAGCGGCATCAGGGGAGCTGTGCCTGGCTATGGCGATCTGTGAGATGTATGACAAGGGGATGAAGTTTGAGGAGATTTCCCGTCAGATTCTGACAATGCGGGATCAGCAGAGGACGTATTTTGTCTTAGATTCCCTGGAGTATCTGCGCAAGAACGGCAGGCTGACCGGATTGCAGGCATTTTTTGCCACGGCTCTTAATATTAAGCCGGTGATGGGGGCTGATCACGGCGTGATCATCAAGCTGGATCAGGCCAGAGGCGTGGGGAAGGCTTTTGCCAGAATGTGTGAGATCGCGATTCGTGAGAGAGGGAAAGACGGGGACGGGCGTGCGGTGATTGCCCACTGTAATGCGCCGGAGCGGGCAGAACAGGTTAAAAAGGAGCTGGCAGGTCTTGGACTTAGCCGGGAGATTGTGATTACGGAGACAGCAGGAGTATCTACCCTTTATGCGGGAGACGGGGGGATTATTCTGGCATTATAGTTTTGGACGGGATTGGCAGGCAGGATGAGACGCCTGCCTTTTTATTTTGATAAAAGCGTATTCTATTAAAGAAAAACCAGGTTTCTATGGAAAATAGGAGGCATATCGGTTATAATAGCCATATCCGTAAGAGATAACCTTGTAATTTCAGGCAGTGACAGACCAAAAGATGAAGGAGGAGATGGTATGACAGCAGTATATGAACGCCTGCAGAATTGTTATAAGAACATTCAGGATCAGATTTGTGTCCGTCCTAAGGTGGCGTTGGTATTGGGGTCCGGATTAGGGGATTATGCAGACGGGATTCGGATTGAATCCACTCTGGATTATCATGAAATCAGCGGGTTTCCTGTATCCACGGTCAGCGGACATAAAGGAAGATTTGTGTTTGGATATGTGAAGGATGTGCCGGTTGTGATTATGCAGGGACGTGTCCATTATTATGAAGGGTATCCCATGGAAGACGTGGTGCTGCCGATCCGGCTGATGAAGATGATGGGAGCAGAGATCCTTTTTCTGACGAATGCGGCCGGGGGTGTGAATTATGATTTCCATGCAGGGGATTTTATGATGATCACAGACCAGATATCGGATTTTGTGCCGTCGCCCCTGATTGGGCCGAATGTGGAGGAGCTGGGGGAGAGGTTCCCGGATATGAGTCATATTTATGATCCAAAGCTCTGCCAGGTTTTGCGGGAAACGTCTCATGATTTGGGAATCTCGCTTAAGGAGGGGACATACTTACAGCTTACGGGACCGAATTTTGAGTCGCCCCATGAAGTGCGGATGTGCCGGATTTTGGGGGCAGATGCCGTAGGAATGAGCACGGCATGTGAAGCAGTGGCAGCCAATCATATGAAGATGAGGATCTGCGGCATTTCCTGCATTTCCAATATGGCCTGCGGGATGACAGAACAGCCTTTAAGCCATACAGAGGTAAAGGAGACGGCGGATCAGGTGGCGCCCCGGTTTAAGGAGCTGATCACAGAGGCCATTGTCAGAATGGGATGATCAGATCGATTTACGAGAGGAAGCTTTTCAGTGAGGCAGGAAAATCAGCACATGGCTCTGTGCGTCTGGGGGAACCATGATGCTGGTTTTTCCCTGTAATGCATAAGAAGGTCCTTTTAATCACAATATGTAAACCTGCATGTGCCCGGCCGGCAGATGCGCCGCTGTCCCATGAAAGTCTGGCGGGCACATGAGGCATCCCTGAATTCATGCCGCCTAATCGGCGGCGGATTTTTGAAGCAAACCTGCATGCGCCCGGCAGCGGACGCACCACCAATCATGAAAGCTTGGCGGGCACATGAGGCATCCTTGAATTCATGCCGCCTAATCGGCGGCGGATTTTTGAAGTAAGGACGGAGGAATATAACAATGAACCAGAGAGAGACATTCGGGTCCAGAATGGGCTTTTTGCTTTTGTCAGCCGGATGTGCAATCGGAATCGGAAATGTATGGAGATTTCCCTATGTGGTGGGACAGAACGGAGGAGGGGTTTTTGTGCTGTTCTACCTGTTGTTCTTGACGATCATGGGGGTTCCTGTGCTTTCCATGGAATTTGCCGTAGGGAGGGCAAGCCGGAAAAGTCCGGTGAAAGCCTATCAGGCGCTTGAAAAGCCGGGAAGCAAATGGCATCTTCACGGCTATGTGGCCATGGCGGGAAATTATATGCTGATGATGTTTTATACTACAGTGGCAGGGTGGATGCTGTATTATTTTTACAGCTTTTTTGTGGGGAAATTTACAGGGCTTTCTTCCGGAGAAGTGGAGGCGGCTTTTGGAGATACCTTAGGACAGCCGGGAGTCAACGTATTTTGGATGATGGTTGTGGTAGTGCTGGGGATTCTGATTTGCTCCATGGGACTTCAGAAAGGAGTGGAGCGGATTACCAAAAGCATGATGATTGGCCTTTTATCCCTTATGATTATAATGGCAGTGCGGGGTTTGACTCTGGAGGGAGGCATGAGCGGCCTTCGGTTCTATCTGTATCCGGATTTTGAAAAGGTGTCAGAGGTGGGAGTCGGCAATATTATTGCGGCGGCCATGAATCAGTCGTTTTTTACCCTGAGTTTGGGAATCGGAGCAATGGCAATCTTCGGAAGCTATCTTAACAAGGATCATACGCTTTTGGGGGAGGCTGTGAATGTGGCGGTTTTAGATACTTTTGTGGCAATCACAGCAGGTCTTATTATTTTCCCGGCTTGTTTTGCTTTTGGGGTAAATCCGGACAGCGGGCCAAGGCTGATCTTTATCACCCTGCCAAATGTGTTTATTTCCATGATGGGAGGCAGGATATGGGGAAGTCTGTTCTTTTTGTTTATGTCGTTTGCGGCATTGTCCACAGTGATTGCCGTGTTTGAGAACATCATAGCGTGCTGTATGGAGCTTTTTCATATGGATAGGAAAAAGTCCGCCTGGATGAATCTGGCTGTGATTACAATACTGTCACTTCCATGTGCTTTGGGATATAATGTATTAAGCGGCTTTCAGCCAATGGGGCCGGGAAGTTCGGTTCTGGATCTGGAGGATTTTATTGTCAGCAATTTGCTGCTGCCTTTGGGATCTTTGGTGTACCTTTTGTTCTGTACGCTGAAAGCCGGCTGGGGCATAGAGAACTATTATAAGGAAGCCAATGAGGGAACCGGCATGAAGGTGTCTGCGTGGGCAGCAGGATATTTAAAGTTTATTCTTCCCGTGATGATTTTGGGAGTATTTCTGCAGGGTATTTTGTAGACACAAGCCCAAATAAGTCTTTATAGGAAATGGGGAAAAGAGAATAGGAGCGGGGAAGTTTGGGGCACAATTATAAGATAATCCTGCAATATGAAGGAACCCGTTACAATGGATGGCAAAAGCAGGGCAATACGGAAAATACGATCCAGGGAAGGCTGGAGGTAGTGCTGGGCCGGATGGCCGGGGCGCCGGTAAAAGTTCATGGATCCGGAAGAACCGACGCGGGCGTTCATGCTATGGGACAAGTAGCCAATTTTCTTTTGGATGAGTATTGGGAGCCAAAGCAGGTGACGGAGTATTTAAACCAATATCTTCCGGAGGATATTGCGGTACTTAGGACAGAACAGGCGCCGGAGAGATTTCACAGCCGTCTTCATGCAGCAGGAAAGATTTATCAATACCAGATTGAAACAAGACAGAGACGAGACGTGTTTCAGAGAAGGTATGTTTATGGATTGGGAAAGCCTTTGGATGTGAAAGCTATGAAAGCAGCGGCCGGATTTTTGTGCGGCACTCATGACTTTAAGAGCTTTTGCGGAAATCCCAGGATGAAAAAATCTACGGTTAGGACAATACAGGCGATTGACGTGAAAAAGGAGCCCAATGGCAGTGTGGTATGTCTTACCTTTGAGGGCAATGGCTTTTTGCAGTATATGGTGCGTATTATGACGGGTACTCTGATTGAAGCGGGCCTTGGAGAACGTCGGCCTGAACAGATAGCCGGGATTTTGGAGGCAGGGGATCGGAAGATGGCCGGGTTTACGGCGCCGCCGGAAGGACTGTGCCTGATGGAAGTAAAATATGGGGAATTATGAGAGCCTATGACAGAATTTTTAGTAAGAAAATTGGTAAAGGATTATGAACAGACGGATAATCCGCAGGTACGCACGGCTTATGGAATGATGGCGGGCATAGTGGGAATCTGCTGCAACCTGATTTTGTTTGGAGCAAAGATGGGGGTTGGGTTTATGACGGGCAGTATTTCCATTATGGCAGATGCGTTCAACAATCTGTCAGACGCAGCGTCCTCCATTGTGGGATATGTGGGCATGAAGATGGCGCAGAAGCCGGCAGATGAGGGCCATCCCTTTGGCCATGGACGGATTGAATATATTTCGGCATTTATTGTGGCATTTATTGTGATCCAGGTCGGATTTTCCCTTTTGAAAACCTCTTTGGGAAAGATTTTGCATCCGGAGGAGCTGACGTTCGGAATCATTTCCGTGGGTATCCTGATGCTGTCCGTGGGGGTAAAGCTCTGGATGGCATTTTTTAACAGAAATCTGGGCAGACGGGTACAGTCTTCTGTCATGAAAGCCACAGCGGCAGATTCTCTGGGAGATGTGGCTGCCACTTCGGCCACGATTCTATCCATTGTGGTGTTCGGCGTCTGGAAGGTAAATATTGACGGCCTGGTAGGGCTGGTGGTATCCGTGCTGGTTATGATTGCCGGAGTGAATATTGCAAAAGATACCTTAGAGCCGCTGATCGGAGGGCCTATTGACCCGGAAATTTATCGGAAAATTACGGATTTTGTCAATGGGTATGAGGGAATTGTAGGAAGCCATGATCTGATCGTCCATAATTACGGGCCGGGACGCAGCATGGCGTCCATTCACGCAGAGGTGCCCAGTGATGTGGATATTGAGGCTTCTCATGAGGTGGTGGATCGGATTGAGCGGGATGCGGCGAAGATGCTGGGCATTTTTCTGGTGATTCACATGGATCCGGTAGAACTGAAAAATGCACAGGTACGGGAGCTGCGGCAGATGGCAGAGGGGATTCTGCGGGGATTGGATGAGCGCCTGACCCTGCATGATTTCCGTGTTGTGGAGGGTACACGCAGGACGAACCTGATCTTTGATTTGGTGGTGCCGCGGGATTACACAAAGCAGATGCAGGATGCATGCAAGCAGGAAATCTGCCGAAAGCTGAAGGAGCTGGATGAGCGGTACTGTTGTGTGATCACAGCAGAATGTACCTATTGTGCAGAATCCTAAAAGGAATATTTTGGAAAGAAAACTTTACCAGATGGTGCAATAAGAATGGCTTCTGTTGCATTAAACTATCAGAAAGGGAATTCGATTGAGCGACGAGGAACTTTTAAAACGAGTAGGCGCAGGTGATACCGATGCCTTCCGACAGTTGTATCACAACACAGATCGGACTGTTTACAGCTTTATATTGTCTATTCTTAAGAATCCCCAGGATGCAGAAGAAGTCATGCAGGAGACTTATCTGAAGATATGGACCTCCGCAGCATCCTATCATTCCCAGGGAAAGCCTTTGGCATGGATTTTTACGATTGCACGGAACCTATGCTATATGAGATTCCGTGATTTGAAGCGGCAGGCTGATTTAGGGTTAGATGAGCTGAACGGGGAGGAGACAGGAGAGCTTTGCCTTCCTTTGGAAAACCTGGCAGATGCCATGGTGCTCCGTTCCGCTCTTGAGATATTGAAGGAGGATGAGCGGCAGATTGTGCTCCTTCATGCCTCGGCAGGACTGAAGCACCGGGAGATTGCGGCTGATCTGCAGATGCCCCTTGCCACGGTGCTGTCTAAGTACAATCGTGCCATTAAGAAGTTAAAACAATATTTGAGAGAGGAGTGAGCCGTGTGATGCAGGGTTCTGGCTTAGGACAACTGAATACAAGACAGATTGAAAAGCACTTAAAGTCAGCCGTGGACACGCTTACTCCCAATATATTGGAACGGATTGATTTTTCTGTGCCCCAGACAAGGATGTCTGGGCAGGAACAGCAGAATCAGATGATGCTTTTACGGCTTCAGCGGCGTATGCGCAGGCTTGCGGCAGCGGCAGCTGCGTGTGTGTGCCTGGTGATGATCGGAGGCGGCTCCTTTTACTATCATATGGAGAACAGACGGGTGGAATCCATCATTGGCATTGATGTGAATCCCAGTGTAGAGCTTTCCATTAACCGAAACGGCCGGGTGCTGAAGGTCCGGGCTTTAAACGAGGATGCTGTGGAGATTATAGACGGCATGGACCTGGTGGGAGTGGATCTGAATGTGGCCGTGAATGCTGTGGTGGGCGCCATGGTGACTCATGGCTATCTGGATGATTTGGATAATGCGATTCTGGTGACGGTGAGCAATGACAGTGTGCGTAAGGCCAGGGAGCTGCGTTCCAGCGTGGTGGAGGATATTGAGGATGCCTTGAAGGAGAATCAGGTAGAGGCAGTGGTCTATGACCAGCAGGTAATAGAAGATGAGGAGATTGACGCCATTGCCCGTCAGTATGGTATTTCTTATGGGAAGGCATATTTTTTAAAAGAGCTGATTGACCAGAATAAAAACCTGATCATGGATGATATGGAGGAGCTTTCTTCCATGAGCATGGAAGAAATCGCAGGCAGGATCGCGGAACGCTCTTATGCATTAGGGGAATTGGCAGACCAGGCGGAGGAGCCGGAGACGCCGGAGGAAACTTCCCGGGAGCCAGAGCCATCAGAAGAAACCACGGTTTTCTTGGAGACCGCTACAGAGCCGGAGAGCAGTGAGACCGCAGCGGAGGAGAAAGAGACGACTTCAGCGGCAGAAACTACTGCCACACCCAGTACCACAGCGCCTTCTGCTGCAGCGCAGGAGGAACCGCCAGAGGAGGATACGGTAGAGATCGATTATGTTGATTATGAGGACGGCATGGTCTACGTGTGTTTTCTGGAACGTGTCAAGTGGAATACACCGTCTGTAGTGGTGCGCGACAAGGAGGGAAATTCCTATGCAGCCATGGTGACGGATTTTTCCCGCAATGACTGCTCGATAGAGGTAGACGGCCTGGAGGAGGAAAAGGAGTATACCTTTGTACTAGGGGGCCTGTATCCGGCAGGAAGCAGTACGGCTGTTACGGTTAAAGGATATTTTGAAGTGCCGGAGATTGCATCCGAGGTTCTGGACGAAGATGATACCCAGCCCGATGAGACGGAAGAAAGCAGCGGTCAGGAAATAGATGCTGATGACAGGGAACCGACTGATGTTAAGGATACGATTTCTGAAACCAAAGAGGCAGAGGAGACTTTTGAGAGCCGAAGGGAGACGTCTTCGGAGGCTGTGGAGGGGGATTCGGAGGATTCAGAAGAGGATGCCTCTCGTGAACAGTAAACAATTTGAAGAATTTTGAAAATATATGAAAAAAGGGCTTGACGAATCTGGAACTATCCGTTATAATAATCATCGTTGCAGCAATGGGCTATCGCCAAACGGTAAGGCAACGGACTCTGACTCCGTCATTTCAAGGTTCGAATCCTTGTAGCCCAGCGAAGTGAGTCTTCTGGTATACAGAAGACTCTTTTTTTGTGCTTTTTATGTCCAAAAGTTACAAAAACAAAGAAAAAAGGAGATGAAAAATTCTGAAAATTTTCCAGCTCTTTACAAATCTTAATTATGTGGTATAATCATTAACAAGTCCTATATTAATTTTTAATATATTTGTAATGATTTCACGTTGCGGTAGGAGGCCTTGGAAAAGGCAGGAGATGGTAAAATTTGGATAGCGACAGACAGAGGTGTAAAATGAATCAGTATATTATGAAGGGCGGCAATCCGCTGGTGGGAGAGGTCCAGATCAGTGGTGCGAAGAACGCTGCGTTAGGGATTCTTGCGGCTTCTATCATGACGGATGAGAATGTAGTGATTGAGAACCTGCCGGATGTGCGGGACATTAATGTAATGCTGGAGGCGATTGAGGAGATCGGAGCCCGGGTGGAACGGCTGGAACGTCACAGAGTCAGGATCAATGCCTCGACGATTCATGAAGTGTCGGTAGACGATGATTATATACGGAAGATTCGAGCCTCCTATTATTTTATCGGGGCATTACTTGGGAAATATAAAAGCGCTGAGGTTCCGCTTCCGGGCGGATGCAATATTGGCAGCAGACCCATTGACCAGCATTTAAAGGGATTTCGGGCATTGGGAGCAAAGATTGAAATTGAGCGGGGCGCTGTGCTGGCTCATGCCATTGATCTGGTAGGAGGACATGTATATCTGGACGTGGTATCCGTAGGCGCTACGATTAATATTATGATGGCAGCGGCCCTTGCAGAGGGGCTGACGATTCTGGAGAATGCGGCCAAGGAGCCTCATGTGGTGGATGTAGCTAATTTCCTGAACAGCATGGGAGCCAATATTAAAGGAGCGGGAACCGACATTATCCGTATCCGCGGAGTGAGGAAGTTCCATGGGACGGAGTATTCGATTATTCCGGATCAGATTGAGGCCGGCACATTTATGTGCGGCGCAGCAGTGACACGGGGGGATGTGACAGTAAAGAATGTGATTCCGAAGCATTTGGAAGCCATATCGGCGAAGCTTTTGGAGATTGGCTGCGAGGTTATCGAGGGGGATGATGAGGTGCGTGTGGTGGGCAGGCCCAGACAGCGTTCCACTAATATTAAGACTCTCCCCTATCCGGGATTTCCGACGGATATGCAGCCTCAGATGGCAGTGACCCTGGCTTTGACTACAGGGACCAGCATGATCACAGAGAGTATTTTCGAAAACCGTTTTAAATATGTAGATGAGCTGACCCGCATGGGCGGCAGTATTAAGGTAGAGGGAAATGTGGCTGTGATTGACGGTGTCAAGGGCTTTACCGGAGCACAGGTAGAGTCTCCGGATCTGCGGGCCGGTGCGGCACTGGTGCTGGCAGGCTTGGCTGCAGACGGTTTTACGGTGGTGGATGAGATCGGATATATTCAGAGGGGATATGAATGCTTTGAGGAAAAGCTGCAGAAGCTGGGAGCTGCCATTGAGCTTGTGGATTCGGAGAAGAAGGCCAATAAATTTCGATTAAAGATCGGGTAAGGCAGTAAGGGTTTTGTAGGATTTTTGACTGGGAATTGTTACTTTCTTTTCACAATTTGTACATTTCTTCCGGATATTATGATAGTAGGGTTATTGTTTAACCGTAAAACAGTATAAAAGATTAAAGTTATAAAGGAGGAAGAAAGATGAAAAGGTGGAGAAAAGGATTAGCGGCAGCGCTGAGTACAGGGCTGCTGACCATGGCGCTGACGGGGAATGCATTGGCAGCAGAGGAACGGACGAAGATCAGTCAGGTTTCGCTGAAGATTGAATCCTTAATCGAGGCAGGCCAAGACGGAAGTGATGTGAATGTGTCCATTAGCTCGGGAACGGGCTATAGTCTGGATGATGTGACGGTTAAGAATGACGATGGAGAGTGGATCAGCGGCGATGAGCCAAGGGTTGAGATTACCCTGGAGGCAGAGGAAGATTATTATTTTGACTCTATGAGTAAATCCAAGGTGAAGCTGAGCGGAGACAAGGCTACCTATGTGACTTCCAGCCGCAGGGATAACAAGTCTACTTTGGTGGTGACAGTGAAGCTGGGCGCCTTGGAAGGCAGCCTGGAGGTGGATGGGGTAGAGTGGGAAGGCGAAGATATTCCCGTGGCCAGATGGGAGAGCACTGCAGGGGCGAAAAGCTATCAGGTACGTCTTTACCGTGAAGACAGATCCGTAGGAACTACGGTTACTACAAGCAATGAGTATTATAATTTCAGCAGCAGCATTACAAGGGAAGGCGATTATTACTTCAAGGTCCGTGCGGTCAACAGCAATTCCAAAAAGGGCGAGTGGTATGAGTCGGACAGCATGTATGTAGACGGGGATATGGCGGAGGATTTTAAGAACGGCAATTATTCCTCAGGGAGTCAGAACAGCGGCACAGCAAATGCTCCGGGAGCTTCGTCTAATGGGGGAACATGGAAGCGGAACAATGTGGGCTGGTGGTATGAGTATTCCGACGGATCCTATCCGAGAAACGGCTGGCTGAGTATTAAGAATGTATGGTATTGCTTTGATGCGGCTGGTTATATGCGGATGGGCTGGATTCAGGCCGGTGACGGGAAGTGGTATTACTGTGATCCCAGAGAGGGCAGTAATCAGGGAGCCATGATGGTCAACACCACAACGCCGGACGGATACCGGGTAGATGCCAATGGGGTCTGGATTCAGTAGAAGCCGGAGACAGACTGGGAAGATGAAATAAAGAGATTTGAACAGCAAAGTTAAGAGTAAATGGCGGAGAGGAGAAATCCTCTCCGTTTTTTGCTTTCGCCGGGATTGACATTTTTGGTCTATTGTGATAGACTAAGAATGCGGAGGACTATTGTAATAGACCCAATGCGGAAGGATCATTGCGGCAGAGCGGAAAGGCATACTCAAAGGGTATCCTGCTGCAGGGGAATATAGAATGGAGGAGAGTATGGAAGAAAAGAAACCAGAGGAACGGAAGTTGTTTGAGGGGGAATATCGTTTGATGGATTTAATATGGGAACAGGAACCGGTGCGGTCCATGGAGTTGGCAAGAATGTGTTTTCATGTGCTGGGATGGAAGAAATCCACCTGCTTTACTATACTAAAGAAGCTTTCGGAACATGGATATATCAGAAACGAGAATGCGGTGGTGACAGCGTTGATAAAGCGGGATGAGATTCAGAAAAGAGAAAGTAAGGCTGTGGTGGATAAAAGCTTCGGAGGCTCATTGCCTGCGTTTGTGACGGCATTTTTGTCGGACAGAAGGCTGACAAAGGAGGAGGCAAGGGAGCTTCGCGAGATGATTGAAAAGGCGGTGGAATAATGGAAGAGATCATGATTCGGATCTTGAATATGAGCTTTGCAGCGGGATGTACGGTGGCATTGGTGCTGCTTCTGCGGATTTTTTTTAGGAGGCTGCCAAAAGGATATTCCTATGGGCTGTGGTTTATTGTACTTTTTCGTTTCTTATGTCCCATAGCGATTCCGTCGCCTTTTTCTTTATTTCCGGTGAATCCGGAGCCTGTGAGTCAGGAGATCGTGTACCGGCAGGAGCCGGAGATCCAGACTGGGATGATCTGGGTAGATCGTGCAGTGAACCGTGTGGTGGGGGAAAAGCTGGCAGCAGAAAATCCGGAAAATTCCATTAATCCGGTTCAGGTGTGGCTGGGGGCAGGATTTTTCCTGTGGACTGCAGGAATGGCGGTACTTTCTGGAGTTTATGTAATACAGTTTTTAAGGCTCCGCAGGAAATTGGCAGCCGCAATCTGGGTGGAAGAAGCAGGATGGTCAGAAGGCAGAAGAAATAAAGAAAAAATTGCGGTGCGGGAGACAGATCAGATTGACGGGGCTTTTGTACTGGGGATAGTTCGCCCGGTGATTTATTTGCCGTCAGGACTGGAAGATGAGAACCGGGAGTATGTTTTGCACCATGAGAGCGTACATGTCCGCAGAAAAGATTATGCCGTAAAGCTGCTGGGAATTTTGGCGGTCACGGTTCATTGGTTTAATCCTTTTGCCTGGATTGGATTTTGGACCATGTGCGAGGATATGGAAATGTCCTGTGACGAACAGGTGCTGAAGGATATGGGGAGGGATAAGAAGAAGGCGTATTCCCAGGTCCTGCTGTCAGAGACGGAAAGGAGAAGCGGTCTTTGGCTGCCTCCTGCATTTGGGAGAAATTCCGTTTTCCGGCGGATTCAGAATATTCTCCGCTACCATAAGCCGGGGACGGCTTTGACCATAGGGGCAGTGCTTTTGCTGGCAGCTGCAGGCGTGGGACTTATGACGAACCCGCAGAAGGAAAAAGAAGGCTGGGGCAAGGAGGAAGCAGCAGAAAGGGAGGAAAGCCAAAAGGAGGATTCTGTGTCTATTATCGGAGGAGCAGACGGACCAGTCAGCATTTTTGTGGCGGGAAAAATAGGGGAAGATGATGATACCTGGCAGAACGAGAGGCCGGATTCAGCGTGGCTGGCTTCTGTGAGAATTGTGGGAGGATTGGAAGGACAGGACATAGAGGAGGGAATTGGGGAAAGGCCAAAAGCCCAGGAGGGACAGGGCGTCCAGGAAAGACAGGAGAGCAGAGGTTCTCAGGTGTTTTTGGATTTTGCGTCAGATCAAAGTCTGATCTTTCATGGGGATTTTGGATTGTTTTCATTTGAGAAGGGAGAGGACGGCAGATGGACCCAGAAGGTTTTTGTCTCGGATGAGGGCATGGGGAAGGAGATGGGGCAGGGAGTTGGCCTGATGAGAGAGCAGGTTTCTGTCTCAGATGGATTTTTGATGGCAGAACATGCAGGGACTTTGAGTGAAAATCAGAATGTGGACTGTGATGCAGTGAAAATGGCAGACGGCCAGGTGGCTGTGCTGGGGGTATGGGCAGATGACGAAGGGGAGGGACGGCTGATTGATCTGTACTATGGGTATTATGATCCCCAAAAGCAGGAGATGAATCAGGTGTTTCTATTTGTAGGAGACGGGAGGGAACGAAGTAATCCTAAAGGGGAGATCTGTGAAGCACACTGGCTGTTTGCCCGGGACGGATATGATTATTATGTAAGGAC
This sequence comes from bacterium D16-56, assembly GCA_003611875.1. Lineage (GTDB taxonomy): Bacteria > Bacillota > Clostridia > Lachnospirales > Lachnospiraceae > Brotaphodocola. The sequence goes on along the minus strand of RAYY01000023.1, from coordinate 49,139 downwards.
GCCAAGGGAGGCCCTGCCATTTGAGCAGTCAGAGTTTGAGAATTTTAATCTATATCATATTCCTTATGACAGAATGGAGCTGGCACGCAGCAGGGAGAATCAGGATCAGATGTTGGATGCCTTAATGTTTATGGAACGGGGAGGCCGCCAGAAAATCGTTCTGACAGAGGAGCGGCTGATCTACGAAGGGTTTGCTGATGCAGATATGATGAGCATGAAACATCCTTTGCCGGTCAGCATTTGTATGGATGGCAGTGACCGGCAGGCTGGACAGGCTCGTTATGGGGTTGCGGAAGCGCTATGCTATGCAGATCATTATCTTTATTATGAAGGCTGGACCAATGACCAGGCATTTCCCAGGCCGCTTATGAGGATGAGGGCGGATTTTTCAGGGGAAGAAAAAGTGGGAGATCTGCCGGGAAGTCTGATTACGGTTCGGGACGGCGGAGTTTGTCTGTGGATGGATTGGGAAAGTAAGCGTATTATGGCAGGGTCTGTAGAAAATATAGAAAAATCAGAAGAATACTGGTCTTATTTGAAAAATGGAGAGAGAGGAAAGCAGGAGGCGTGCAGGATGGAGAACAGAGGGGACGGGCAGCTTTGGATTGTGCTTGCGGATGTGGAGGAGCCGTCTAAAAGAGAGGAGTTCTGGCTGTGGATTCCAGGTGGGCTATGGGAGGAGGAGTTTTAAAACAGGGATGGAATTTTTGAACCGTTCCTAAGGCTTTCAGAGAATAATAGGGGCTTGACACCTGCAGCAGAATCTGCTACTATAGGTTTGTAACAAACAACAACAATTGAAAAGTGCGTAATATCCCTTATTCAGAGTGATGGAGATACATAGGATCTGTGAAGTCACGGCAACCCCGGTAAGGTTCTGTAAGGAGCTTTCGGAAGGTGCCAACCTGAGCGAGAAATCGAGCAATAAGAGGATTTGATGTGCCTGTGATATATCAAGTCCGCAGTATGATTGCTTCGGACTTTTCTTTTGTCCGGATTTTTGGACTGACAGAAATCCGTGAGGAGCTTTTGTGATTCTAAGGAGGAATATTCAGTGGAAAAGTTATTGTTTACATCCGAGTCTGTGACAGAGGGGCATCCGGATAAAATGTGTGATGCCATTTCTGATGCCGTGCTGGATGCCATGATGGCGCAGGATCCTATGAGCCGGGTGGCTTGTGAGACTTGTACGACCACAGGCCTGGTGCTGGTAATGGGAGAGATTACCACCAAGGGCTATGTGGATATTCAGAAGGTGGTACGGGACACGGTTCGGGAGATTGGCTATGACAATGCAGAATATGGCTTTGACTGCAATACCTGCGGTGTGATCGTGGCATTGGACGAACAGTCCGGGGATATTGCCATGGGTGTGGATAAGGCTTTGGAGGCAAAGGAGAACCGGATGAGCGATACAGAGCTGGATGCCATCGGCGCCGGGGATCAGGGAATGATGTTCGGCTTTGCCAGCAATGAGACAGCAGAATATATGCCGTATCCCATTGCACTGGCCCATAAGCTGGCCCTTCGTCTGACAGAGGTCCGCAAGGACGGCACACTGCCTTATCTGCGTCCTGACGGAAAGAGCCAGGTGACGGTGGAGTATGATGAGAACGGCAAGCCTTTCAGGCTGGAAGCGGTTGTTCTTTCTACACAGCATGATGCGGACGTGGAACAGGAACAGATACATAAGGATGTGAAAACGTATATTTTTGATCAGGTGCTTCCGGCGGAGCTGGTGGATGAGAACACCAAGTTTTTCGTGAATCCTACCGGAAGGTTTGTGATCGGAGGTCCTCATGGGGACAGCGGACTGACGGGAAGAAAGATTATTGTAGATACCTACGGCGGTTATGCCCGTCATGGCGGCGGGGCATTTTCCGGCAAGGACTGTACCAAGGTGGATCGTTCCGCAGCCTATGCGGCCCGATACGCGGCTAAGAATCTGGTGGCGGCAGGGCTGGCAGATAAGTGTGAAATTCAGCTTTCTTATGCGATCGGGGTAGCTTATCCTACTTCGATCATGGTGGACACCTTCGGAACAGGGAAGCTGAGCAATGAGAAGCTGGTGGAGATGATTCGGGAGAATTTTGATCTGCGTCCGGCTGGGATTATCAAGATGCTGGATTTGAGAAGACCCATTTACCGGCAGACGGCGGCGTATGGCCATTTCGGGAGAACCGATCTGGATCTGCCCTGGGAGCGGCTGGATAAGGTAGATGCACTGAAGAAATATTTGACAGATAAGTAAACCTCCATGCGCCCGGCAGCGGACGCGCCGCCAATCATGAAAGTCTGGCGGGCGCATTTGGCATACCTGATTTTAAATCGCCTCCGGCGATGGGACTTTCACAGTAAACCTCCATGCGCCCGGCAGCGGACGCGCCGCCAATCATGAAAGTCTGGCGGGCGCATTCGGCATACCTGAATTCATGCCGCCTAACCGGCTGCGGGACTTTCAAAGTAATGCTTGCCAGTAGAAAGCATAGGAACCGGTGTTCGTACAGTAGTGCGGATGCCGGTTCTTTTTTTGCTTCGCGGGAGTGTGTCCGCCTTGCACCGACGCATACATCAGGCATGGATTAAGGAAAATGTAAGAGAATGTAAGGAGCCGTTGACTTGTATTTAACGGATTATTGGATATAATTAGAAAATGACGACGGAAAAGGAGGCAGAAGGATTTTATGAAGAAATATCCCATTGGCAGGGCAGCGGCGGTATTGGCGCTGGCAGCGTTTCTTACGGGGATGAGCAGCAGGATTGTGTCGGCTAATCCGGATACAGAGGGGGCTTGGCAGCAGGAAAAGCCGCAGCCTACAGAGTTTGCCCATATTACAAGCTGTGCCATTGAAGGAGGCAGCCAGATTGCCATCCGGGGACAGATGGAGGGAACCTGGTCGGACCCGGCTGTTTATGATAATTATTTATATCTTTTTGAGCTTCAGCCATACCAGGATAATCTAGAAGGAAGGACAGATTATTGTGCATGGATTACCAAGGGCGACCCACTTTCTTTTGATGTTCCTCTGAATCTGGGTACAGAGCAGAACCGGCTCTATTCCCGTTTTGTTGTGGCTGTTTTTGATGGTCAGGGCTATACCCAGGTCAGCAACACGGCTTATGTGACTAACCCGGAGGTGCTGGCAAAGCATACGGAGCCTTATCGGAATGCCCAGAACAAAAAGGGGCTGTTGATTCAGAATACGGACAGCATGGTGTCGGACGCCTTTGACCTGGGTGTGAATCATGTGATCGTGAATATTCCCTTCCACCATATTTTAGGGCAGGGAATTGATTATACCTATGACGGAAAGAGCTACAGCTTCAACAAGGAAGTGCTGGAGAACCTGGATTATACGATTCGAAGAATGTCGGAGAAAAGCATGACGGTGACGGCCATTATTCTCAACGGATGGAATGACGGCACACCTCAGCTGGTTTATCCGGGAGTGACAAAGCAGCCGGAGGATCAGGTGTTTTATTATGGATTTAATGCTTCTACCAAGGAAGGCTATGAGACGATCAAGGCCATTGCTTCTTTTTTGGCAGAGCGTTACAGCAGCTTGTCCTCTCCCTATGGGAAGGTGTCCAACTGGATTATCGGCAATGAGATCAACAACCAGCAGTGGAATTATGTGGGTCCTATGGATATTGACCGGTATATTCAGGAGTATGAGCGGGCCTTTCGGGTGTTCTACACGGCCATCCGCAGCACCAATCAGAATGATCGACTGTTCTTTTCTACGGATTACAACTGGATTCATGAGGCCAATGGCACGACAAAGTACAATGCCAAGGACATTATTGACAAATTTGCAGACAAGACAGGGGCAGGCGGATCCATGGATTGGGGGCTGGCTTACCATCCCTATGCGATTCCTCTGACAGAGCCGGAGTTCTGGGACGATGATCAGACCGGGCTTATTAAGTATGACGTCAGCTCGCCGGTAGTGAATCTGAAGAATTTGAATGTGCTGACAGATTATATGCAGTCTGGCCTTCTGAGAGACAGGAACGGCCAGGTGCGGCATATTATCCTGTCAGAGCAGGGCTTTACCTCGGTCAGCCCTACCCACGGTGAGAACAACGATCTGCAGGCGGCAGCTATTGCATACGCCTATTATATAGCAGACAGCAATCCGTATATTGATGCGTTTATCATGAGCCGGCAGGTGGATGCTCCGTCAGAGGCAGCGGCTTCCATGAACTTTGGTTTGTGGAGGTGCGATATGAATAAGCCTAATGATATTGTGCCTACCATGCGGAAAAAGTCTTGGTCTGTGTATAAATATATTGACGACAGAAAGCGAACCCTGGAGACTACGGAGTTTGCCAAGTCGATTATCGGGATTGAAAAGTGGAGCGACGTGATTCCGGGATTTAAATGGAGATCTCAGGAGCAGTAAGAATCCGAACATTGAGCAAGGTCCATTGCCCTTGCTCAATGCTTCAGGGGCATCGTTTGGATAGAAGGCAGAGGAACGATTAATTTTCCCACCTTCCGGATGCTCCGCAGGGAAGAAGCAGGCCGGATTCTTTTACAGGAAGCCCGATTTCCGATGCCTGTACCTGGCCGCCGTATCTAGGGCAGATTTCGGCAGACAGCATGTAGGTCAGGACGGAAGGGGCAAGGCCGGTGGTGTAGGAATTGATCAGGAAGAACAGGGGATTCTGGGATAACAGCTGTACACAGAGCTGAATCAGCGGATAGATGGAATCTTCTATTTTCCAGATCTCTCCCTTGGGACCCCGGCCGTAGGAGGGCGGGTCCATGATAATGGCATCATAATGATTGCCTCGGCGGATTTCCCGTTCTGCGAATTTCACACAGTCATCTACCAGCCAGCGGATCGGAGCTTGAGACAGGCCGGATGATATGGCATTTTCCTTTGCCCAGCTTACCATGCCCTTGGAGGCGTCCACATGCGTGACTGCGGCGCCTGCTTGTGCTGCAGCCAGGGTGGCGCCTCCCGTATATGCGAACAGGTTTAGCAGCTTTACAGGCCGTCCTGCTGTTCGGATTTTTTGCTGGCACCAGTCCCAGTTGACAGCCTGTTCCGGAAAAAGGCCGGTGTGCTTGAAGCTGAAGGGCTTCAGGTTAAAGGTCAGGCTATGGTAATGAATCGTCCATTGCTCTGGCAGATCAAAAAATTCCCATTGTCCGCCGCCTTTGGCGCTTCGGTGGTAGTGGGCGTCAGGCTGCCGCCACCCGCTGTGTTTTTGGGGGGTATTCCAGATGATCTGTGGATCCGGGCGGATCAGAAGATAGTTCCCCCAGCGTTCCAGCTTTTCTCCTTTTGAACAGTCTATGACCTGGTAATCGTTCCAGTTCTCTGCAATCCACATAGTTGGCTCCTTCATGTTTTCATGTGATCGTTCTGATTGTGCGAAGTTTGTATTCTGAACAGTTCTTTATTATAGCGGGAGGGATGGGAAGGCGTCAAGTCTTTTTGCAATGGCTGCATAAGGAGCCGTACCCGGATAGGCTGTCAGACAAACGGGTGTATAAAAGCTGCTGTATGGAGGATTCCACACAGCAGCTTTTATACATTTAAAAATATTTAATAATTCCAATCCCATTCAGGCTCCTCTGGGCTCCTGTAGGTCTTGCCCTCCACATCTTCATCGTCTTCCTTAACCAGGATTCCGCTTCCGTTGGTTTTATACTTAACGCCGTCCCGGTCCTTTACCGTAGTGTTCTTGGCGATTTTGCCGGAAGAATTGACCACGTAGTTTTTCGGAGTATTGCCGGTCCAGATGGTAAATACCTCATAGCGGCTTCCGGAATCTGCCTTCTGCAGCTTTCCCATATAATAAAGATAATTCTCATATACGCCTGTGTAGCCCTTGCCGGTAGAGGAGAAATAGTACTGAACCGTATTGCTTCCCTCGTCTACGTTGTGTTTGCCCTTCAGCATAGCGCTCTGGGCCCGGGTTCCGAAGTAATATGCCGTGTACTCGGATTCCTCTTTATCCGTAAATATCTTCTGGAGGCCGTATACCGGAACACCGTTATCGTCAAACAGATAGGTGTTGCCGTTGATTTTCACCAGATCGCTGGACTTGGCAGAGCCTTTGGGCGGTCCTGCCTTGGGAACTCCTTTATTAGAAAAATAGAACCACTCTACATCATGTTCATAACGGTCCTGTAAATGCTCCGGCGGTTCTGTAGAATACCACCCCACCCGTACCTGGCCGCTGGAATCCACGAAACGGTAATCTTCAATATTATCCGACTCGGTTCCGTTGGCACAGCTCCACCCGGTCTGCATGGCGCCGTCCTCTGCCAGGCTGTAATATACGCCGTTGATTTTTTTCAGCTTCAGACCGTCGTCTCCTTCACTGGGAACGATCTTTTTTCCGCTGGTGGAAAAATAATACCAGTGCCTGCCGTCGTTCTCATCCTCTGCATAGGGGCCAGGCTCATAATAATCGTCATCATCTTCGTCAGGAGAAAACAGCCTCTGCCATCCGGTAACCATAACGCCGTTTTCGTCACAGTAGTACATATTATCCTGAATCCATCCGGTCTCCATGGCGCCAGAGTCGTCAAAGTGATACCAGTTGTTGTTGATCTTCTCCCATTTTTCTTTGACGCATTTTCCGTTCTGGTTAAAGTAGTACCAGTCATAACCGCCGCCGTAATAGTTGCTGCGCTCTACCTGCAGCCATTGGTTTGCGTACATGATTCCGTCAGGACCTACAAAGTAATCGTCATTGTCCACCCAGGAGTTGACAGCCATGACGCCGCTGCTGTTCAGATATCTCCAGTATCCGTCTCCGCCTTTGCGCCATCCATTGTAAAGACGGGTTCCGGAGGCGTTGTAATATACCCAGTTTCCGCCCTCCTGGGCCCAGCCCTCTGCCATTGCCGAGATGCCGGTGCTGCCAAAAGTTATCACCGCAGCAAAGGCAAGGATTGCCAAACCACGTTTTCTCATAATGTTTCTCCTTTTAACCCATAATTGCGTTTTCCTGTATATTCCAGAGTGATTTCCATTTTAGCAAGTTACAGCTGATTATTCAACCCAATTTTCCGTATTTTATTCTGACGATTCTCTTACGATTGCAGAGAGGCGGGAAAGACGGGAAAAAATTATTTTATTTCCCCAAAAAGTACTTGCATTTCCAAAAAATCCGTGATAATATAGGAAAGCTGTGACATGATAGCGATGAAGCGCGAGGTTGCCGTCATTTATACGAGACGGGTTTTCCGTGGAGCGAATGTCAAGTTAGGAAACTGACGACAAGTCACTGTACCAATTGAACAACTGCAGTATCCGTATGCAGCAACGCAGTGTGAGGTCTTTTAGGACACACACGGAGAAGTGTACAGTCACCGCTTGTCGTACTTAATCCAAAAGTGCGAAAAGGAGGCGACTTTTTTTATGGCAAGTCAAGTAATGAGAATCACATTGAAGGCTTATGACCATCAGCTGGTCGATCAGTCTGCCGGCAAGATCATCGAGACCGTAAAGAAGACAGGGGCTCAGGTGAGCGGACCGGTGCCGCTGCCCACCAAGAAGGAAGTGGTTACGATCCTGCGGGCAGTACACAAATATAAGGATTCTCGTGAGCAGTTCGAGCAGCGGACTCACAAGAGACTGATTGATATCATCACCCCCAGCCAGAAGACAGTGGATGCTTTGGCCAAGCTGGAGATGCCGGCGGGTGTGCATATCGATATTAAGATGAAACAAAAATAAGCTTTAGTATGATTGCCGCCGCAGGCAATCCGCTGTAAGGAGGAAGAAAAATGAAGAAAGCGATCTTAGCTACAAAGGTCGGAATGACCCAGATCTTCAATGAGCAGGGAGTCCTGGTTCCGGTGACGGTTCTGCAGGCTGGTCCCTGTGTAGTGACCCAGGTGAAGACTGAGGAGAACGACGGCTACAAGGCCGTACAGGTCGGCTTTGTTGACAAGAGGGAAAAGCTGGTAACAAAACCGGTGAAGGGCCATTTTGACAAGGCAGGCGTGGCCTACAAGAAATTTGTAAGAGAGTTTTGCTTTGAGAATGCAGAGGATTATTCCGTAAAGGATGAGATTAAAGCGGATATCTTTGCTGCCGGAGATAAGGTGGATGTAACCGCTGTTTCCAAAGGTAAAGGTTTCCAGGGTGCGGTGAAAAGGTTCGGCCAGCACAGAGGCCCCATGACCCACGGTTCCAAGTTCCACCGCCATCAGGGTTCCAATGGTTCCGCAACCACTCCCGGACGTGTGTTCAAGGGCAAAGGGATGCCTGGACATATGGGCCATAAGAAGGTGACTGTGCAGAATCTGGAGATCGTTCGGGTGGATGCCGAGAACAACCTGATTCTGGTGAAGGGTGCCGTACCAGGGCCGAAGAAGTCTCTGGTGACACTGAAAGAAACCGTAAAGGTCAGCCGTTAAGCGCGGACCGACCGAGGAAAGGAGGAACACACAAAAATGGCAAACGTATCTGTTTACAATATGGAAGGCAAGGAAGTAGGCACCATGGAGTTAAGCGACGCCGTGTTTGGCGTTAAGGTGAATGAGCATCTGGTGCATATGGCAGTGGTGGCGCAGCTTGCCAACAAACGTCAGGGTACACAGAAGGCAAAAACTCGTGCCGAGGTATCCGGAGGCGGCAAAAAGCCGTGGCGCCAAAAGGGAACTGGTCATGCAAGACAGGGTTCTACCAGGGCTCCTCAGTGGACCGGCGGCGGTGTTGTATTTGCTCCGACTCCGAGAGATTATACCATTCGCCTGAACAAGAAGGAAAAGAGGGCTGCGTTAAAGTCTGCTCTGACCAGCCGGGTACAGGAGAACAAGTTCCTTGTTCTGGATGAGCTGAAGATGGACGAGATCAAGACCAAGAAGTTTAAAAATGTCCTTGATAATCTGAACGTGTCAGGAGCCTTGGTAGTAGTGGGCGCTGATAGTGACAATGTGGTTCTTTCCGCCAGGAACCTTCCGGATGTAAAGACCGCATATGTCAACACAATCAATGTATACGACATTTTGAAATATAATACCGTGGTAGCTACCAAGGCTGCCGTCGCCAGCATTGAGGAGGTGTACGCATAATGGCAAACATTCAGTACTACGATGTCATCCTCAAACCGGTAGTGACCGAGAAGAGCATGAATGAAATGTCTGATAGAAAATATACCTTCCTGGTTCATCCGGAAGCCAACAAGTGCATGATTAAAGAGGCTGTCGAGAAGATGTTCCCGGGAACAAAGGTGGAGCGTGTCAATACCATGAACAGTGAAGGAAAGACAAGAAGAAGAGGCATGGTTTTCGGCAAGACTGCAAAGACGAAAAAGGCTATTGTCCAGCTGACTGAGGACAGCAAGGAGATCGAGATCTTTGCAGGGCTGTAAGTCGATTGACAAAGGGTCTGCATGATACAGCGCAGCCTTGCGTTGTGACAGAGGATACACGCGGATGCGTTGAAGGATGCAGAATAAGCTGTGATTTGAATTTTATCGGAAGGCCCTCCGGAAAAACAGGGCGAAACAGACAAGACGAGAGGAGTTTACAGTCATGGGAATAAAGACCTATAACCCATATACACCGTCCAGAAGACACATGACCAGCTCAGACTTCAGTGAGATCACCAAATCCACACCGGAAAAGTCTTTGGTCACTTCTTTAAAAAAGAATGCAGGACGTAATAACCAGGGGAAGATTACCGTAAGACACCGCGGAGGCGGCAGCAGAAGAAAATATAGAATCATTGATTTTAAGAGAAATTCAAAGGACGGCATTCCGGCAACCGTGATCGGCATTGAGTATGATCCCAACAGAAGCGCCAACATCGCTTTGATCTGCTATGCAGACGGAACCAAGTCCTATATCTTGGCTCCGGCCGGACTGACTGATGGAATGAAGGTGATGAGCGGCGAGACCGCAGAGGCTAAGACCGGCAACTGTCTGCCTTTGGCCAATATTCCGGTAGGTGCACAGATTCATAATATTGAGCTTCATCCGGGCAAGGGAGGACAGCTGGTGCGTTCCGCAGGCAATGCGGCGCAGCTTATGGCAAAGGAAGGCAAGTATGCCACCTTGAGACTTCCCTCCGGCGAGATGAGAATGGTTCCTATCGTATGCCGCGCTACCATCGGTGTGGTGGGCAACGGGGAGCACAACCTGATCAATATCGGTAAAGCAGGAAGAAAACGTCATATGGGTATCCGTCCTACGGTCCGCGGTTCCGTCATGAACCCCAACGACCATCCCCACGGAGGTGGTGAGGGCAAGACCGGTATCGGCCGTCCGGGTCCGAGCACCCCATGGGGTAAGCCGGCACTGGGCCTTAAGACCAGGAAGAAGAATAAACAGTCCAATAAGCTCATCATCAGAAGACGTGATGGCAAGACGATCAAATAGTTGAAGGAGGATCAAACCCTATGGGACGTTCGTTAAAAAAAGGACCATTTGCAGACGCACATCTGTTGAAAAAGATTGATGCATTGAACGCTTCAGGCCAGCATCAGGTGATCAAGACCTGGTCCCGCCGTTCTACCATCTTTCCTCAGATGGTTGGACATACCATTGCAGTCCATGACGGCAGAAAGCATGTTCCGGTATATGTGACTGAGGATATGGTAGGCCATAAGCTGGGCGAGTTTGTCGCTACCAGAACTTACAGGGGCCACGGCAAAGACGAGAAGAAATCCAAACGGTAATCACCGCATTTGAAAGGAGGTTATTAGCAATGGCTAAGGGACATAGAAGTCAGATTAAGAGAGAAAGAAACGCCAACAAGGACACCAGGCCGTCTGCCAAGTTATCCTATGCCCGCGTATCCGTTCAGAAGGCGTGTTTCGTTTTGGACGCGATTCGGGGTAAGGATCTGGAGACTGCGATTGGCATTGTCACCTACAATCCCAGATATGCTTCTACTTTAATTAAGAAATTACTGGAATCGGCAGCAGCCAACGCCGAGAACAACAATGGTATGGACCGCTCCAGGCTGTATGTGGAGGAGTGCTACGCCAACAAGGGACCGACCATGAAGAGAGTAAAACCAAGAGCACAGGGCAGAGCTTACAGAATTGAGAAGAGAATGAGCCACATCACCGTTGTGCTGAATGAAAGATAGGAGGCAAATATGGGACAGAAAGTTAATCCGCATGGCTTGAGAGTCGGTGTTATCAAGGACTGGGATTCCAAATGGTACGCAGAGGGCGACTTCGCCGACTGTCTGATTGAAGATTATAATATCCGTAAATTCCTGAAAAAGAGGCTGTTTGATTCAGGAGTTTCCAAGATTGAGATTGAGAGAGCTTCCGAGAGAGTGAAGGTCATTATCTATACAGCAAAGCCGGGCGTCGTTATCGGCAAGGGCGGATCTGCCATTGAAAAGCTGAAAGGCGAGGTCCAGAAGCTGACGGACAAAAAGCTTTTGATTGACATTAAGGAGATCAAGAGACCAGAGCGCGATGCACAGCTGGTGGCAGAGAGCATTGCGCAGCAGCTTGAGAATCGTGTATCCTTCCGCCGGGCCATGAAGTCTACCATGGGACGTTCCATGAAGGCCGGCGTAAAGGGCATCAAGGCTGCTGTGGGCGGCCGTCTGGGCGGTGCTGATATTGCCCGTACCGAGTTTTACAGTGAGGGTACTATCCCGCTGCAGACCTTAAGAGCGGATATTGACTATGGGTTCGCTGAGGCAGATACAACCTACGGCAAGCTTGGCGTTAAGGTGTGGATCTACAAGGGCGAAGTACTTCCTGCGAAAGGAAACAAGGAAGGGAGCGATAAATAATGTTAATGCCAAAAAGAGTGAAGCGCCGCAAACAGTTCCGCGGAAGCATGGCGGGCAAGGCGATGAGAGGGAATACCATCAGCTATGGTGAGTACGGTCTGGTGGCAACAGAGCCCTGCTGGATCAAATCTAACCAGATTGAGGCAGCCCGTGTGGCCATGACCCGTTATATCAAGCGTGGCGGTAAAGTGTGGATCAAGATCTTCCCGGATAAGCCGGTTACAGCAAAGCCTGCCGAGACCCGTATGGGTTCTGGTAAGGGCGCATTGGAGTACTGGGTAGCTGTTGTGAAGCCGGGCAGAGTGATGTTTGAGATCGCAGGCGTTCCTGAGGAGACAGCCCGCGAGGCATTGCGTCTTGCCATGCATAAGTTGCCCTGCAAATGTAAGATTGCTGCTAAAGCAGATTTAGAAGGCGGTGAATAACAGTGAAGACTAATAAATTCGTAGAAGGATTAAAGGGTAAAACGGCTGCAGAACTGCAGGAAGAATTGGTAGCTGCCAAGAAAGAACTGTTCAACTTGAGATTCCAAAATGCGACCAACCAGCTGGACAATACCAGCAGGATTAAAGAGGTCCGTAAGAATATCGCCAGGATTCAGACTGTTATCACAGAAAAGTCAAAGCTGGCTTGACCGAAAGCAGCTTAGCGAATCGGAGCCGAAGGCGACAGATGAGCTTAGTGCGAGGTCGTTCACGATGCATGGAACACTTAACGAGGTGTTTGCGAGTTTAGTGTGGAAGCAGATACTCCGAGCAAAGCGAGGATGTATTTTCCCGATTAAGTGTGAGTTTAGTTGAGTGAACAAACCCGTCAACGTAGTGAAAGAGAGGAGATTTAAGACATGGAAAGAAATCTGAGAAAGACCCGTGTCGGTAAAGTCGTTAGCGATAAGATGGATAAGACAATCGTGGTTGCTATCGAGGACCATGTGAAGCATCCTTTGTATGGTAAGATCGTGAAAAAGACTGTAAAGCTGAAAGCCCATGACGAAAAGAACGAGTGCGGCGCAGGTGATACCGTAAAGGTGATGGAGACCAGACCTTTGTCCAAGGATAAGAGGTGGAGACTGGTGGAGATTATTGAGAAGGCGAAGTAATGTAATATACCTTGAAAGGAGTTGGCAGGCATGATTCAGCAGGAAACCAGACTGAGAGTTGCCGATAATACCGGAGCAAAAGAGCTTCTTTGCATCCGTGTTATGGGTGGTTCCACGAGAAGATATGCGAATATTGGTGATATAATTGTCGCGTCCGTCAAAGATGCAACACCAGGCGGCGTTGTAAAGAAGGGCGATGTGGTAAAGGCCGTTGTAGTGCGTACCGTCAAGGGCGCCCGCCGGAAGGATGGGTCCTATATCCGGTTTGATGAGAATGCAGCAGTGATTATCAAGGACGACAAGACCCCGAGAGGCACCCGTATCTTTGGACCGGTTGCCAGAGAGCTGCGTGAGAAACAGTTTATGAAGATTGTTTCCCTAGCGCCAGAAGTACTGTAAGGAGGTATGGACCGTGCATAAAATTAAGAGAGATGACCTGGTAAAGGTGATCACAGGAAAAGATAAAGATAAAACCGGCAAAGTGCTGCACGTTCATGACGGCAGGGTGATCGTTGAGGGCTGCAATATGGTGACAAAGCATTCTAAGCCGAGCGCAGGCAATCCTCAGGGCGGTATCGTTCGTCAGGAAGCCCCCATGGATATTTCCAATGTCATGCTGGTTGTAGACGGGAAAGCCACGAGAGTCGGATTTCAGGTAAAAGATGGCAAGAAGGTCCGTGTTGCCAAGGCGACCGGCAAAGTCATTGACTGATTTTGATAAGGAGGAACGTAAGAGTGGCTAGATTAAAAGAAATGTATCAGAACGAGATGGTTGACGCTCTGATGAAAAAATTTGGTTATAAGAACATCATGCAGGTTCCCAAGCTGGATAAGATCGTGGTCAACATGGGCGTGGGTGAGGCAAAGGATAATGCCAAGATTCTGGATTCTGCAGTCCGTGACTTAGAACTGATCACCGGCCAGAAGGCAGTTACCACCAAGGCGAAAAAGTCTGTTGCAAACTTTAAGCTGAGAGAGGGAATGGCGATCGGATGTAAGGTTACCCTGCGCGGTGAGAAAATGTATGAGTTTGCAGACCGTCTGATCAACCTGGCGCTGCCACGTGTCCGTGACTTCCGCGGCGTGAACCCCAATGCCTTTGACGGCAGAGGAAACTATGCACTGGGCATTAAAGAGCAGCTGATTTTCCCGGAGATTGAATACGATAAAGTTGACAAGGTAAGGGGTATGGATATTATTTTTGTTACCACTGCCAAGACTGACGAGGAAGCCCGTGAACTTTTGACATTATTCAATATGCCATTTGCTAAATAACAGGAGGAATGATCCATGGCGAAAACTTCAATGAAGATTAAACAGCAGCGTCCGGCGAAATTCTCCACCAGAGAATACAATCGTTGCAGAATCTGCGGACGTCCGCACGCATATTTGAGAAAGTATGGGATTTGCCGTATATGCTTCCGTGAGCTGGCATACAAGGGACAGATTCCTGGCGTTAAGAAAGCAAGCTGGTGACCTTTAACGGCTTGAAGGTTCTTTTGCCGTATGGCAGAAGATAACCGTAAAAGCGGAAGAAAAGGCCGTCCGCGGCGTCCGGATGTATTTTCTTTGAAAATCTTACAGACAGAACGGACTATCGCAAAGCGCGTGAAAATCAGCACTATAATCAAGGAGGAAAATATCTACCATGACAATGAGTGATCCCATCGCAGATATGCTTACAAGAATCCGTAATGCAAATACTGCTAAGCATGATACAGTAGACGTACCCTCATCCAAGATGAAACTGGCGATTGCCGACATCCTGGTAAAGGAGGGTTATGTTCAGAAATATGATATCGTCGAGGACGGCGCATTTAAGACAATCCGCATTACCTTAAAGTACGGCGCTGACAAGAATGAAAAGATCATTACCGGTATCAAGAGAATTTCCAAGCCAGGTCTGCGTGTGTACGCGAATAAAGAGGACCTGCCGAAAGTTTTAGGCGGTCTTGGAACCGCTATCATTTCTACAAACCAGGGCGTGGTGACAGATAAGCAGGCCCGTCAGTTAGGTGTAGGCGGCGAAGTACTGGCATTTGTGTGGTAGGCCGAAAGCAGCTTCGTGAAGCCGAGCCGCAGGCAAAGGCTGAACTTAGTGCGAGGTCCGTCACGAACTTTAACGAAGCCGAGCCGTAGGTGAAGGATGAGTTTAGCTGAGTGACGTGCAGATGCAGGAGCAGCTGCAAAAGCAACTTAACAGCACAAATAAAAATAATCAACTGAAAACAGAAAAGGCGCACAAGTCTTTTCCGAAAATTTAAGTAGGAGGTAAAATGGCATGTCACGTATTGGAAGAATGCCAATCGCGATTCCGGCAGGTGTGACCGTGACGATCGCGGAGAATAATAAAGTGACTGTAAAAGGTCCAAAGGGGACTCTGGAGAGAGAACTTCCCACAGAAATGTCAATCAAAGAAGAAGATGGACATATTGTAGTAACCAGACCCAATGACTTAAAGAAGATGAAATCCCTTCACGGTCTTACCAGAACCCTGATCAACAATATGGTAGTTGGTGTTACCAACGGCTATGAGAAGGTTCTTGAGGTAAACGGCGTCGGTTACCGCGCATCCAAACAGGGAAAGAAATTAACCTTAAACCTGGGTTATTCTCATCCGGTTGAGATGGAGGATCCGGAAGGATTAGAGACCGTCTTGGAAGGGCAGAATAAGATTACGGTAAAAGGTATTGATAAAGAGAAGGTTGGCCAGTACGCTGCCGAAATCAGAGACAAGAGAAGACCTGAGCCGTATAAGGGCAAAGGAATTAAGTACGCTGACGAGACAATCAGACGTAAAGTTGGTAAGACTGGTAAGAAATAATTAAGGAGAGTGCGAAAATGGTTAGCAAGAAATCAAGAAATGAAGTTCGCGTAAAAAAACATACCAGATTACGTAACCGCTTTGCAGGAACTGCAGAGAGACCGCGTCTGGCTGTGTTCAGAAGCAACAATCATATGTATGCGCAGATTATTGACGATTCTGTAGGCAATACTCTGGCAGCAGCATCTACCTTGGAGAAGGCGGCAAAAGAGGAACTGGAACATACCAATGATGTGGCTGCTGCCAGCTATGTTGGAACTCTGATCGCTAAGAGGGCGCTGGAGAAGGGAATCGAGGAGGTTGTATTTGACCGGGGCGGTTTCATTTACCAGGGTAAAATTCAGGCACTTGCAGATGCGGCCCGTGAAGCCGGTCTGAAATTCTAGTAGAGAGGAGAGCAGCATGAAGCGTACAATTATTGACGCAAGTCAGTTAGAGTTAAATGACAATGTAGTAGCAATCAAGCGTGTATCAAAGACCGTTAAAGGCGGCCGTACCATGAGATTCTCTGCTCTGGTAGTGGTTGGCGACGGCAACGGCCATGTAGGTGCAGGCTTAGGCAAGGCCGGAGAGGTGCCGGAGGCTATCCGCAAAGGAAAAGAGGCTGCAGCCAAGAATCTTGTGGAAGTTCCGGTAGATGAGAACCAGAGTATTCCCCATGACATTCTTGCTCAGTTCGGCAGTTCCAGCGTACTGATGAAGAAGGCCCCGGAAGGTACTGGTATCATCGCAGGCGGTCCGGCTCGTGCCGTGCTGGAGCTGGCTGGAATCAAGAATGTCCGTGCCAAGTCTTTAGGTTCCAACAATAAAACCAATGTGGTTCTTGCCGTGATTCAGGGACTGACCCAGCTTAAAACTCCGGAGGAGTATGCGAGACTGCGCGGCAAATCCGTAGATGAGATTGTGGGCTAAGGAGGAGAATAAAATGGCAGAGAAGTTAAGAGTGACATTAGTCAAATCCCCCATCGGGGCAGTTCCTAAGCACAGGGCGACGGTGGAGGCTTTGGGCCTTAGAAAGCTTAATAAGACCGTTGAGCTGCCGGATAATGATGCTGTCAGAGGCATGATCTGGCATGTGAAACATCTGGTAAAAGTAGAAGAAGTCTAACTACCGAAGTAAGGAGGTGCAATGTGATGGATTTATCGAATTTACAACCGGCTGCCGGCTCCAAACAGAGCGATAATTTCAGGAGAGGGCGCGGTCATGGTTCAGGCAACGGCAAAACTGCCGGTAAGGGCCATAAGGGTCAGAAAGCCCGTTCCGGTGCTCCAAGACCCGGATTTGAAGGTGGTCAGATGCCTCTGTACCGCCGTATTCCAAAGAGAGGATTTACAAACCGCAATACTAAAGAAATCGTAGCAATCAATGTAAGCGCCCTGGAGCGTTTTGATAATGATGCAGTGGTTACGGTAGAGTCCCTGATGGAGTGCGGTATCATCAAGAATCCAAGAGACGGCGTCAAGATTCTTGGTGATGGAGAATTAACCAAAAAGCTGACCGTAAAAGTAGATGCATTCAGCGAGGGTGCAAAAACAAAGATTGAGGCTTTAGGTGGAACCTGCGAGGTGATCTAATATGTTAAAGACACTCCGAAATGCATGGAAGGATAAGGAGATACGTAAAAAGCTTCTTTATACTTTCATGATGCTGGTGGTGATTCGCTTCGGATCGGAGCTTCCGATTCCCGGAGTGAACACCTCCTATTTTGCAGACTTTTTTGCAAAGCAGAGCGGCGATGCATTCAACTTTTTTGACGCCATGACAGGAGGATCCTTTACCTCCATGTCTGTATTGGCGCTAAGCATTACTCCGTATATCACATCTTCGATCATTATGCAGCTTTTGACGATTGCGATTCCAAAGCTGGAGGAGATGCAGCGGGAGGGTGAGGATGGCAGGAAGAAGATTGCAGAGTACACCCGTTATCTGACGGTAGTGCTGGCTTTGGTGGAATCTACTGCTATGGCGGTTGGTTTCGGAGGTCAGGGTCTGCTGGTTGGCTATAACGACCAGGGATTTTTAGGAAAAGCTTCTTTGGTGATTATTGCTGTGCTGACGATGACTGCGGGAAGTGCATTTTTAATGTGGATTGGTGAGCGGATTACGGAGAAGGGCGTGGGAAATGGAATTTCCATTGTATTGCTGTTTAATATCGTATCCTCTCTGCCCCAGGATGTCAGTACCTTATACAATACCTTTATGAACGGCAGAATTATTGCCGTGCAGGTGGTGGCCGTGCTGATGATGCTGGCCGTGGCAGTAGCTATGGTTGTGTTTGTGGTATATCTGCAGGATGGTGAACGCAGGATACCGGTGCAGTATTCGAAAAAGATGGTAGGCAGGAAGATGGTAGGCGGTCAGTCTTCTCATATTCCGTTAAAAGTAAATACCGCCGGCGTAATTCCGGTGATCTTTGCGTCTTCCATTTTGTCATTTCCGGTTGTGATCGCACAATTTTTTACTCCGGATTACAGTACAATTCCAGGTAAGATTTTGATGATGCTTAATTCTTCTTCCTGGTTCCGTCCGGAGATGCCCTGGTATTCCGTAGGGTTGATCATATATATTGTGCTGATTGTTCTCTTTGCGTATTTTTACACGTCCATTACCTTTAACCCACTGGAAGTAGCAAATAATATGAAGAAATCCGGCGGTTTCATTCCGGGGATTCGTCCGGGGAAACCAACTTCAGAATATCTGGAAAAGATTTTAAGCTATATTATTTTTGTCGGCGCTGTGGGGCTGATAATTATCAGTGTGATTCCGATTATGATTTCCGGTGTGTTCGGTGTGAGCCGCCTGTCATTTTTAGGTACGTCCCTGATTATTATTGTCAGTGTAATTCTGGAAACGATCAAGGCTATTGAGTCTCAGGTGATTGTGCGGAATTACAAGGGATTTTTAAACGATTAGGATGAGCTGGGAGAGCTGCTGCGCAGGAGAATCATGGGCGGCAGCTTTTTCTGCTATACGGTTTCATATAGAATGTTTAGGGAAGCATGAAACGCGATCGATGTTTCGCTGTCTTCCGATGACTTGCTGCCGAGCGTAAGTGAGGGGCATAACCTTATAAGAAGGAGGAGGAAAAAATGAAGATTATCATGTTGGGAGCTCCTGGAGCAGGAAAAGGTACTCAGGCTAAGAAAATTGCTGAAAAGTACGGGATTCCGCACATTTCCACCGGTGATATTTTTCGTGCCAATATCAAAGGCGGCACGGAGCTGGGAATGAAGGCCAAATTCTACATGGATCAGGGGCAGCTTGTTCCGGATGATGTAACCATTGGGATGCTGCTGGATCGGATCAGCCAGGCAGATTGTGAGAACGGATACGTGCTGGATGGATTTCCGCGGACGATTCCGCAGGCGGAAAGCCTGACAGAGGCTCTTGAAAAGCGCGGGGAAAAAATGGATTTTGCAGTGGATGTGGATGTGCCGGATGAGGCGATTGTTACTCGGATGGGAGGCAGAAGGGCTTGTCTGAAGTGTGGCGCTACCTATCATATCGAATTTAATCCTCCGAAGGCAGAGGGTTTGTGTGATGCATGTCAGGATAAGCTGGTTTTGCGGGATGATGATAAGCCGGAGACCGTTCAGAAGCGTCTGACAGTCTATCATGATCAGACTCAGCCTTTGATCGACTATTATAAGGGGCAGGGAATTCTGGTGACGGTAGATGGAACCAAGGAACTGAATCAGGTATTTCAGGACATTGTAGCGGTTCTGGGGGCGTAAATTATGTCAGTATCCATTAAGTCAGAGAGAGAAATTGAGTTGATGCGGGAGGCAGGGAGGATTCTTGCCCGGGTTCATGAGGAGCTGGGGAAAATGATAAAGCCCGGAATCTCCACCCTGGATATTGACCGGGCAGGAGAGCGCATGATCCGCAGCTATGGCTGCGCTCCGTCTTTTAAGAACTACAACGGATATCCGGCTTCTATCTGTGTGTCAGTCAATGACGAGGTGGTTCATGGTATTCCCGACCGGCACAGGATTCTCCACGAGGGGGATATTGTCAGTCTGGATGCAGGGGTGATCTACAATGGATATCATTCCGATGCAGCAAGAACTCATGCTGTGGGCAAAATCCGGCCGGAAGCAGAGAAATTAATTCAGGTGACGAAAGAGTGTTTTTTTGAGGGAATCAAATATGCAAGAGCCGGCAATCATCTCAATGATATCTCCTCGGCAATTCAGGCATATGCAGAGCATTTTGGCTATGGGGTGGTTCGTGATCTGGTAGGGCATGGAGTCGGCAGAGCCCTTCATGAGGATCCGGAGGTGCCGAATTTTTCCCAAAAGCGCAAGGGGATACGGCTGCGTCCCGGTATGACCCTTGCCATTGAACCGATGATCAATATGGGGCGTGCGGATGTAGTATGGCTGGATGACAACTGGACCGTGGCGACGGATGACGGTTCTCTTTCTGCCCATTATGAGAATACGATTCTTATTACAGGGGGAGAACCGGAGATCTTGTCCCGGCTATGAGGACGGTGAACAGGATGGATTATCAACCAGGATGTCCGGCAAGATCTCTTGCCGGACATGATAAAGATCAGTACTATGTTATTGTGTCTGTGGACGGGGATTGGGTTTTTCTGGCAGATGGGAGGAGAAGATGCCAGGAAAAACCGAAGAAGAAAAATAAAAAGCATATTCAGGCAGCGCACTGCCTGGTGGTGGAAAGATTCCCTGTGACGGATGATGAGATTTATACCCGGCTGAGAGATTATGTGAAGTGCAGAGAGCAGAATCATGGATGATTGCCTGCTATTAAAATTCTGTGGCCGTGAGTTAAGGAATAGTTGGATAGATACGTTGCGTATTCAGGAGGTAAGCATATGTCAAAAGCAGATGTGATTGAGATTGAGGGAACCGTGGTGGAGAAGCTTCCGAATGCCATGTTTCAGGTGGAGCTGGAAAATGGGCATCAGGTTCTGGCACATATTAGCGGAAAGCTGAGGATGAATTATATTCGGATTCTTCCGGGGGACCGGGTGACGATTGAGCTGTCGCCGTATGATCTTTCTAAGGGGAGGATTATTTGGAGAGATAAATAGAAGCAGAGCAAAGGGGCCTTCTGAGCTGCTGCCTGTACCCCGGAAAACGTGCTTTCGCTTCGGACAGAACGCAGCGGACGCTAAATTTACTGAGAAAAGCGTCTCAGTTTGTTAAGCGCCGACGTTCTTTTAGGGTTTTCCGGGGTACAGGCAGCAGCTCAGGCTACGTTGTTGGCTGTACCGTGAATTGTTACTTTTTGTGGCTGAAATAAGGTAAAAAAAGTAAAAAATGCTTGCATTTAAAAGTGGACAGTGATATAATGTTATGGCAACTTTGTTAAGATGCAGGGTGGAGTGTACCTGTATGTCCTTAAAAACAGGACAGCTTAGAGGAAATACTCAGGAGTATCCCTGTATGTCCTTAAAAACAGGACAGCTTAGAGGAAAGGAGTGATTTGCCGTGAAGGTGAGATCATCAGTGAAACCGATTTGCGAGAAATGCAAAATCATCAAGCGCAAAGGCAGTATCAGAGTAATCTGTGAAAATCCTAAGCACAAGCAGAGACAAGGTTAATGAAGGAAGAACAGGAGGTGTACGACGCAAATGGCTCGTATAGCAGGAGTTGATTTACCAAGAGAGAAACGTGTTGAGATCGGCCTGACTTACATTTACGGGATCGGAAGAACCAGTTCTAACCGTATTCTGGCGGAAGCAGGCGTGAATCCGGACACTCGCGTCAAGGATCTGACGGATGATGAGGTCAGGAAGATCGCAGCAGTGATTGCTGACAGTCAGGTGGTGGAGGGTGATCTGCGCAGAGAGATCGCCATGAATATTAAGCGGCTGCAGGAGATTGGCTGCTATCGCGGAATCCGCCATAGAAGAAGTCTGCCGGTTCGCGGACAGAAGACCAAGACTAACGCGAGAACCCGTAAGGGACCGCGGAAGACCGTAGCGAACAAGAAGAAATAAGGATAGTATTCACACGAATCAAGTTGTATGTTTTAAAAACAGGAACAAGATTCAGGGATCAAGGGCTTTCGGGGAAGGCTTTCCCGGAGGTGCAGTGAATCAAGATCAAAGGAATCACCTGAAGGTATACTATTATGCCCTGAAAAAGAGGGCAACATCAAGGAAAGTAGGTTAGTTTAAAATGGCTAAGAATAAGTCCACTGGTAAAAAAGTGACGAAAAAGCGCGTAAAGAAAAACGTTGAACGCGGACAGGCACACATCCAGTCATCCTTCAATAACACCATTGTGACGTTGACGGATGTACAGGGCAACGCCTTATCTTGGGCAAGTGCCGGAGGTCTGGGATTTAGAGGTTCAAGGAAATCTACTCCATATGCAGCTCAGATGGCTGCAGAGACTGCTGCCAAAGCAGCTATCGTACATGGTTTGAAGTCTGTTGACGTTATGGTAAAGGGTCCCGGTTCGGGCCGTGAAGCAGCAATCCGTGCGCTCTCCGCATGCGGTATTGAAGTAACCAGTATTAAGGACGTAACCCCGGTTCCTCACAATGGTTGCCGTCCGCCAAAACGTAGAAGAGTTTAATAGGAGGTACGAAAAGTGGCAGTAGATAGAGTTCCTGTTCTTAAAAGATGCAGATCCCTTGGTTTGGACCCCATGTGCTTGGGAATCAGCAAAAAGTCAAAAAGAGAACTGAAGAGAGCGAACAGAAAAGTAAGCGAGTACGGGATGCAGCTTCGTGAGAAGCAGAAAGCCAAATTTATCTACGGAGTTCTGGAAAAACCGTTCCGGAATTACTATGCGAAGGCAGAGAAGATGGGTGGTCAGGCTGGTGAGAACCTGCTGATCCTGTTGGAGAGAAGGCTGGATAATGTGGTGTTCCGCATGGGATTTGGCCGCACCAGACGGGAGACCCGCCAGATTGTGGATCATAAGCACATTTTAGTAAATGGAAAGTGTGTCAACATTCCGTCTTACTTGGTAAAAGCAGGTGATGTGATTGAGGTAAAGGAGAAAGCGAAGTCTTCTCAGAGATACAAGGCCGTCCTGGAGGTGACCGGCGGTCGTCTGATCCCGGCATGGCTGGACGTGGATCAGGAAAATCTGCGCGGCGTTGTGAAGGAACTGCCGACCAGAGAAGAAATTGATGTTCCGGTAGAAGAAATGCTTATCGTCGAGTTGTATTCTAAGTAAGTTTAGGATGGAGTTTCCCTCGATAGACGAACCCAAAAGGAGGGGCTATAATCGTGTTCGATTTTGAAAAACCAAACATTGAGATTGTTGAAATTTCAGATGATAAGAAGTACGGCAAGTTTGTTGTGGAACCGCTTGAGAGGGGCTATGGCACCACACTGGGTAACTCCCTGAGAAGGATTATGCTTTCTTCTCTGCCAGGTGCTGCAGTCAGTCAGGTAAAAATCGAAGGCGTTTTGCATGAGTTCAGTTCCATTCCCGGAGTCAAGGAGGATGTGACTGAGATCATCATGAACATCAAGAACTTATCAATCAAGAACAACAGTGACAGTAATGAGGTTAAGACCGCTTATATTGAGTTTGAGGGTGAGGGCGTGATCACTGCCGCTGATATTCAGGCGGATCCGGATATTGAGATCATGAATCCAGAGCAGGTGATCGCCACCCTAAGCGGCGGTACGGACAGTAAGTTCTATATGGAGCTGACTATCTCCAAGGGCCGTGGATATATAAGCGCAGACAAAAATAAGAATGAAGAACTGCCTATTGGCGTTATAGCCATTGATTCAATCTATACGCCGGTAGAGCGGGTTAACATGACGATCGAGAACAGCCGTGTAGGACAGGTTATTGATTATGACAAGCTGACCTTAGACGTGTACACCAATGGGACGCTGGCTCCGGATGAGGCGGTAAGTCTGGCGGCAAAGGTTTTAAGTGAACATTTGAATCTGTTCATTGACCTTTCTGAAAACGCCCGGACTGCCGAGATCATGGTGGAGAAGGAGGACAATGAGAAAGAGAAGGTTCTGGAGATGAATATCGACGAGCTGGAGCTTTCTGTCCGTTCCTACAACTGCTTAAAGCGCGCCGGCATCAATACTGTGGAGGAGCTGTGCAACCGCACTCCCGAGGATATGATGAAGGTCCGCAATTTAGGAAGAAAGTCCTTGGAAGAGGTTCTCGCCAAATTAAAAGAGCTGGGATTGCAATTAAACCCCAGTGAGGAATGATTTTTTCTCACAATAAAGCTGTTATACTCGTGAGCTGAATGCTTTGCCAATATACTTTCATAATTTCAGCATAGTTTTTGATCCTTTGACAAATAGGTATGCTTGCGAGTATATTTTCTGTGCCGGGTGCGTAAGGCCGATGATGCAGCGCCGGGTATGTAAAAAGAAATGGGAAGTTGTGGTTTGATAAGACCGATTGGCGCAAACCGCACTCCGGATAAATGGAGGAAAATAAAATGGCAGGTTATAGAAAGCTGGGAAGAACTTCCAGTCAGAGAAAAGCATTGATCCGCAGTCAGGTTACGTCCTTGCTATATCATGGGAAAATCCGTACCACAGAGGCAAGAGCAAAGGAGATCCGTAAGGTTGCCGAAGGACTGATTGCCATGGCAGTAAAAGAGAAGGACAATTTTGAGACGGTTACTGTCACTGCAAAGGTTCCCCGCAAGGATAAGGACGGCAAGAGAGTCAAAGAGGAAAAAAACGGCAGAAAAGTAACGGTTTATGATGAGGTTCAGAAGGAGATCAAGAAGGATAAGCCTTCCAGACTTCATGCGAGACGGCAGATGCTGAAGGTTTTGTACGATGTGACAGAGGTTCCTGCTTCTCCGGCAGGAAGAAAGAAAAATACCAAGTCTGTGGATCTTCCTGCAAAGCTGTTTGATGAGATTGCACCAAAGTACGTGTCCCGCAACGGTGGTTACACCCGTATCGTGAAGATCGGTCAGCGTAAGGGTGACGGCGCTATGGAAGTACTTCTGGAGTTGGTATAAGGCAGTTTTGATTTCACTGATCAGAGCTGTGGTGACGATAAGAAATTATATGGGGCTGCCTGTGCAGCCCCTGTTTTGTGTTATTGGGCAGACTTTTTGTTTTTTGGATATTTGTTCTCGGATATGCTTTTAAGAGTTTCCTTATTTTTCATAAAATCACTTGGTTTTTCGCCAAACTCCCGTTTAAAGGCCTTTAAAAAATTGGAATAATCATTAAAGCCGCATTCCGTGTAGGCTTCTGTCACGGTTTTACCATACATCAGCATATTTCTGGCAATGGTCAGTCGTTTCTTCATGATAAACTGATAGAGGGAAAGACCGGTAAACTGTTTGAACTGACGGCTTAAATGGTATTTGCTCAGATAAAACTGTTCTGCCAGGTAATCTAGGGTTAGATCCTCATTGTAATGATTGTTAATATAAGCGACGATCTGGTTAATATGTTCATTTTCCATAACATCCTGACGGGCAGAATCAGAGATCTCATAGTATGCCCGGCTGAGAAGCACCAGAATTTCCATAATAGAGGAGTAAGCCATGACCCGGTTCCCCAGACGGCTGCTGGTGCGTTCCTGCTCAATGGTATGGCAGGCAGATTGGATTTTCATCATCTGGCTTTCATTAGGACGGAAAAGGCGGTAGTCCCGGTTGGAGGCATCTTGAAAACAGGCGGTTAAATCTTCGCCGATATCTCGCAGCCTGTCAAAAAATTCATGGTTGAGCCATATAATGATCCTCTCATAAGGAAATTGGGAAGGAGCGATCTCCGGACGGTGAATATCGCTGTTATTGGTCAGCAGGATATCGCCGGGACGGAGTTTATAGGTTCGTCCTTCAATTATATAATTTACATCACCAGAAATAAAAATGTAGATTTCATAAAAGACATGCTGGTGGAAATCAATCATAGGGGGCTTATCGTTGCGGTAATGATGGTATTCATAAAAGCGCTCCGTCATGATCTGACGGTGGGTAAATTCATCAATATACATATTTGATAAAAAACCTTTCATTATTTCTTGATATTTGTATTATACAGCAATATTTACCATATTTCAAGAAAGATGTACCAGGTAAAATTGCCAAAAAAATGGTATAATCTTTTAATAGAATCATGAGTGTCGGCAATCTGTTACTGCAGAAGTTCCATCGCCGGAGGCGATTTAAAATCAGGTATGCCAAATGCGCCCGCCAAGCTTTCATGATTGGCGGCGCGTCAGCCGCCGGGCGTATGACGGTTTACTGGGGAACTGGTTTCGGAACAAAATAACGCCTTGTTTCTGTCAGAAAAAACAAAAAGGACGGATGCTCCGGGGAGCAGATTTTCTGCGCAGAAAAAGAGAAAAAGGCAGATTCAAAAGAGAGAGGAGAAAAGCAGATATGAGAGGACTTTACAGGGCATTGGCCTTATCCTTAGGCACAGTGCTCATGGCATCTGTTCTTACGGGATGCGGAGGCGGCTCGGATGGCAAAAGGATTGTTCGAATCGGCCATAACCAGGCGACAGACCATCCTACCCATGTGGCGCTGCTGGAATTTGAGAGCTATGTGGAGAGCAAGCTGGGAGACCGGTACAATGTGGAGGTATATCCCAGTGAGCTTTTAGGCTCTCAGACGGATATGGTGCAGCTGACACAGACGGGAGCCATTGATTTTTGTGTGGCCAGCAATTCTATTTTAGAGACATTTTCGGATAATTACACGCTGTTCAACATGCCCTATCTGTTTGCATCGGCAGAAGCCTATCATGCTTCTATGGATGACCCTGCTATTACCGGGCCGATTTTTGATTCTACAAAAAAGGCCGGATTTGAGGCTGTTACGTGGATTGATGCAGGGACCAGGAACTTTTACACGGTTTCTACCCCCATCAATTCTCCGGCAGATTTAAAGGGACTGAAAATCCGTGTACAGCAGTCTCCTACCAATGTGGAGATGATGAGGCTTTTGGGCGGTTCTGCCACTCCCATGGGCTTTGGTGAGGTGTATACAGCGCTTCAGTCCAAGATCATCGACGGCGCGGAGAACAATGAGATGGCTCTGACCTCTAACGGACATGGAGATGTATGTAAGTTTTATTCCTATGATATGCACCAGATGATTCCGGACATCTTGATCGGAAATTGTGCTTTTCTGGACGGGCTTTCACCTGAGGACCGGGCTGTGTTTGAGGAAGGCTTTCAGGTGGTGAATCAGGTGGAGCGTGCAGAGTGGACCAAAGCAGTGGAGGCGGCAAAGAACAAGGCTGAGAATGAGCAGGGGGTTCAGTTCCTTTATCCTGACACAGCCCCATTCCAGGAGATCTGTCTTCCCATGCATCAGTCTGTACTGGGGCAGTATCCGGACCTGAAACCCTTTTATGATGCCATTCAGGTACATAACCAGACTTTCGCTTCGGAAGGAGGTGCAGGACAATGAATAAACTTCGTGATTTATTGACACAGCTTTTAAATGTGCTGGCCGGGGCAAGCTTTCTTGTGATGGTAATTTTAACCTGCTGGCAGGTATTAACCCGTTATGTGCTGAATAATCCATCCTCCTGGTCAGAGGAGCTGGTATCCTATATGTTTGCCTGGATGAGCCTTTTAGGGGCTTCTCTGGTCACTGCGGAGAGAGGCCACATGAATATTCCCATTGTGGTGGAAAAGTGCAGTCCCAGTCTGCAGAAGCTGCTGCTTTGTCTGGCTGAGCTGATTGGATTTTTGTTTTCTGCAATCATTCTGGCTTATGGTGGTTTTCAGATTGCCAACCTGGCAATGGGACAGATGACGTCATCTTTGGGGGTTCCTATTGGCGTGTTTTATGTGGTGCTTCCGCTTTGCGGTGTTTTAAATATGGTGTATACGGTACTGAATATGACGGATATTATAAAAAAGAAGGAGGGGACAGCGTAAATGGCAATTCAATCTTTATTTTTGATTTTATTTGTATTGTTAGTACTGCTGGTGCTGGGCGTTCCGATTTCTTATTCTATTGGAATTTCCTCTCTGGTGGTCATC
The DNA here is from genome assembly GCA_003611875.1 of bacterium D16-56. Lineage (GTDB taxonomy): Bacteria > Bacillota > Clostridia > Lachnospirales > Lachnospiraceae > Brotaphodocola. The sequence goes on along the minus strand of RAYY01000023.1, from coordinate 21,525 downwards.
CTTCAGACGGTACCATTGGATGTGTCGGTGGTGACGGCAGCCCAGAGAACCTTTGTAGGTATGAGCAAATTCAGCCTGACGGCGATTCCGTTTTTTATCCTGGCAGGGAATCTGATGAATCAGGGCGGAATTGCCAAGCGGCTGGTAGATTTTGTGATGGCGATTTTGGGAAAGCTTCCCGGTGCGCTTTTAGTGACCAACGCAGGAGCCAATGCCTTGTTTGGCGCGATTTCTGGCTCGGCTTCAGCGGCTGCAGCAGCAGTGGGCAGTATGGTGAAGGAAGGAGAGGAAAGACAGGGCTATGACCAGGGCTTGTGTGCGGCTACTAATGGAGCTTCTGCCCCGTCCGGTCTGCTGATTCCTCCGTCCAATGCTTTGATTACCTATTCATTGGCTTCCGGCGGCACATCGGTGGCAGCTTTGTTTCTGGCAGGTTATGTGCCAGGAATCCTGTGGGCAGTGTGCTGTATGATCGTGGGAGTAATTTTGGCAACACGCAAGGGCTACGGCGGAAGCGAGGGGAAATATGACTGGAAAAATCTTGGGGTATGCACCCTGCGTGCGATTCCGGCTTTATCTTTGATCGTGGTGGTAATCGGCGGAATCGTGGGAGGTATTTTCACTGCCACAGAAGGATCAGCCATTGCAGTGGTTTACGCACTGGTGCTGGGGATTTTTTATCGGAATATTACGGTAAAGTCTTTTTGGAAGATTGTGGTGGACAGTGCCAAGATGAGTGGTATGGTGGTATTTTTGATCGGCGTTTCCAATATTCTGGGCTGGGTCATGGCATTTCTGCAGATTCCCCAGGCAGTGTCTGCGGCTTTGCTGGGATTGACTGACAATTACATTATCATCCTTCTGATTATGAATGTGATTCTGCTGATTGCAGGAACTTTTATGGATGTAACGCCGGCGATTTTGATTTTTACCCCTTTGTTCCTTCCCATTGTGAAAAGTTTTGGCATGAATCCTATTCATTTTGGGCTGATTTTGGTGTATAATCTTTGTATCGGAAACATCACCCCGCCTGTGGGGAATACCTTGTTTGTGGCAATCAAGGTGGGAGACAGTACCCTGGCCAAGACCATACCCTATATGGTCTGGTATTATATAGCCATCTTAACCGGCTTAATGCTTGTGACCTACGTGCCGTTTTTGAGCATGGGATTACCGATGATGGCCGGGCTTGCATAGTGGGAAGATTTGGCATAATGGGAACCCCCGCATAATGGGAAAGATGTAAAAAGAAAGGAGAAATTATTATGCAGATGACGTTTCGTTGGTACGGCGAAGGAAATGACAGTATTACGCCGCAGCAGATCAAGCAGATTCCGGGTGTGACCGGGCTGGTATGGGCTTTGCATTATAAGCAGGCCGGAGAGGTATGGACCGTGGAGGAGATTGAGGAGGCCCGCAGGCAGATTGAGGGAGCCGGATTTAATATGGATGTGGTGGAGAGCGTGAATGTCCATGATGATATTAAGATCGGTCTGCCTACCAGAGATCAGTACATTGAGAATTATAAGGAAACCTTGAGAAATCTGGCTAAGTTTGGGGTAAAAGTAGTTACTTACAATTTTATGCCGATCTTTGACTGGACCCGCACGGATCTGTTCCATCCAATGGAGGATGGTTCTACAGCCCTGTTTTATGAAAAGTCCAAAATCCAGGATGATTATAAGGAGATGGCTAAGTATATTCTGGAAAACCTTCACGGCATGACCTTCCCGGGCTGGGAGCCGGAGCGGATGGCCCAGCTGGACGAGCTTTTTGAGAAATACCGCCCTGTTACCAAGGAGAAGCTGTGGGAAAACCTGAAGTATTTCCTGGAGGCAGTGATGCCTACCTGCCATGAGACCGGAATCAAGCTGGCTATTCATCAGGATGATCCGCCGTGGGATATTTTCGGTCTGCCCCGTCTTCTGGTAGACAAGGAGTCCATTGGGCATTTTCTGTCCATGGTGGATGATGACCACAACTGCCTGTGTCTGTGTTCCGGGTCTTTAGGCGCCAACCCGAAGAACAATGTGGCGGATATTATCCGCACCTACTGTGACAGGATTGCATTTGCCCATATCCGGAACGTAAAGCATTTCTCCAACGGAGATTTTACAGAAGCTTCCCATCGGGACTGTGACGGCGATACAGGAATCCTGGATATCATGAAGGCTTATCATGATTGCGGTTATAAGGGGTATGCGAGACCGGATCACGGAAGGCATCTGTGGGGTGAGGAATGCCGCCCGGGCTATGGTTTATACGACCGTGCGTTGGGAATCATGTATCTATGGGGATGCTGGGATATGCTGGAAAAGCTGGAAAAATAAAGCGAAGCAGGAAAGAATCCCTTGGAGAGCGGAGCGGTTTCTAAAAATAGAGAAGGGTAACAAAGGCAACGGCGCACGGAAATCAGAAAAGGAGGATTGCGTAAGGCAATCGAAAGGAGACAAAGGTTTGGAACTTTCATTAAAGTCAATTCAAAACAAGGAAAACTGGAAGGGATATCACCTTCCGGAGTATGACCCGGTAAAGATTGCAGAGAATACGGCAGAGAGACCTCAGTGGATGCATTTTGGATCTGGTAATATTTTTCGTATCTTTCCGGCAGTGATCTGTCAGAGGCTGATTGAGCAGGGGGAGATGGATACAGGGATCGTGTGCTGCGAAGGGTATGATGATGAGATTATCACCAAATGCTTCCGTCCTTACGATAATCTGACCATTGGGGTGACTTTAAATCCGGACGGAAAGCTGGATAAAGAGATTGTGGCATCCATGGCAGACAGCCTGACCATGCTTCATGACAGGGAGCAGGTGGAAGGGGTGATGAAAGAACCCAGCCTGCAGATGGTGTCCTTTACCATCACAGAGAAGGGATATTCTCTCAGAAATGCAGATCATGAGCTGGTTCCGGCAGTGGCAGCGGATATGGAGGCAGGGCCGAAAGACTGTAAGACCTTTATGGCCCAGCTTACGGCGATGTGTATTGAGCGGGGACGGGCCTGCAAAAAGCCTCTATCCCTGGTCAGCATGGACAACTGCTCTCATAATGGGGAGAAGCTGCAGGCAGCGGTGATGGAGATTGCCAAGGCATGGCTGGATAAGGGGAAGATTTCTCAGGATGATTATGAATACCTGGAGAAGCAGATCGCATTTCCGTGGAGCATGATTGACAAGATCACACCCAGACCTCATCCGGTGGTGGAGGAACAGCTTCTTGCAGACGGAGTGGAGGGAATCAGTCCCTTTGTCACTTCCAAGCATACTTATGTGGCGCCTTTTGTCAATGCAGAGAAGCCTCAATACCTGGTGATTGAGGATCAGTTCCCCAACGGCAGGCCGCCTTTGGAGCATGCAGGCGTGATTATTACCAGCCGGGACATTGTTAATAAGGTGGAGAAGATGAAGGTGTGTACCTGCTTAAATCCGCTTCATACCTGCCTGGCAGTTTATGGATGTATTTTGGGATATACCTCGATTGCAGAGGAAATGAAGGATCCCCAGCTTAGCCGGTTCATTGACCGGATGAGCCATGAGGAGGGAATGCCTTTTGTGGTGGATCCGGGGGTGATTGATCCGAAGAAGTTTTTGGATGAAGTGTTAAAGGAGCGGTTCCCCAATCCGTTCATGCCGGATACGCCTCAGCGGATTGCCACAGATACGTCTCAGAAGCTGTCGATCCGCTTTGGCGAGACGATCAAGGCTTATATGGCTTCCAAAGACAGAGAAGCCTCTGAGCTGAAGCTGATTCCGCTGGTGCAGGCAGGCTGGCTGCGTTATTTGATCGGTGTAAATGATGCAGGGGAAGCATTTGAGATCAGTCCGGATCCGCTGCTTCCGGCGATGAAGGAGCGGCTGGCAGGGATGGAGCTTGGAAAGCCAGTGGACAGAGAGCAGCTTCGTCCGGTTCTTTCCGATACGACTATTTTTGGCGTGGATCTGTATGAGTGCGGTCTGGCGGACAAGGTGATCGGGTATTTTGAGGAGATGATGGCTGAACCAGGAGCCGTGAGAAAGACCCTGGAGAAGTATGTGGGGTAAAAGTGCGCCGCACATCTGAAAAACGAATAGAATGGTATGATTGATTTTTAACAGAGCCAGTCAACACAGATGAGATATCTGGTTGACTGGCTTTTTTTGATGAAGCTTTCATGGGAATGTGATTGTCCTGCAAAAGAAAATAAGATATAATCATTGTAAAACTTATTGTGTCTACAACAGGAGGAAGATATTATGGTATTTGAACCAGAGAGCAGTCTGAAGCGGAAAATGGCAAAAAACGGCAGTGTGCTTCAGTACATGCACAGCGTGGCAGGAGCAGGCAAGGGGCTGATTGCCATGGGGATTATGCTGATTGGGATTGGCGCTATGCTGACAGCCGCATTGTTTAACATGATGGGGGCAGAGCGGGCTATGGTGATGGCGCTGGTTATCATGGCTCCTAGTGTATTGCTGATTGTGCTTGGGATTTTTATGCAGAAGAAAAGGGAAAGGGAATGGGTCTCGTCTTATATGAAAAAGACTGACATGAAGGAGCAGGATCTGCGCCAGATCGACCAGGAGTTTAAGCAGCCGGGAGTAGTCTTATTGTCTTTGGACAATGGGAAGGATGCCAACAGCCTGAAAAAAATGGGGTTTATCACAGCGAATTATGTGAAGCTTCCGGGGGTAAAGCCTAGTATATTCCGGCTAGAAGATATTGTGGCCTGCCTTTACACGAAAAAAATGCTCTGTGCGGACGGGGGATATGACCGGGCTTTGATTGCTTATCCATTACATGGAGACTGGGTCTATTGCTGGACCAGTCCTCCGGAGAAGGCCAGCTTAGAGATTGTGAAAACCATAGGAGAGCACAACCCAAGGATCATTACGGATCACCATTTTATCTATGAAGGGAAAGAGTACGATGCCGTCGGAGGGATGGATGAGGTGAAAGCGCTTTACAAACGGGTTTATGGGAAACAGTAGGAAAGGGGTGGAAGAATGCTGTGAAGCATGTACAGCGTAGAGGAAAGCATACACAGAATGAAGGAAACGATGGAGGATGGGAAAATGACGGACATAAAATGCCCTTCTTGTGGGGGAAAGCTGGAGATTGACCCAAATAATTCCAATATGGGGATATGCGGTCAGTGTAATAAGCCCTATGCGGTTCAGTGGATTCATTCCCGGTCAACCGGAAAGGATAAGCTGGATCTCAGGTTTGTGCCGGAAAAAATGGATTATCAGCCCGTGAAAAAAAAGGGGCCGAAGAAGTCAGGCTGGGAGCCCTATGGGTGGAAGAGGGGCGTTGCCCTGGTGATTTTATTTTTTGTGCTGATGGGGATTATGTATGGACCCAAGGTTTATCGGCGGTACCAGATGGATCATGGGGGAATAGCCATAGAGAGTCAGGAGCAGCCATAAAGCTGACAGCAAGGAGCCGGTAAAATGCCGGCTCCTTGTTTACTGTGAAAGTTCCATCGCCGGAGGCGATTCTAATCAGGTATTCCAAGTGCGCCCGCCGGACTTTCATGGGACGGTGGCGCGTCGGCTGCCGGGCGCATGGAGGCTTATAGGGAGATTTTTTGGTATTCCTTTCGGTAAAAGAGAACGGACATGGTCATGGCAATGGTCCAGCCTATCGGCCAGGCAATCCATATGCCCAGAGCGGAATTGGTCCAGCCGGAAAGAAGGCAGGCAAGAATCACTCGTAAAATCAGATCCGTGAAGGTGGCGGTCATGAATTGTTTCATTGCGCTTATGCCCCGCAGAATGCCGTCTGTCACCAATTTGGAAGACACTACAAAATAAAACGGGGACAAAATCCACAAGAATTGCCTGCCTGTCATCAAGGCTCCCACAGATTCCTTCTCCATAAACAGAAGGAGCAGATATCTGCCAAACAGGATGTAAAGGATGCAGAACGGAATGCACAGCAGCCACACCATTTTCAGACCTGCATGAAAGCATTCCCGGATGCGTCCGTATTGGCGGGCGCCCAGATTTTGTGCCGAAAAGTTAGAAATGCCGTTCCCGATTGTGGTGAAGGAGGTAATGACCAGATTATTCAGCTTTACTGCAGCAGAATAGCCTGCCATGACAGAGGCGCCGAAGCCATTGATCACACTCTGAATCATAATATTTCCTATGGAGATAAAGCTTTGCTGCAAAATGCTGGGAATGGCGATCACTAAAATTTTTTTCAAAAGCCACCAGTCAAACAGAGGCGGTTTTGACGGTGTCGGAATTTTCCCAAGGCGTCTCAAGACGGTAAGGACAGCCAGAAGGCAGCTGATTCCCTGACAAAGAAAGGTTGCCCATGCAACGCCTGCCACTCCCATATGGAATGCCTTTACAAACAAAATATCCACGGCAATGTTGGAGGTGGAGGATGCGGCTAAAAAGTAAAAGGGTGTTTTAGAGTCGCCTAATGCAGAGAAAATGCCGGTTGCAATATTATAAAAAAACACAAAGGGAAGTCCCCATACATAGATATCCAGATACAGTCTGGAATCTGCAAATACTTCGTTCGGGGTTCGGATCCAGTGCAGCAGAGGCGTACACCCGAGAATGCCGAAAAGCATCAGGACTGCACAGAGAGCTGCGCTGAAAATACAGGAAGTGGTCACGGCTGTTTTCAGCCTGCCATATTCTTTTGCGCCGAATAGCTGTGAGGCGATCACCGAACAGCCCATGTTGCAGCCAAAGGCAAAGGCAAGAAAGATCAAGGTGATCTCATAGCTGTTTCCAACTGCAGCCAAAGCATTTTCACTGATAAATTTGCCTGCTACCAGGCTGTCGGCAATATTGTATAGCTGTTGGAAAATAATACTGCCAAACAGCGGAAGGCAGAACTGCCACAATACGGTTTCTGCTTTTCCTACGGTTAAATCTTTGTTCATAGTGGGGATCCTTTCTGGCAAACCATTTTTCTTTACTTATTGACAACATCCTATTATAATACTGTTTGAATGATATGAAAAATATATATAATTTATTGGAGAAATATAAAAAATATATGGATGTGAATTTTGAGTATTACAAGGCTTTTTATTATGTGGCAAAGTACAGGAATATTACAAAGGCAGCAGCGGCATTGGGGAGCAGCCAGCCCAATGTGACACGTATGATGAAGCTGTTGGAAACACAGCTAAACTGCAGGCTGTTTATCCGCGAGGCAAGGGGAGTCAGTCTGACAAATGAGGGGGAACAGCTTTATTCTCATGTGGAAATTGCTTATCGTCATTTGCTGAATGCTCAGGAGGAGCTTTGCAGGCAGGACTCGCTGAAGTGCGGTACGGTGGAAATCGGAGCAACAGAGACAGCTATTCATCTTTTCCTCCTAAAATTCCTGGGTGATTTTAAGACAGAATATCCTGCAGTCAAAATTAAAATCCATAATCATTGCACACCGGAGACCGTGAAATATCTGATTGAGGGCAGGCTGGATTTTGCAGTGATTACGGCTCCCTATGATATGCCCAAAACGGTTTCCTGTGTAAAGGTGCTGGATTATGAGGATATATTGGTGGGCGGTGTGCAGTATCGGCATTTGTGCAGGGAGCCTTTGGAATTAAGGGATCTAGCCAGGTATTCATGGATTGGTTTGGGAAGGGGCAGCGCTACCTATGAGCTGTACAAGCATTTTTTGATTGAGCATAAGATAGATAAGGATCCGGATATGGAGGTGGCCACATCCAGTCTGCTGCTGCCGTTGATAGAGCATAATCTGGGAATTGGGTTTGTGCCGGAAAGGATGGCATGGTCTTCCCTGGAAGAAGGGAAGCTGGTGCAGATACCTGTAGGCTGCAGGATTCCGAAGCGTTCTATACAGATGATTTCGGATGAGGGGCGGGGAAGGGGAATCGCGGCGGAGATGTTTTATAAATATTTGAAGAGGAGCAGGGTGGTTTTGGAACGGGAGATGCAGGGAACACAAGGGGTATAGGAAAAATGATCTAATTGTAAACCATTAATAAAAATAGGTTGACAATCAGGAGCTGTTCGGTTATGATTTGTACGAGGCATTTAGTAAAATCTGGTTACATATAAGGACGGAATAACTCTTAAAGGAGGCAATGAAAAATGATCAAAACCAACCAAAAAGTGAATGAGCAGGGAATAAGAAGGGACAAGACAAAAAATATGGTATTATGTGCCATGTTTGTAACGCTGATTGCAGCAGGGGCGTTTATCAAGATTCCGATTCCTGTGGTACCGTTTACCCTGCAGTATCTGTTTACCATGCTGGCCGGGCTGCTTCTGGGGGGAAAGTTAGGGTGTATCTCTGTATGTGTATATATTCTTCTGGGGCTGGCCGGGCTTCCTGTGTTTGCGCAGGGAGGGGGAATCGGATACATATTCCAGCCTAGCTTTGGCTATATTATCGGCTTTGCAGTAGGGGCTTATGCAACAGGGGTGATTGCCAACGGTAAGGGAAATCCTGGTTATCCCCGTTTGCTGGCAGCGAATTTTATTGGGTTGGGGATTGTGTATTTGCTGGGCATGGTTTATTATTATTGGATCAGCAACTTTTATCTGGGAACACCAATTGGATTGTGGCCGTTGTTTTTATACTGCTTTCTTTTGGCAGTGCCGGGGGATATTGTGTTGTGTATTCTAGGGGCGGTTCTTGGAAAAAGGATGATTCCTGTTATCAAGGCAGAGCGGATATAATGCAGGCAAAGGCTGCGGATAAAGGAATTGCGGTTTGAGATGGAGATCAGGGAGGATATCAGGATGGATATCAGAACATTAGGCAGGGAAGTTTTAAACGGAAAAATGATTTCTTCTAATGAAGCTTTATGGCTGTATGAACAGCCATTGGAGGAGCTGTGTGAGAAGGCAGATGAGATTCGGGAGCATTTCTGTTCCAATCGGTTTGATATGTGTACGATCATTAACGGAAAAAGCGGACGGTGTTCAGAGGACTGTCGATTTTGTGCCCAGTCGGCCCACAACCATACCGGCGCGGCAGAATACCCGCTGTTGGGAACAGAGGAGATTGTGGAACAGGCCAGGCAGAATGACCGGCAAGGGGTGCTCCGCTATTCGATTGTCACCTCGGGAAAGCGGCTGTCAGACCAGGAGGTTGACCAGATGTGTGAGACGGTGCGGAAGATCCGGGCAGAGACGAAAATTGCGGTATGCATTTCCTTTGGCCTTCTAAATGAGGATCAGTACATCCGGCTAAAGGAAGCCGGAGCGACCCGCGCTCACAATAACCTGGAAACCTCCCGTAGGAATTTCCCCAATATATGTACCACTCATACGTTTGAGGACAAGATAAGTGCCATCCGTGCCGCGCAGGCTGCCGGATTGTTTGTGTGCAGCGGAGGAATCATGGGGCTGGGAGAGACCGTGGAGGATCGGATTGATATGGCTCTTACCCTGCGGGAGCTGGGCATAAAAAGTGTTCCTGTCAATATGCTTAACCCGATTCCCGGCACACCTTTTGGAGAGAACAAAAAACTGACGGCAGAGGATATGCGGCGAATCGTGGCAGTATACCGCTTTATTTTGCCGGATGCAGATATCCGCCTGGCAGGAGGACGGGGGCTGATAATGGATAAGGGAAGAGGATGCTTTTGCTCCGGAGCCAATGCCGCTATTTCCGGGGACATGCTGACAACGGCAGGGATTACGGTGGACACGGATTTAAAGCTTTTGAAGGAATTGGGGTATGAGGTGAAACGGGAAGATGAGTAAACGTAATCATGAGAATCAAGGGGAAGAATTTAGCAGTGAGAAACGCATAGAGCAAAGCACAGCCCAAGGTCAGAGGGCGGAAGAAGGACAAAGCAGAAAACCAGCGAAAAGGCTGTTTATCACCGGAACGGGAACAGATATAGGAAAGACTTATGTGGCTGGCCTGATTTTGAAAAAATTACATCAGAGCGGTGTTTCTGCTGCTTATTATAAGGCAGCCATGAGTGGAAATGAGCGTCAGTCTGACGGGAGCCTGATTCCCGGGGACGCAGTGACAGTGAAGGAGATGTCGGGAATCTGTCAGCCATTGGAGGAGATGTGCCCTTATGTCTATGAAAATGCAGTGTCTCCTCATTTGGCATCCCGGATGGAAGGCAATCCAGTGGTGATGGAGCAGGTGAAAAAGGGATTTGACGCGGTCTGTGCTGGGTATTCCTTTGTTACGATGGAAGGCTCGGGCGGGATCCTATGTCCCATTTGCTTTGATGAGAAAGAGATTTGGCTTGAGGATATTATTAAAGCTTGCCATCTGGGATGCTTGATCATAGCGGATGCAGGACTTGGCACCATCAATAATGTTGGGTTGACGGTGTTCTATATGAAAGAAAAGAAGATTCCGATCAAGGGGATCATCTTCAATCATTATGAGCCGGGCAATGTGCTTCACGAGGACAATCGAAGGATGTGTGAGTATCTGACCGGGGTGAAGACAGTGGCATATGTCAGGGACGGCGACGAAGAATTGGATATTTCCGTAGAGCTGCTGAAATCATTGTACGAGGAGGAAGATGAATGATTTGGTATCCATATGAACAGATGAAAACCATGAAGGAGCCCTGGAAGATTGTGGATGCTGAGGGGGTTTATCTGGATACAGGAGAGAGAAGGCTGATTGATTCGGTTTCCTCCTGGTGGAGCGTGATCCATGGCTACAAGCATCCAAAGCTAAACCAGGCGCTCATATCCCAGGTGGAGAAATTTTCCCATGTGATGCTGGGCGGGCTGACCCACGAGCCGGTGCAGAGGCTTTCCGAGAAGCTGCAGAGCTGGCTGCCGGGAGACCTGGACTATTGCTTTTTTTCCGATTCTGGAAGTGTGGCGGTGGAGGTAGCGCTGAAAATGGCGCTGCAGTATTATATGAACCGGGGAGAAGATCAGCGCACCATGGTTTTGGCATTGGAGCATGCCTATCATGGGGATACTTTTAAGACCATGGAAGCGGGGGATGATGAGGATTATCATTTTGTTCTCAAGGCTTACGGCGTCAGTCCCTATGTAAAGCATATTCCGACAGAGACGGAGGCATTGGAGGAAGCATTTTTACAGTATCATGACCGGCTGAATTGTCTGCTGGTAGAACCTCTTCTGCAAGGGGCAGGCGGAATGCGGATGTATGACTGCTCCTTTTTGAAAAGAGCCAGGGAGCTGTGTGATAAGTATGGGGTGCTGCTGATCTTTGACGAGGTGGCGACAGGCTTTGGACGCACCGGCAATCGGTTTGTGGCGGATTTGGTGCTGCCGGATATATTGGTTTTGGGGAAGGCCTTGACCGGCGGATATATGGGACATGCAGTTACCGTGGCAAACAAAAAGGTTTTTGAAGGCTTTTATGATGATAATCCAGATCACGCTCTGATGCATGGGCCGACCTTTATGGGCAATGCCTTGGCATGCTCTGTGGCACTTAAATCCATTGAGCTATTCGAAACAGAGGACTATATGTCCAAGATTCACAAGATTGAGGACATAACCCGGCGGGAAATGGAAGGCTTTTGTGATCCACGGGTAAAGGAGGTGCGTATTCTGGGAGGCTGTGTCTGCGTGGAGGTGAAGGAGGCTGCGGTTCTGAAGGGATATCAGCAGTTTGCTTTTGAGCGGGGAGTATTTTCCAGACCTTTCCTGAAGTATCTGTATGCCATGGTTCCTTATGTAATCAAAGAGGATGAGCTGGTGCAGGTGTTAGGATGTATGAAGGAGTGGTTTGCCAGAAGGTGATCAAGGATGTATGTGCCGGAGAAGGGAACATGGCTCCAAAATCTAATGAAATCGGAGAAACCGTCTGAAGGATGGGAAAACCCGGAAAGCCGTGGAGAAAAATCGGCTTTCCGGGTTTTTTATAGTATACGGATTTCCATATGATAGGATTTTGTCTGTCCGGGTTTTACAGTCTGCAGGTGGTGACGATGCAGCAGGTCGTCGTCTTCATCGGTGCGGATGGCGCAGCCGTTCCAGGGTTCGATACAGAGGAAGGGTGCATTTTTTCCATAAGGGGTCCAGAAGGCGATGGTCTCAAAGCCGGGATAGGATACCTCCACACCGCGGCGGGTCTTTCCGTGAATTAGGGACACCTTGCGGGATCGGATCGGATCAAAGTAAATGGCGTCTTCCCGGAACAGCTGGTAGGAAAGGGGAAGGAGGCGGGTGTGGGAAAGAGAAATCCCCTGTCTGGCAGGATTTATTTCCATGGCGTCCAGATCATAGACCATGGAACAGGTGTTTTCTTCTTTTTCAAATTCCAGGAAGTATTCTTCAAAGGCCTCTCCATCTTCCAGGGGGCAGCGGAAGCCGGGATGGGAGCCAATACAGTAGATGATATCCCGGGATTCTGGATTTTCTACAGAGTAATCCAGGGAAAGGATTCCCTTTTTGAGCTGATAAGAAAGGGAAAGGATGAAATGATAAGGGTAGGAGCGGAGGGTTGTGTCATTGTCCGTGAGACAGAAGACAGCAGAGGAGGAGGTATGCTCTTTTACGGTAAAGTCGGATTCTTTGCAGAAGCCGTGCTTTTCCATCTCATACCATGTTCCTTCAATGTGGGTGCGGCCGTTTCGGCAGTTGCCTACAACCGGGAACAGTAAGGGGGAACAGCGGGGCCAGATATCCGGGTCCCGCTGCCAGATATACTCCTTATGGGAGGGATCCTTCAGGGAGATCAGCTGGGCGCCAAAGGAATCGATGGAGGCAGTGGTGTTGGTTTCAGGGTCATGAATGGTGATGATCATGGCGTGTATCCTTTCTTTTTTATTTTTGCAAGGAGGATCGGGTTTGCAGGAGTTCTCTCTTACAGGCTCCGCAGCTTTCTCGTCCTGCAAGATAATAGGGAAGATTTACCTTGATAGGCAGTGTGTGGCCTCCTTCAATCCGGTCGATCAGAATCTTGGCAGTCATCTGGCCCATCTCCTCCACAGGAATGTGGATGGTGGTCAGCATGGGCGTCAGATACTGTGCGGTATCAATATCATCAATGCTGATTAAGGAGACGTCCTGGGGGATGGAAAGGTGATGCTCCTTAACAGCCCGCATGGCGCCGATGGCTGTCACATCATTGGGACAGAAAAAGGCGGTTACAGGCAAATCCTTTTTTAATATCATGTCAGCACCGCGGTATCCCCCTTCTGAGGAGAGGGGGACATTGACAACCAGATCACGGCACAAAGGAATCTTAGCGGCATTTAAGGCGGAACAGTATCCCAGATAACGGTTTTCATTTTTCGTTTCGCCTACATAGGCAATTCTGGAATGTCCCAGCTTTATCAGATGTTCCACTGCAGTGACAGCCGCCTGAAAGCCATCGCAGATAATCTGGTCATATTTGGCTTCCAGATTGTTGAGTCCGGTATAGACTACATATTGGAAGTATTGCTTTAGAAATTTAAGGAGCTGCTTGTCACACCGTCCTAATACAGCTACCCCATCCACCTGATTGTCCGAGATCAGCCGGAAGATGCCGGGATGATCCACATCAAAGGCAGTGAAAGTGTATTTTAAAATATAATTGTGCTTAAATGCCTCTTTTTCGATGCTGCGGGCAAGGACTGTGAAAAAGGTATCTGCCTCGGAATCCTGGATTCTGGCAAAAAGGCAGGCAATGGAATGGGAGGATTTTAAGTGCTCCTTTCCGCCCATTTTTAACTGTCGTGCAGTATTGTTGGGAGTGTAGCCGGTACGGCGGACAATCTCCCAAATCCGATCCTGCACATCCTGGCTTGCAGGAGATTTGGCGCTTTTGTTGATGACACGGGAGACAGTGGAAATGGAGACTCCCGCCTCCGCAGCGATTTCCTTTAATGTCATAAGCCTTTGTGCTCCTTTTCTTCTCTAATTATATATTTTACACAATTTTTTAAAAAAATTCCAGAGAAATATACGCAAACGATTGAATTTTTGTTGACAACGCGAACGGAATATTGTTAAATATGAATAGACGGGTAATAGACGGTATTTCGAAGGGAGGAGAGAAGAAAGGGAGAAAGCTTAAAAGGGATGAAAATATTTCATACTGGTTTTTTTCGCAAAAGCATATAAACTGTAAGTATCCTCAGCAATAAAAAGCGAGAGGAACGCTGCAGGTATAAAATAGCAGCCAAAAGGCGGAAAAGACAGGAGGGGTTTACATGGAGACAAGGAAAAAGGGCAAGTCATTCTGGAATCAGATTCCGGACAGCGCCTGGATAGGTCTGTCCCTGATTTTGGCAGTGCTTTTGTGGATCTTTATTGCATCTACAGAAGCAGGGGGAGTAGTATTTGCGGAACCATGGGAGGTATTTTCAAAACTGGTGGCAAAGGTGACAGACGGAACGTTGTGGCCGCATATTTATATCAGCCTGTTCCGTGTTATCGCAGGATTTTCATTGGGATTTGTGATTTCCATTCCCATTGCGTTTCTGATGGGATGGTATGCGCCGTTTCGTAATCTGGTAGCGCCGTGGGTACAGTTCGTGCGTAATATTCCGCCGCTGGCCTACATTCCGCTGGTTATTACCGGAGCAGGCGTAGGCGAGAAGGCAAAGGTGATTGTAATTTTTATTGCATCCTTCCTGGTGCTGGTTGTGACTATTTATCAGGGCGTGTGTAATGTAGACGCCACGCTGATAAAGGCAGCCAGGGTTCTGGGAGCTTCCGATAAGGACATTTTTTTCAAGGTGGTCATTCCGGCATCCACCCCGTTCATTCTGGTAGGCGCAAGGCTGGGGCTTTCCGCTTCCCTTACCACACTGGTAGCGGCAGAGCTGACCGGAGCATCCAAAGGACTTGGAATGATGATTCAAAAGGCTCAGGGATACTATGATATGGCAACCGTGCTTTTAGGAATCCTAATCATCGGTATTATCGGAATGTTGATGGAACAGTTGGTTAAATTCTTAGAAAGGAAGCTGACGGGATGGCAGGAAACAGTGCAGTAAAAGTTAAGATTGATAAGGTTGAAAAGATCTACAGCGGACGCAGCGGCGATATGGTCGCCTTAAACGGCGTCAGCCTTGATATTATGGAAAATGAGTTTATCTGTGTGGTCGGACCCTCCGGATGCGGAAAGTCTACCCTGCTGAATGTGATTGCAGGTCTTTTAGAACCCACTTCCGGCGCTGTGTATGTAGACGGAAAAGAAGTGACCGGCCCGGGGCCGGAGCGGGGCGTGGTGTTCCAGCAATACGCGCTGTTTCCCTGGCTGACCGTGCTGAAGAATGTACAGTTCGGACTAAAGCTTCAGGGGGTCAGTGAGGCGGAATCAAAGGAAACAGCCATGAAGTATCTGAAGATGGTGGACTTGGAACAGTTTGCGGATTCTTATCCCAAGGAGCTGTCAGGCGGCATGAAGCAGAGGGTGGCCATTGCCCGTGCCTATGCGGTAAATCCCCAGGTGCTTTTGATGGATGAGCCTTTTGGCGCATTGGACGCCCAGACCAGAACCCAGCTTCAGTCCGAGCTTATTAAGACCTGGCAGGAGCAGAAGAAGACCTGTTTTTTCATTACCCATGATGTGGAGGAAGCGGTGATTCTTGCCACCAAGGTTATTATTATGAGCGCCAGGCCGGGCCGGGTGAAAAAGATTGTGGACATTAATCTGCCCTATCCCCGGACCCAGGAGATGAAGATGGAAATGCCGTTTTTGGATCTGAAGAGCTATATATGGGGCGAGGTTTACCAGGAATATCTGGAGGTCAGAAAATAAAGCGGCCCCAGAGCATGTCTGAAATTGATTTCCGTCAGATGCAGAAGTTTTAAAATAATTTTTTAGGAGGATATTTTTATGAAAAAGACAATGGGATTGGTATTGGCATCAGCATTGACAGCAGCCATGCTGGCAGGCTGCGGAGGCAGTAAAGCGCCGGAGACGGCTGCTCCGACAACAGCGGCGGCAGCAGATGCCGGGACTACGGCCGCGGCAGAAGATAAAGAAGGCGCGGAAGATGCTGATAAAAAGGCAGAGGAAGCGCCTGCGGCAGAAAGCTTTGAACCAGCTACGGTCCGGGTGGCTTATATGCCCAATATGGGAAGCGCGTCTCTGGCAGTTACTGCACGGGAAGCAGGATTCTTTGAGGAAATGGGGCTTACTGTGGAGCTGGTAGAGTTCCAGGGAGGTCCGGCAGAGATCGCAGCCATGGCTTCCGGCGACATTGACATTTCTCAGATTGGCCACGGCGCTCACGCCCTTTGCGCAGAGGGAGAGGCATTGATTTTCCAGATTGACTGTACCAGCCTTGCTGATGCCGTTATGGGAAACAAGGACAAGGGAGTTAATACGATTGCAGACTTAAAGGGCAAAAAAGTAGCGGCTACCAGCGGAACCTCTGCAGAGATTATTCTGAATCTGGCATTGCAGAAAGAAGGAATGACGGCAGATGATCTGGAGATTGTGGAGATGGATGCCAATGGTATTGTGACAGCTATGATCAGCGGCAATGTAGATGCCTGCGCCACCTGGTCTCCGGGAACCATGACCATTGATCAGGCTCTGGGCGATAAAGCTGTATGGCTTGCTACCAATGAGGATTTCGTAAATGAGGTAACATTCCCTTCCAGCTATATTACTACTCAGAAATATGCAGATGAGAATCACGACGTGCTGGTTCGCTTTACACGGGCTTTACAGAAGGCTGCTGATTACCGCAGCAGCAATATTGAAGAAGTGGCCGGATGGGTGGCAGCTCAGTGTGAGGTAGACGGGGAGACCATGAAGGCAACCGTGGGAGAAGGAAACTGGGGGATTACCAGTGATTTCCTGAAGAAAGGCCTGGAGGACGGAACCATTGCCAAATATTATGAAAATCAGCAGCAGGTGTTCATTGACGGCGGGCGTCTGACCGATAAGGTAGATGTAAACCAATATGTTCTGTTTGACATCATGAAAGAGGCCAATGAGGCGAATAACAAGTAAACCTGCATGTGCCCGGCTGTGGAATGGAGCGCCCAAAAGCAGGGAAATGACAGCAAAGGTATGATAGAATGCAAAGGGGGCTGTAAAAGCCCCTTTTGTTGATGGTATGATTGTGGATATAAGATTCGGTTAGGGGGAAAATATGCTGCTGGTCGTGCTTTTGTTTCTTGCTGCTTCGTCCATAGGACTTTTTTTCCTTAAGAGGGATCAGCAGACCGTATGCTTGCTGGGATTGTGTTTCAGCTTTATTTTTATGTTTGTGGGGATCACCATTTATCTGGCAAAGACCGGCGGTTTGTCTCCGGAACAGAAAATGTTTTTGTTTTTTGATACCCATATTCAGCGCCGTCTTTCTTATTTGATTTTTCCTCTTCGGCAGTTAGGCTATATGATCGCCATAGGACGTTATTTGTTTCCTCCGTTTCTGCTGCTGATTGCCGTTCATTACAGCATGATCCCCGCAGTGATGCGGCTTAAAAAAAGTGCGGGAGCTGTGTTTTTGATTCCGTTTCTGACTTTAGTGATCTATTATCCGGATATTTTTTTCCGGGTGGTAAGAAGCCGGTTTGCCCTGCAGACCGTATTGATGAAGCTGACCCAGGGATGGATATTCGCCTATGTGATTTTAGCTGTAGGGCTGATAGTGTATGAATACAGAGATATGACGATTCCTTACAGCAAGAGGCAGTTTCGGTATATTATGGTATTTATCCTAAGTGTTACGGTGCAGTATTCTATTTACTGCACCCAGGATCCCCTTCAGGTTTATCAGATTTATTCTACCGAATATATGCGTTTCAGCGGGCGGCTGTATGCCAATTCCCTGATGAGTGTGCAGGGCTGGTATCTGTTTACAGGATTTACCTTGGTTTCTGTGGTATTAGGATTTTGGAATTTGAAAAATTATATGATGATTAGCTGGGAAGAAAGCCGGGATGACGTCAGTATCCAAAGAAAATTTGATACGGCCAGCATGGGGGTTTCGGTATTTGTACACAGTATCAAAAACCAGCTTTTATCAAACCGGGTGTTATGTAAAAAAATCCGGAAGGAATTGGCCGGGGAAAATCCGGATCTGAAGAAGCTGACCGGGTATGCAGATATGCTGGATGATGTAAATGAGAGTATGTTAGGGCGGATGGAGGAGCTTTATAAAAGCATTAAGAAAAGCAGCCTTTCTCTTTGTCCCATTAAGGCCGGGCAGATTGTTGAGACAACCTTGATGTTGTTTTACAAAAAATATCCGGATGTGGAAGTGATGGTTTCCGGAAGTACGGAGGAGTCTCTTTTAGGAGATGAGCAGCACTTAGGAGAGGCGTTATATAATCTTCTCACGAATGCCCATGAAGCTTGTCTGCTGTCAGGAAAGATGGAGGAAAGGCTTGAGCTGGTGGTTCATGGGGAAAGGCTGTATGTGGGGTTTGAGGTTCGGGACAATGGCCCTGGCATTACAAAGCAAGAGCAGCGGCGGATATTTGATCCGTTTTATACCAGCAAAAATACAAATTTTAACTGGGGCATGGGACTTCACTATGTCCGTGAGATTGTAAAAAGTCATTTCGGCAAGTTAAGGCTGGAGAGCCGTCCGGGGGAAGGGAGCAGTTTTTTTGTGACGATTCCCCGCTATGAGCCTCGAAAGGCTAGTGCTAGTAAGACTGGAAGTGGCTTGTTTATGAGGCTGTAAGGGTTTGGGGCAACGCTCAGACAGGGTTTTGCAAGGCTTGGGGGATAAAGCGTATTATGATTCGAGTGGCGATTGTGGAAGACTTTGCTCTGCTTCGGGAGGATCTGTGGGAGCTGATTGGAGAGCAGAAGGATATGGAGGCTGTGTGGCAGGCAGGAAGCGGCCAGGAGGCAGTGGAGAAGGCAAAAAATGAGGATGCGGATATTGTGCTGATGGATATTGAAATGGAGACGGTAAACGCAGGGATCCTTGCTGCGGAGCAGATTCGGGATCAGGGAAAAGGGCAGCAGGTTATTTTCCTGACAGCCCATGAGACGGATCAGACCATTATCACTGCCATGGGGACAGGCGCTGTGGACTATATAGTCAAAGGCTGCCAGGAGCAGGAGATTCTGCGGCATATCCGAAATGCCTACAAGGGAAAGCCGGTGATGGAAGCGCGGATTCAGGAAACCATTATGCGGGAATACAGCCGTCTTCAGAGATCCGAGAGAAGCCTTTTATTTTTTATTAACAATGTATCTCAGCTTACGGCAGCAGAAAGAGAGCTTCTGCGGCTTCTTCTGGACGGGAAAAAGGCAAAGGATATTGCGGGAATCCGGTGTGTGGAAATGAATACGGTAAAAACGCAGATCAAGGGACTTTTGCGGAAGTTTGGATGCAGCAGAACAAAGGAGATTGTCTCCATGATCCAGGAGCTGAATATCTCTCATTTGTTTTGATTTTGGTTAAAGGAGGAAATAGGATATGAGACATGAATATTATGGGTATGATAAGGAGACGCTTCTTAAAGCTCCCAAGATAAAGATGTATTGCCTGAAGGATAATGAGACCGTGTTTCGTCAGATGGCATGTCAGATGGCAGAGGAGATCAAGGCCAATAACCTTTCAGGGCGCCGGACAGTCATGATTTGTCCGGTGGGACCAGTGGGCCAGTACCCTTATTTCGTAGATATGGTAAATGAGCAGGCCATCAGTCTGAAAAATGTATGGTTTATTAATATGGATGAATATCTGGACGATGATAAGAAATGGATTTCCATGGATCATCCTTTAAGCTTTCGGGGATTTATGGACCGGGTGGTGTATTCTCAGATCCGCCCGGAGCTTGTGATGCCAAAGGAGCAGCGGATTTTCCCGGATCCGGATCATGTAGAAAGAGTGCCGAAGCTGATTGAAGAACTGGGCGGCGTGGACATTGCTTTTGGAGGAATCGGAATCAATGGACATGTGGCGTTTAATGAGGCGGATCCGTCTATGAGCAAAGAGGAATTTCTGGCCCAGAAGACCCGGGTACTGGCTATCAGCCCGGAGACAAGGGCAGCTAATGCTATCGGAGATTTTGGCGGGGCCTTGGAGGATATGCCAAAGTATTGTGTGACAGTGGGAATTTATGAGATTGCCCATGCAGAAAAGATTCGGCTGGGATGTTTTCGAAACTGGCACAGGGCAGTAGTGCGCCGGGCCGGATACGGAGACGCCACAGCAGACTTTCCGGTGACTCTTTTACAGGATCATAAAGATATTACGCTGACCTTTACCGAGTATGTGGGAAGGTTAAGTGATGAATAAAGTGTTAAAACATAATGAAGGAGGTTAAAAGCAATGACAGTATTATTAAAAGGCGGAATGGTATACCAGAACCATGAATTTGTGAGGGCAGATGTGCGGATGCAGGACGGGGTGATTGCTGCTGTTGGGACAGGTCTTTCAGAGACAGATGCCCAGGTGGTGGATGTGACAGGAAAGCGGCTTGTGCCGGGATTTTTGGATATTCACACGCATGGGGCAGTGGGGGTGGATGTGAATGCGGCAAAGGCAGAGGATTATGAAAAGATTTGCCGGTTCCATGCGGAGCAGGGAACAACCGGCTGGCTGTGTTCTGTGCTTACAGATACCAGGGAGCAGACTTTATGGTGCATTGAGGAGTACAAGAAATGGAAATCCATGGAACATAAAGGATCCCGGCTTTTGGGGATTCACCTGGAAGGGCCGTTTTTAAGCCCGCAGTATAAGGGAGCCATGCCGGAGCATTTGCTGCAAAAGCCCAATCTGGAATTGGTAAAAGAGTATCAGGAGGCGGCAGAAGGAGAGATCCGGTATATTACCGTGTCTCCGGAGATTGAGGGAATGGTGGATTTTATTCCGAAGCTTTGTGAGCAGGGAATGGCTGTGGCCATTGGACATTCCGGGGCGGATTATGACACGGCCAGGAAGGCGATTGCGGGCGGCGCTGCTGCGTCAACTCATACAGGAAATGCCATGCGCCTTCTCCACCAGCATGAGCCGGCCATTTGGGGGGCAGTGTTGGAGGATGAGAAAGTGTATTGCGAGATGATCTGCGACGGACGCCATCTTCATCCGGGAACCGTGCGGCTGATCCTTAAGACAAAGGGCTTAGACAGGGCTGTGGCAGTAACGGATTCCATTATGGCGGCAGGGCTTCCGGACGGAAATTATAAACTGGGAGTCAATGATGTGGTAGTGGTAGACGGGGACGCCCGCCTGACACATGGAGGAAGCCGTGCAGGAAGCACCTTAACTTCGGGGAAGGCTCTTTTGAATCTGCTGGAGTTTACCGGGCGGTCCTTGGAGGAGATTCTGCCTCTTATGACGGAGAATCCGGCAAAGCTGATCGGGGTGTATGACCGGGTTGGCTCTCTGGAAGAAGGCAAGGACGCAGATGTAGTGGTATTGGATGAGACATGCAGGATAGAGGCCACCTATGTGAAGGGGGAGTCTGTGTTTGCCAGGCAGTGTGAAGCGTAAGTTACTGTTCACACCATGGCTAATCACTCTGCTGATTAGCCATGAGCCAGTATCGTTATGGGGGTCAGAGCATATGACCCATCGCCGCAGGCGATTTTAAACGGGCATATGCGGTTACGTTCACAGGGTACCTGTGAACGGTAACAAGCGTAGTTACTTTTCACGGGGTGGGGAAATATAATTAAATATATATATGCACTGTGGCTTTGATAATCGATCAGGC